>NZ_LAUM01000013.1:0-175452 GCF_000972265.1 Vibrio sp. ECSMB14106 | reverse complement strand
TACCTTTCTCAAGTCCTTGCAGGGCAAGGGGCTTCGTAATCTTGCCCTATTTTTAATATGCAATATATTGTGGCACGAATTTTTCGTTATACGTTAAATCTATCACGAAACTCATTAAACCTTACAATAGTTGTGTATATAATCATTAACTATGCATTAGTATTGACAGATTAAATATATAAAAACTATAACAATCTTAGGCTTAATTAATGAATCAACATTGCCAGGACGTAACCGTAGACTTAAGGAAGGCTCTATTTGGTATTGCTAAGGCGCTTGATAACGTCGGTTTTGAAAGCAAAAATCATGGACAAAGAGTCGGTTATATAGCGTATCGATGTGCTCTGAGTGTCGGGTGGGAAGAGGAGCAGGCGCAACTTGCATTCTCGTTGGGGTTAATTCACGACTGCGGCGTATCGCAAATTGATGAACACCTCAGTTTGACCTCTGGTTTCGTGCCAGACTCAAGTTACCACCATTGCCAAAAGGGTTATCAAATTCTAAAAGAGTGCCCAGTTCTTTCTATATTCGCTAAGCCGGTGCTTTATCATCATACTCCTTGGGTTGAGCTTAAGGCGATGCCTATCAGTGAGTTAGAAAAGGAATTGGCCGCTATTGTGATGCTGGCCGATAGGGTGGACTACCTTTACGGCATCACCTCTTCTGATCGTTATGGGAACCTAACCCCAGATGGTAAGGCAATCATCATTGAGCGTTTGACCGAGCAAGCTGATGAGATGTTCGAGACCAACCTTGTACAACACATGTGTGAGTTGGTCGATCTGGATGATTTCTGGTTTTCGATGGAGATCCCTTACATTGAAAACATGAGAGATAACTTTGAGCCCGTGCCATTCTTCTCCCAGAAAATGTCATTGAATGAGACGGTTGCCTTTGCTGAGTTTATTGCCAATGTCGTTGATACCAAGAGTTCATTTACCTTTAGGCACTCTTTGAAAGTCGGACAGCTTTCTGAGTATCTAGCAAAACAACTGGGTTACTCACACACAACTCAGCGAAAACTTTATCTGGCAGGTTTGGTTCACGATATAGGTAAACTGCAAACACCAAATGAGATTCTTCATAAATATGATTTGCTGACAGACGAAGAGTATTGTTGTATCAAGCGACATGCAACGGACACTCGGTTTGCGTTACAGGAATTATTTAGCTCGCCCCAGATCTGTCAGTGGGCATCAAACCATCATGAAAGATTGGATGGTTCTGGTTATCCGATGGGGAAAACAGCTGAACAATTGGATCAACCCAGTCGGATTATTGCGGTAGTGGATGTGTTCCAAGCGCTAACTCAGTCTCGTCCTTACCGACAGGGCATGACATTAGAAGAGTCTTTAAACATGTTGGCTGACCTTGTTGAAAACCATAAATTGGATCGAGAAGTGTTTGAGTGCCTAAAAAAACATTCGGAATACTGCTTTGAATTATCAACATATAAAAGAATGTACGCGTTTTAGCGTTAGCGAGTATTTCAGGGGAAATGCCTTAAATAATTCTCGATGGGAAATGACTCAGCACCATTAACAGAAAAGCGATAGCCGAGGCTATCGCTTTTTTAATAGGGGCTTATTAGACAAAGGAACAGGATGTATAGTGCAAGATTAGTATTGCTTTAAGATCTCGATGATCGCTTGCGCTGTTTCCGCGGCGATAATGGCATCTATGTCATCATCATTTTGGAACAACTCTGATAGCGCCATAATAGTATGAATATGGCTGTCTGAATCCATTGCCGCCAGAGTAATTGAAAGGTAAACGTCTCCGTTGTCTTCCGACTCTAAATCAACACCGTGTTTAAACACCGTCACTTGCAGTGATGCTTCGTTCACACCATCTTCAGGACGAGCATGAGGCATTGCAATCTTTGGGGCTAGAACATAATACGCGCCAATATCTTTGTGCTTTTGCTTGATAGCTTCAACATAGCTAGCTTCGATTTTATTACGTGCTAGTAGTGTTGACATATTGAATTTGTTTAATAAATTTATTTTGCAACTGACCATCGTTTTAAATTTATAAGTAATTTTATCAATAATAACCCTACCAATATGTGAGTTGGTTTATGTAATGAGAGTTATGTAATTTATTGATTTAGCGAATGTTTGATGATTAATTAGATTTTTGTTAGAACACCACCTTCAAATAATAAAATAGGTAAACCTAATGAAAAAACTCGTCAGTTTGTTCTTCGCTGCAGTAGCGCTAGGGCTTTCAGGTTGTGCAACGGTACTGACTCCAGAAGAGAGCGCACCACTGTTAAGTATGGTCCCACAAGAAAAAGCGCTGACTATTGCTGTCATTGATAAACGTCCATACGTTTTAGAACAAGATAAAGAACCAAAGTTTGAGGGAATCATTCGCAGTTCATTGGGGATACCTTATTCATACAATACGGCGACTCAGCAACCAATGTCGCAGTTTTTGACGGATAGGCTCGTTGCAGGCTTAAAGAAGCAGCAAGTGACGGTGGACTCAGTCGAGACGACACCAAACGAAGACATAACTAAAGTTGTTGAGCAGATGAAAGCGTTCGACAATAAGTCTATGATGTTCGTCTTGAATGAATGGAAGTATGATTTCCACGCGTTCACAGATAACTCTTGGTACAACGTCAATGTGATTATTTATGATGAAGCCGGTAAGAAGTTACTGAGTAAAAACTTTCAAGGTGAGAATGATGTTCCGGATGGCGGCGCGATTATCAATGAGATGCAGCTTATCTACAAACAGCGTTTTGAAGAAATCTTCCAAGATGTTGAAGTAAAAAGTGCTTTACTAAACTAGTTACTGGCGCTCCTATTCTAGAAAAGCCACGTCCTGTGGCTTTTTAGCTAAATCATAAATCTAGTTAACTTATTTTTAACTGTCCCGGTAGATCTCTCCGATAAGCACTCCGTTTTGCACGATTCTTAACCGCGCGAACGTTTGCGTTAAAAAATGTGATGAAAGTCTCACTTAACTGTTTATACTTCTCTTCCGGTTTTAAGCCGGTGCTTAGCCAATACAAGCCGTCACATGGATATGTGAATGACCCCACGGACCGGACCAGCTGCGTTCCACTGCTTGTATAAGGTGATTCTTACATGAACAACTCGTTGTTACATTCGCTAACTCTGTTAGCTCCTTCATCGCGTAGCGTGTTGCTTGCGGTTCTTTGTCCTGCTCCTTTGATGTCATTTGCTTGGCTCATGCTATCTCTATAAGGATTACTAGGACACATTATGAATATTCTATTTGGTTTTGTCGGTGTGATTGCACTGATTGCTTGTGCGTGCTTGTTATCTGAAAGTCGTTCTGCGATTAACTGGAAAACGGTCTCTCGTGCATTGTTACTTCAAATCGGTTTCGCTGCCTTAGTATTGTATTTTCCGTGGGGACAGTTGGCGCTAACAAGCCTAAGTAATGGCGTTTCAAGCCTACTTGGTTTTGCAGACGCTGGTATTGCTTTCCTTTTCGGTGACCTTGCTACTGATGGCTTCATTTTCGCAGTTCGCGTACTTCCAATCATCATTTTCTTTAGTGCTTTAATCTCTGCACTTTATTACTTAGGCGTCATGCAAAAAGTGATTCAAATCTTGGGCGGAGCGGTGCAAAAACTGCTGGGCACAAGTAAAGCCGAATCTTTGGTTGCAACCGGTAATATCTTCCTTTCTCAGGGTGAGTCTCCTCTTCTTATTCGTCCTTTTTTAAAATCTATGACTCGTTCCGAGCTGTTTGCTGTTATGGCGGGCGGTATGGCGTCGGTAGCGGGTAGTGTTCTCGGTGGTTACGCTGGCCTTGGCGTTGAACTTAAGTACCTTATCGCAGCAAGCTTTATGGCGGCTCCAGGCAGTTTGTTAATGGCGAAGATCATTGTACCTGAACGCGACATTCCCAGTGACTACGAGCATATTGAGCTAGATAAAGCTGACCAAAGCAACGTGATTGATGCATTGGCAAGCGGCGCGATGAATGGTATGAAAGTCGCAGTGGCTGTTGGTACTATGTTGATTGCATTCGTTAGTGTGATTGCCATGGTAAACACTGGCCTAGAGAGTCTAGGTGAAACGTTCGGTTTTGCGGGCATTACTCTACAAGCTATCTTCGGCTACCTGTTCTCTCCATTAGCATGGCTGATTGGTATCCCGAGTGATGAAGTGTTGATGGCGGGCTCTTACATCGGTCAGAAGGTCGTAATGAACGAGTTTGTTGCTTTCATCGACTTCATTGAGAACAAAGCGCTGTTATCTGAACACAGCCAAGTGATTGTGACATTTGCTCTGTGTGGCTTCGCTAACATTGGCTCTATCGCGATTCAGCTGGGTTCTATCGGTGTGATGGCGCCAGAGCGTCGTGCTGAAGTAGCTAATCTAGGTTTGAAAGCGGTAGTTGCTGGTACGCTAGCAAACCTGATGAGTGCATGTTTAGCGGGTATTTTCATCCTGCTTTAAGCTAGATTCAGTAAAAGCGGATACCTTGCTAACGGAGTTAACGTAAGAAGAGTGTCCGCTTTTTTGTGCCTGCTCGTTAAGTTGATTCAGATTCAAACTACCACTTTCATTGCTCTGCAGTGTATAAGGTTCACTCGGAAGAGTAATAGAGCAAGTCTCTCTTATCCTATATACTTGAATATCATTCGGTTTCGACTAAGCAGATCCGCTTTCGACGAAGAATAATGGCAACCAGGTTCAATAAATCAAAGGTCTTCCCATGAACATGCGCGTTCTCATTGGTCTTATCACCGCCTTTATCGGCTTGTTTGCGATGGTTTATCTCATTGCCGGTGGTACTCAGTTTCCTATTTCTCAGTGGCCGCAAGAGGCTTATCTCGGTTTGGTGTTTAGCGTCGTGTGGGGCATTGGCGTTGCGGCGTCGGTGGCGTATTTTTTCTCGGCATTGGTGTTTGTGACTATTGCCGTGGTTTGCTATGCAATTGGTTATAAAATCGGTGGACTCTTCTTTTCAAGTTCTAAAGCTTAATATCATTAAGGTATGCGGATGTTCACTGACGTGGGACTGATTTGAATGCACTGGCGCGACCGTTTTAAGGTGTACTGGTATCACCGAAAGCAAACCAATCGTTGGCAAGGGGACAAGGCAAAGTCCTTAGGCTGGACGAGTGAAGAGAGCCAATTATGTCGCTTCGAAGTCATCGCACGCTCGGCCGACTTTGATAAGAAGAGTGTTTTGGATATGGGTTGTGGTTATGGGGAGTTGTTTGAACTGCTCAACAATATCTATCGTATCCAATCGTACACAGGCGTTGACCAACACGCCGATTTTCTTAAAAAGGCTAAGCAAAATTACACCGAAGCTTGCTGTCAGTTCATCGCGGGTGACATGAGTAAGATGAACCTAGAAGCGCACGATGTGGTTATCGCCAGTGGCTCATTGAATTATATCTCTCGCGATTCCGACTATCTGACGAATATGATTACTCGTATGTTTGGGCTAGCGAATCAGACCGTGATTTTTAATCTGCTCAATTCAAGCCAATATCCTTCGCGCAATACCCTGATGAGTTATCACCCTCAAGGTGTCTATCGCTTCTGTAAAACGCTGTGTGATGATGTTTCCTTGATAGAAGGCTATGCCGAAGGGGATTTCACGATAGTGATAAACAAAGTCGCCTCTGAAGCCCGATAAACGGCTATTCTTGGTTTTTATTCTATGTTGATGCAACAGACACAAATAAGCCGCAGGCCTCGAAAGGTATGCGGCTTTTTAGAT
Source organism: Vibrio sp. ECSMB14106 (assembly GCF_000972265.1). Classification (NCBI taxonomy): domain Bacteria; kingdom Pseudomonadati; phylum Pseudomonadota; class Gammaproteobacteria; order Vibrionales; family Vibrionaceae; genus Vibrio; species Vibrio sp. ECSMB14106. The sequence goes on along the minus strand of NZ_LAUM01000013.1, from coordinate 169,725 downwards.
TCTGTAGATAAACCTTGGAGTTTCTATTTACTTAATGGCTGCTTTCTACTAACCCATACGGAATCGTAGTAAACACCTTAGGGTTGCCTTCATAGGTCGGCGCTTCATTCACTTGCTGCCAATCGAGTAGCATGATTGCTAGCACGTTGCGGTGTTCACCGTACTCAAGGTCAAAATCGCCGGTAATTGAAGGGATCATGCCTTGTTTCTCATCGATTGAAGCTTGAATCGCGAGTCGAGTTTTCTCTACAACTGGGTCATCTTCTAAACCTGCTAATAAGAAGGTTAATCCAACCTCAGCAATCACATCTTCTTTCGCACGCAGCAGAATCGTATCGATGTTTTCTCTGAAGTAATCGTAGATCCATTGATGATCTTGTTCGCTTACTTGATGCTGATAGTACTCGGAGTCACCAAAGATGACGTGTGTCATACCATAGATCTTATTACCGTATTGCTGGCTTGAAAGCTTCTTGTCTTTGTCGTCTGGGTACGCTTTTTTGAACGTGTCGACGAATTTATCAACGACATCCTGCTCACCCAGTTGACGCAACCAGTAAACCTGATTCGCTAATTGAGCAGCCCACGCTTTCACCATGTCTTCATTGGTCACGTATCGTGAGAAGTCATAGCGACGAATGATTTCGCGCAGCTTGGCATCGTTTTTGTGTTCTAAACCGTACTCATTTGCACGTGCCATAGAGCCGAGAAGGTCCACACCAAGATATAGGTACTCGGGCATATGTTGGGTTACGTTGTAACGTCGAACACTGCGCTCATCGTTATCGCCAACATAAGAAGCAACGCGCTTCTCTGAGTAAAGTACGATTTGTTCCATGGTATGAACGTCATTAGACAGGGTACTGAGCTTGCTTGCCACTCGCGCCATGTCACTCCATACCGCAGCAGAATACTTATCGTCTAATGTTTGGCGATACATGCGCAGCCCGTAATGACCTTCTTTGAATGCAGGCAGAGTGTAAAGCTGGCTTTCGTAGGTCGTACGAATGAGGTCTGCAGATTGTTTGAAAGCTTGTTCATGAGAGTTGAGAGAATCTGCTTGGGTTTGAATACTCGGTACATTTGTTGCCAGAGCGTTCTCTTGTGCGTGAACCGCGACCGTAACTGAGGCCGATAGTAATGTGCACAGTGTAATCGTTTTTAGCTTCATGTCGTGAGGTACCAAGCTGATTAATAGTCTATGTAAAATAACATCGATGAATCCTTTAATGTAAGGTTTGAGTCAATACAATGTAAGCTTTATAAGGTTCACTACCCCTTTTTGATTAAGCAATTAGTATAACCAACAGACCTGAAGTGATGAATGGCACAATATTTGATAGATAGTAGACGTTAGTATAGATTTTTAGTGACTTAGCGGCATACTGGAGCAATAAGCCAGAAATGAGCCGTTATAAGGCAGTATATAGAACAAAAGTGTTAGAGGTTCGTAAATGCCAAGTGGTTCTAGCAAGCAGTGGTCTGCTAAGGTTGTATCTTTTCTTTTTTTCCTTGCGATAGTGAGCGCGATTGAGTTCTTTCACGCTAAGCAATTAACTTTTCTTAAAAATGAATCGTATTCTGAGGGAAAAAAACAATTATCCATTATTCGTTCTCGGATCGAAGCCGCGATCGTGTCAGATATGTATATCCTCAACAATTTCTCGACCTTAGTGACCATCAACCCTGATGGTGAGGTGAAGAATTGGGACAAGATTGCTGAGAATATCATTCAAGATGGCTTCCATATTCGACTTATTGGGCTCGCCAAAGACGACATTCTAAACTTTGTTTACCCTATGGAAGGCAATGAGCAGATTCTTGGTATTAATTATCGCGATTATCCCAACCAATGGGAGTCTGTTGAGATAGCCCGTAATCTCGGTAACACTTTTATTGCTGGGCCTTTTGAATTGTTTCAAGGTGGTCAAGCCCTCATTACGCGAACTCCGATCTTTCGAGATCCACCTTTTAATCAAGACTATTGGGGTGTATCCAGTGCTGTTATTGGCTTAGATGAGCTGTTTGAAGATGTCGGAATTGGGAAAATCGAGAACAAGTACGAACTCGCGATTCGCGGTGCTAACAGTTCGGGGAAAGATGGCCCAGTCTTTTATGGTACCCAGGATGTGTTCGATAATGCGTTTGCCACCGAGCAGGTGAGCTTTCCTTACGGTGGTTGGTACCTTGCTCTCTCCGGTAGTGAGCATGTATTGATGGACGTGCCTTGGTATCGAGTTCAAGCGGTAAGGCTGGTGGGTTACTCCATAATATTAGTGCTGGCGTTTGCCTTCTTTACTATTTATCGCCTTTACCGCATTGCAGATAGCCGCTCTATGCATGATGAGTTAACGATGTTACCGAATCGTCGATACTTCATGTATAGCCTCAAGCAGGCCTTCAAAACCACTCAAAAACAGAGAGCAAGAACCTTTGCTGTTGTAAATATCGACCTCGATGGGTTTAAAGCAATCAACGACACTTATGGTCACGCGGCAGGCGATCAGGTATTGATCGAGTGTGCTAAGCGTATCAAAAGTGAATTACGTGTCTCAGACATTGTCGCAAGGATCGGCGGGGATGAGTTCTTAGTTTTGCTACCGCGTATTATCGATGATGAACACGTTTCGTCGATTGTTACAAAGCTTCGAAGGGCAATTTGTACGCCTCCTGTCATCTATGAGACGCACTCTATTTATCTTCGGATCAGCGTAGGTTGGGTTATTCATAATAGTAACTACAATGATGTCGATGCTCTTTTGAAAGCGGCTGATGAAAAAATGTATGAGCAGAAGCGACAAGTTATCTAGGTTGAATCTGAGCTGTTATTAGAATTTAGTTGCTGAATGTGGGGAAAAGCCTCAGAATACCGCGTTTTGCTTCTATCAATCTAATTGATAAGCAAAAGCTGTAGCAACGATTTCTTTCTATTACGTTGCTCATATTAAATGTTATTCAACTGAGAAAATAATCTATGAGTTTTACCTCCCTTGGCCTTTCTGAACCGATTCTTAAAGCAATTGAAGCACAAGGTTACGATAAGCCATCACCAATCCAAGAGAAAGCGATACCAGCTGTCCTAAAGGGCAAAGATGTAATGGCCGCTGCTCAAACAGGTACAGGTAAAACTGCTGGCTTCACGCTACCTATTCTTGAAATTCTATCAAAAGGTCAACGCGTTCGTCAGAACCAAGTTCGTGCGCTCGTGCTAACGCCAACTCGTGAACTTGCTGCACAAGTGAATGGCAGCGTAGTTAAGTATGGTATTAACTTACCTCTTACTTCTACCGTTGTATTTGGTGGCGTAAAAATCAACCCTCAGATGCAAAAACTGCGTAAAGGCAGTGATGTGCTGGTGGCAACACCGGGGCGTCTGCTTGATTTATATAACCAAAATGCAGTGCGCTTTGATCAGTTAGAGATTCTTGTGTTAGATGAAGCTGACCGCATGCTAGACATGGGTTTCATTCGAGATATCCGTAAGATCTTAGCTTTCTTGCCTAAGAAACGTCAGAACCTACTGTTCTCAGCAACGTTCTCTGACGATATTCGTGGCTTGGCTAAAGGCTTAGTAAATAACCCAGTTGAAATTTCGGTAAGCCCTGCGAACTCAACCGCGAAAACCGTTGAGCAAAGTATTTACCCAGTAGATAAAAAGAAGAAAGGCCCAATGCTAGCGAAGCTAATCAAGGATAATGATTGGCGCCAAGTGTTGGTATTTAGCAAAACTAAGCACGGTGCCAACAAACTGGCTCGCTTTTTAGAAGAACAGGACATTACAGCGGCTCCTATCCATGGTAATAAGAGCCAGGGTGCTCGTACTAAAGCCTTAGAAAACTTTAAAACTGGCAAGGTACGGGTATTAGTCGCGACTGATATCGCGGCGCGAGGTATTGATATCCCGCAACTTCCTCAAGTCGTTAACTTCGATCTTCCACATGTATCTGAAGACTATGTACACCGTATCGGTCGTACTGGCCGTGCTGGTGAAGTAGGTAAAGCTATTTCACTCGTTTGTGCAGATGAAGTGGGCGAACTGTTCGGTATTGAGCGTCTTATTCAGCAAGTGCTAGAGCGTCGTGAACTTGAAGGCTTCTCGCCTGTAAACAAGTTACCTGAATCTCGATTAGATGCGCGCCCTATCAAGCCTAAGAAACCGAAGAAGCCTCGTGAACACTCTGATGGTCAACGTTCTGGTGAGAATGCTCGTGGACATAAGCCAGCGAGCAAAAACAAGCGCCACGTGCCGGGTTCTGGATCTGCGCCAAAGCGTAAGCCAAACACAGCTAAGAAAGCGCTAGATAGTAACTCAGCGACTGCAGCTAATGATAAATCAGTAAGAAACAATGGCAATAACTTTAAGCGTGGTAATGCTGGCAGAAGCTCTGAGAAAAATACTAACTCAAGCACTCAAAACGGTGCTGTTAAACCTAAGAAATCAGGTGATGGTGCGAGCTATGGTTCTGGACGTTCATCAAATAAACCAACTTCTAAGTCGTCAGTGAATAAACCGTCTGGTAGCAAGCCATCTATAAATCGCTCTAAGCCATCGGCTCAAAAATAGATTCCGACTCAAAAATAAATTCGAGTTGAGCTGAATACAGGAAGGGTGTTTTAAGAACGCCACTTTTTTGATATAGCAAGCTTGTAACCAACCTAATGAAGCGCGAATATTGAATTTCAATATTCGCGTTTTTTGTGGGCGTCATATGGCTATATTCAAGAATTACTAGGTTAAAAACATATTTAATCTGAAATCGAAAGTATTAATATCATGTTAATTTTTGTCTATTAATAACGAAGTCACTAGCGTTTTGTTGTTATTTGCAATTTGCAATCCCAGCTTGCAAAACGAACAGTGAATTACGGTTAATACGTGTTCAGATGCGTAGAAAATGCATGGTTTTAAAGTTGGCACACATACTGCATTAATATTAGTGACCCTTCTTAAGCCGAGGGTCACCTAGCCAACTGACGTTGTTAGTGAACCTTTATTGTTCACACAAAATATATGACCAATCACCCTTTTGTGATTGGTTTTTTTTTGCCTGAATTTTAGGTTCGGCTTGGGGCCTGATTTTTATTCATCGTCGCTACTAAGCTAAGTTAATCTACTTTAAGCAGAGCAAGACAAATTACCTATAGTTCTCGTACTGCTATCACTCACCACATTTCGAATAACAACTTGGTTGGCGAGGGCACTCTCCACCTCGGGAACAAATAAGCCTAGCCTCCGCCTCGATCCCGCGTTCAATCCAATTTATATTTAGAATCTTGGCTATTGTCGTGAGATCTTTTTTGATGTTACGTGGGATAGTCACAGAGCCGCCATTGTTGACGCATGAAGTTTTAAGTTGCTCTGCTATCTCTCTTGAATTACCGCCTTGAGCATCAATCGCAGGGTTGAGGTCAATGCCTGCACACAACACACGATTGTTACCCGCAGGATCCGTCATATTGATGGATTCACAGCAGTAGATTCTTGGTTCATCGCCTACGTTTAAAATAGAGATTTGAGCCGAACTCCCTGCTCGAGGCTCTGATAATCTACGGAACACGGCCCAATGTTGACATGGATCTGCGACCGTTCTCATATTTCCCCAAGGCAGTGGAATCCCGTTCCCGCGGTATACCGCTTTGAGTTTCCCCGGCCCATAAGCATCAAAGTAGTGCCAGTGAGGGTAGGGCGATACTACCGTCATTCGGCGCATCGCCACAGAGGGGGAAACCCCTGCTCTTTTGTGAACGTCGATTTCGTAACCCGTGCGGTCGAGTAACTGTCTAAACGGGACTTTCGGACACAGCAGCGCGCCAGCAAAGAAGCTGGATTCAAAGTCTCGCCATGCTTGAAGAATATCTTGGGAGTTGAGCTGTGAAGATCCTGATACCTGATTGTCGTCCCATGTGTTGTTGTTACCAACCGACAACACACTCTTAAGACCTTCCTTGCTATGCAGAATGCAATGGCCGATATATACCGAGAGGTCGTATTTCAGTCGAGTTGGATACTCTTTAAGAATCTCGTTTAAGAAGATAGTACCTGGAGGTTCAAAAAAAGAGGTGACCAGTTGTTTGGCATTTATGCCGAGCTCATCGACTACGTCTTGCGGTGTGCGCGTAACCCAGCGGATGTTGATTCCAAGGCTTCTTGCGATGTCTATCAAGTCTTCTACGCTCAGGTTAAGGCGCTTTAAGCCAACTTCCTCTGCCGCACGCTCAAGGTCTGGGAAATGATTCTGGTTGCTTTCTTGGTGTGCTCGAATCAATAGGTGTGCAAACTGGCGTCCTGAGATCCCTGTTTGTGACAGCATCTCAGGTATTGCAATTTGTAGAATGTCGTTGGAAAAAAGGAAACTAGGCTCAAGCGCCATACCACTTATCCCACCACGATTCCCCTTATCTGGTGCTATGGCTTGTTGCTCTGATTCGTCGTCGAGAAACCACGTAGGGTTCTTCTGGAAGACCTGAGCGATCACTTCCAGCATGTCGATACTTGGCACCCGCTTTCCACGTTCAATCATTGACAGATAAGAAACGGAAGGGGCGTATTCTGGGTTGATTCTAATACAACGCGCAGACAGGTCTTCCATCGTTAAATGGTTACGTTTTCTTAGGTTACGTATTTTTGTACCTAGGAAATGTGACTGACGAACTAAACTTTTTGACAAGGCCATATTTGTAAAATTCACATTGTAAAATTTTTGTTGTGAAATTGTATGTAAAAAAGCGCTAGTCTACAAACTAAGCAATTCACAAAATGACAAATAAATTAAACGTTAGTTTTGAATAATTGCTCTAGGACACATTTTTGCGTTAGGAATCGGTGGTTATCACCGGACTGGTCAAGAGGGAAAGACTATGAATATGCTTACATTCGATAAAACAGAAATCCAAAAACAATCAAAGCCATTTATCGCTGAAGCTGTCTTTGCCGTGGAGACAATCAGTGCAAACCAGCAAACTGAGAAGCAAGTGAGAGCAAAGCAGCTGCTTGATCGACTATTCCCACTAGAGAAGGGCTCACATCAAGACGTAACCAGCTATGTAGTCGACTACCGTCATATCATGGCTTACTTTAAAGACGGTCAGCACAGCGGCCTAAAGCACCCTAAACAATTTGTAGCGTATATGGGTGAGAAGAATGACCCGGACTCTATTTTGTTCCGAGATGGCAGTGGAAGCCACCTAGAGGTAATGTTTGGATGTCATAAAGGAACAGGTTGTATTGAATTGGTGGAAATCGATGATATTCAGTTGGAATCATGTACCACGTTCGGTCACTCGTCAATGGAAGCAACGACCACAATGTGCGAAGAGACTATTGCAGCAATGCGTCATTGGATCAGTTTGATTCAAGGTGACGCAAAAGGTAAGCCAAAGGCATGCAGCGAAGATAAAGAGTTCAGAGCAAAGAGTGGTGAAGACTACTGCCTGAATTACTGCTTTCAAATCTAATGGCACACTCTAAGCATAGAGAACAATACATATAGCCTAAGAAAAAACCTCAAAGAATTAACGTGTTAGATAGTCTTTGAGGCTTTTTCGAACGCATTTCGCTTAATCCTTCACTTGTTCTAGTTTGTGTAGAGCAAGTGAAACCTTACACAGGCATGACTCGGTTACGGCCAAGTGATTTCGCTTCGTAAAGTAGCTTATCAGTACGTTCGATCAGTGACTGAGAGGATTCACCAAGTTCAAGTTCAGCAACACCAAACGATGCGGTGATATTACCGACTTGCTCACCACTGCGACGATCTTTAATCGACATCTTTTCTAGAGAGCGACGGATAGTATCAGCAAGTTGACGAGTAATACGTAAAGATTTGTTTGGCACAATGAGTGCGAACTCTTCACCACCAAAACGATAGGCAGAAATGCCCTCTCGACAGCTTAACTTCAGTTTACGAGCAATCCCTTTTAGAACCATATCACCAAATAAGTGGCCATAGGTATCGTTGAAATTTTTAAAGTGGTCGATGTCGAGAAGAATCAAACACAGAGATTGGTTGGCTTCACACAAGGTTTCCATATCACGGTCGAAAGAGCGGCGGTTATACAGAGTCGTTGTGCTATCAAAGAGTGCGTCTTTTTGTACTTCTACCAGTTGGGTTTTTAGCTTGGTAATCTCTGACGTTGCAGAATTCAGCTGAGAGTTTAGAAACTGGGTCGAGTGACGAATATGACGAGACTCAGAAACAAGCTGGCGAACCAAAGACATGACTTCATCAATAGATAAGCTTTCATTATCAACGCGAGCCAAATCTTCGAAGCTTTTATCAATCATGTCAGAGAACGCAGAGGTATCAGTTAAAGTATCGTTCATCGAGTTCGAAACTTCAGAAACTAACAGTTCTAAGTTAGCTCGTAGGTCACTGATATTAGTTTCGGATTTTCTCGCAACATAGCTGTTGTAAAGCTGCTCACCAACAGCTGGAGGACAAATACCGTAGTGTTCTAAAATACCATCCATATCTTGATTCAACTGCGGGATCGCGTTGTCAACATAGGTGTACCAAAGTGCATAATTTGCAGGTGTTGTAGACACCCTATTCTTCATCATAAGAGGCACCGCTTTTTTTAGATTAGCGGTGGATTTCTGAAATTCATCTTTTTTCATTATTTTTACTGCAGATACCAAACCAACTAAAGCCACTTGTGGACAAGGTTAGCGGATTTCGAAGATTTTTGCTGCAAAAATTATATGATTAATAGATGAGGGTTGGATAAATCACTACTTTTTATTATGAATATCGGTTGAGTATTGATAAAGGTCATCTAATGGATTGTTCTTTAACCATATTTTTGGTTACTTATTTTGTAACAAAGATTGGTTTTGGTATGAAGTTTTTCAGTAAAAATGAATGGTGTTGAAACTGGAGTAACAGAATAGATTTACATACTAGTAAGGGTAAATTGAAAGCAGATCTGTGATTGGTTTACTCTGACTTAAGTGTAAGATCTAGAGTAGGGTAGGAAAATGTTTTTGGGTAGATAGTAAAAAGCGCCGATAAAAATCAGCGCTTTAGAATTCTTTTAAGCTAAAAGCTTATTATTGAGCAACAACGTTTGCTGCTTGTAGGCCTTTTTGACCGTTTTCAACTTCGAAAGAAACCTTTTGGCCTTCTTTCAGAGTTTTGAAGCCTTCAGAAACGATAGCACGGAAGTGTACGAATACGTCAGCGCCGCCGTTGTCTTGAGAAATGAAGCCGAAACCTTTCTCTTCGTTAAACCATTTTACAGTGCCAGTATTTGTGTTAGACATAATTTGTCCCTTATTCATAAATTTTCTAAATTGTTGATTGCATTACTGCAATGCGCTGATAATTGAATTATTTAATGTTGCTAAGAAATAAGGAAAAACTACTTACAAAAACGGGTGACGATTTTACTTGTTAATTTTACTTTCATCTAACTTAAATAACTCCGTATAACAGGGCGAGTGCATGTTAACACAGTCTTTCGAGATGTACACTCATTGATTGAAAAATCCGTGTTTTTTGTCATATCGTGCGCAGTCGAACGTATACACTAATTTAGTGATGGCTTTGTCAATTCGCTTAACATAACAGAAGGAAGGATCTCAGCCTCCTTTCATAATTTATTATAGACGATGTTAGCGTTTAAAGTTTATATCTTCCGTTTGAGATAAGTTAATTTTTGTTTTAGCTAGTTGATTCTCTGCGAGCGCTTTGCCATGCCGCACTGAGTCTTGAGCTGGCGCTTGGCGATGCACAGCATCAAAACCATTATCAGCGGGAAGAATCAGTAGGTTACCTAGCTTACCTTCTTCGATACTGAAGTAGTCATGAATGTTGATTATTATGCGATTGAATGGGTGTCTGTATCGAGAGGTGTGTGGCTAGCCAAAAGACAGGCAAAAAAATAGCCAATCGCAATAACCGCGATTGGCTTATATATTTTGTGAACAAGAATAGGTTCACTAACAACGTCAGTTGGCTAGGTGACCCTCGGCTTAAGAAGGGTCAATAAATACTTTGCAGGTAGCGTGCCAACTTTTAAAACCTCGAATATAGGTTGTTTAATAGCAATTCGGTGCGTATTTAGGCGTTTAATTCGCGTTTTAGGATTTTGTACTTGTATTTTGCAATTGCGATTTGCGAATTTATAGTGGTTTGATGATTAGGAAGAGTGAAAAAGGGAAGTTATATAAAGTGTTTGAGTGATCTGGCTTGTGTTGACTTTTCCTGAGGCTAAAATAATAGAGCCAGGCCCGAGAAGTCGTGAAGCTAAGAAGTTCAATAGCTACATACGACAAAGCCCGGATGAATTGATATCACACACGAGCTTTGTTTCGTTTGATAAATTTTGTGAGTCGAATGTTTAAAAAGCATCGTGGCCTAACACCTAAGCAATCTGTCGAGCGCTTAAAAATCGGCCTGTAAAGCAACTAATTTTCAGTCATGTTATATGTCTGCACAACCCATTTTATGACATTAGCTATATGTCATGTTGTTAAGTTCACTATCGTGAGGGAGCATCCTGATACCAACGTTCACCATAGGCTTGTTGGTAATCTGGCTTTTCAATGAGTCCTTCCTGTTCTGGCACTGTTTCTAGTGGGCCGACAACGGTTCGGTAGGGCAATACACCCGCCCAAACGGGGATATCCATATCGGTGCTGTCATCATTCACACCGTGCTTACCAATTTTTACCGATGCTTCGGTTAACGGTATCGCCAACAACTCGGTTGCTGTGAGTTCTTTTTCATTACTCAGCCTAACTTCATTGGTTCTACCCGGTGCAATCTGCTCAATGAAGATGTTCAACAAGCGATCTTTTTCTTGGTTGTCATCGATGACTGAAAACGACCCCAATACCACTGCAGAACGATAATGTGCACTGTGATGAAATGCCGAACGAGCCAACACCCAACCATCAAATAAAGTGAACGTTAAGCAGGTTGGTTCTCTTTTCTTTAACCCTTTTAGTAGGCGACTGTTTTTAGCCCCATGAATGTAGACCATGTCATCCACTCGCCATGCGAGCATCGGGATAACCATTGGGCCTTGTTCGCCTTGCAATGCAATGTGTGCGATTAAGCTCTCATCAATAATTTGGTGCAGCTTCTCTTGTTCAAATACGGCTTTGTGAGCCCCTTTTTTAATCGTGGTTCTTTTCGTGTTAGATAACATAATCGCTCCTTAATCATTGCTTTTTGATTAATGTAGCGATTAACTGGTCTATTAAATAGAGCCACTTTTAAACACTATTTGGATCCAGTTATGCAGCCTATCGATGTTGGTGATCTACAGTTAGACGAACAACACGACACGCGTCAAACCGCCTTGTTCCACGCGATAAGAGAGAAGATCGTTCACGATTTATGGAGCAAGGGTTGTAAGTTACCTTCAACACGTAAGTTGGCCTTCGAGTTATCGGTGAGTCGGAATACTGTGATCTATGCGTATGAACAACTGGTCACTGAAGGCTATATCGAGAGTAAGCAAGGCTCAGGGTTTTATGTCTCGGTTGAACAACCAGAACACTTTCTAAGTTTGTCTAAGTCAAACAGTGTTCAGGATCCGAAGGTCAAACAAACAGTCAGTCAACCGAGTACAAACATAGCGACACCTAACGACATTAACCGCAGCTTTGCCCCCGGAGTTCCTGACTTAGATGCGTTCCCTTTTGCGAAATGGCAGAGGTTGCTGCAACGCCACTCTACACGTCAGAACATTGCGGGCAATCAAGAGGTTCAGGGAAGCTTAGCCTTGAGGGAAGCGTTGAGCGGGTATCTTGCAAGCAGTCGCTCGGTTAAATGTAGTGCAGACAGAATCATCATTACCGCAGGTGCGCAGCAAGCCATCTCAATCGGATTAATGGCGACGTTAGCGATGGGCGACAAAATCCTTGTGGAAGAACCCGGTTATCGACAAGTGCATAAAATTATCGATCTGTTGAGACTAGAGCTGGATGGTGTGAGTGTGCGTGAAAAGGTTGGGCTAGATATTGAAAAAGTATTGTCCAGTAATGCTAAGGCTCTGTATGTCACGCCGAGTAACCAATACCCAATGGGCACGACTTTAAATACTGAGCAACGCCTTAAACTGATCGATTGGGCCAATCAACATCAGTCATGGATTATTGAAGATGACTACGACAGTGAGTTTCAGTTTGCTCATCGCCCTTATACCAGCATGCAAGGTTTAGCGGGTAAGTTGGGGTTCGATGATCGTATCATCTATGTCGGTTCCCTGAGTAAGGTGATGTTCAATGGCCTTCGATTAGGTTATTTAGTGGTGCCAGAAAGTCTGGTGGCGCAGTGTCTTGAAATTAAAGACGCGCTCACTGGAGACACGGCGTCCCATACACAAGAAGCACTGGCTGACTTTGTCCAAGAGGGTGACTTACTACGTCATATCAGAAAGATGCGTCGGTCATACAAACTTAAGTATGAAGAGGTGATAGAAGCGATTGAAAGTGAATTTCATGGCGATCTTGAAGTGATCAGTCAAGCGGCGGGGTTACATGTGACCGTGAAGTGGTATCAAGGTATATCTGAACATGAGTGGAGTCGCAGAGCAGAGCTTGAAAATATCATCATTCGCCCGTTTGATTTTTATGAATATGGATCAAGTGATGATCGTGATTGGAGTGGGGCGGTGCTGGGGTTTGGAAATATACGTTTGGCTGACATAAAGCCGAAGATCAAAGTGATCGCTCGGCATTTTTATCAATAGTCTCTGGTTTTGAGCATTAGTGCTGTGAATTTGATGGGTCGTAGCTCGGCTTTACCAAGAGTTGTTGCGGGCTTTATCTTACAACTTGTCGATAGAAACCCTTGGTTTGCCTGACCATTTGCGCCATGGGAGTGACAGTGTCACGAAAATAATAATCGCATAGAGCATTGACCAACCTAAGCAGATAAAAACCAGGGTGCAAATAACGAGAGCAACCATGGCCGTGTATCTCGATGTTCCGGTTAATAAGCGACAAGCCGCTAACATCGCGAGCATATAAACCAGAACAAAAATACTATTGGCGAGTTTGAGAAAGAATTCGAGATCCAAGCTAGACAGCTCACCAATTACACACGAAACAAGCGCGATGAAGCCAATCGCTAAAGTTGGGTAGAGTGGTACACCACGGTTGTTGAGCTGGGCCATTTTACGGGTTGGGCTATGTTGGCGGGCTTGGGCCCAGATCATGCGAGACAAGCTTTGGGTATAAAGGTTTAGGCTCGCAAAACAAGCAAAGAAACCAAGCACGCTGATGACCGTTTTGAAGCCATTGCCAAACAGTTGTTCAGTTACCCAAGGGATAGAAGCGGCATCAAATTCAGAAGAACCATACGCCCCAAGCTTGAGAATAACCACTGAACAAGCCCAATACACCAAGCCTGCGACGAAACACCCTGCAATGATGGCGATTGGAAAGTCGCGCTGTGGATTCTTAAACTCCTCTCCCATGTGAGCAAAAGCTTCTATCCCCACAAAACACCAAAACATAACCGCTAATGCAGCCCCAATAGACCACATAGAATCGTATGAGATAGCGGGAATCGTGACATCTGCAATTGTGATATCAGCTTTCCAAACAAAAGCGCTAACTAACGTAAAGATCGACAAGGCAATAACCGTTTGCAGACGACCAGAAGACTTACTGCCCATCAAGTTGACGGCAATAAGCAGAGCTACAGTTAAGGACTGAGCACCAAGCGGTGTGTCGAAAGGTACGGGTAACAGCTGTTGAGCGAAGCCTCCCGCTAATGCAATTGCAGCTGGAATGCCAACAGGAATAACACTCACAAACAACCATGCCACGCTTGTTTCCAATCGCTCGCTGAACGCTTGGCGTACAAAGTAGGCGGTGCCTCCTGCATTAGGGTAGCGTTTTCCCAATGCGGCGAAGGTTAGGGCGACCGGGCAAATGGCGATAAACAGCACTAACCATGCTAGTAGTGATAACTGACCCGCTATACCTGCAGCAATAGCGGGGATCATGAATAGCCCTGTGCCTAATAATGTCGTCGAGAGTTGCCCGATTCCTGAAGTGAGCGTGATTTCTTGTTTGAGTTGCGCCATTCGCTTTCCTTGCTGATACGACATTTCTTTTGCTAAGAGAGGGTTATGCAAAAAAAAGGTGCGTTCAGTGCTTATTCCTAATTGTGATTGAAAGCATACAGTGTCGCTACTAATAATGCAGCTAGCAAAACGTCTTAAGATACTGCCATTTTAACGGTATTTATCCAGTTAAGCGTTAAAGTGTCTGCTGTTCTATCGAGGGAAATTGTGTCAAATTAGTAGGGATAAATAGAACGACAATGGAAGTCATCACAAGCATGGAACGTTTGAATCAAATTCGCGATCAGTTTCAGGGCTACTCAGACCTTCGTCACTTGATGACTTATACGGTTTTAACTGAGTTTTTTAATAAGCAAAATTTGTCTTTTAATCTATCGAAAGTCAACGTTAAGTCGTGCGTTAAGGTTGTCCATGTTAGGTAATATCAATCTAAATTTGTTGCGCTCGCTGCATGTGCTTCTTGAAGAGTGCCATGTAAGCCGAGCCGCCCAGCGCCTGCACATTACACAGTCAGCTGTGAGTCGCCAACTTGCGCAGCTGAGAGATTTGTGTGGTGACCCTTTGCTCGTTCGTGATGGTAATAAGCTAGTTCCTACCAACCGAGCTCTGTTGCTTAAAGGCAAGCTCGATGATCTTCTGAGTGAGTTTGATCACCTATTAGATGATAAACCCTTCGAGCCGCAAGACTGGCAGGGTGAATTGGTGTTGTCTTCAAGCGATTATGTTGCTCAGTATATTCTTCCTGTCATTGTCTCAGAAGTATCGGCTGAAGCGCCGAAGATTAAGTTGGCTTACCGTTTGTGGCAACCAACCTACCTAGAAACACTGAGCGAATCAGGTATTCACTTGGCATCAAGTATGTTTCCTCAAAAACCGGATCATGTATCAAGTATCAAGCTTGGTGAAGATAAGTCGGTGTGCTTGATGAGAGCTTCCCATCCGTTGGCTAAGCAATTGGCCATAAGCTCAGCAGATATCGTTAAGTATTCGCACATAAAGGTTACCGGTGGCGGAGACAAAGATAGCTACGCGGACATAGCATTGAAGAAGCAAGGACTGAAGCGAAAAATAGCACTTCAGGTTCCGTTCTTTTCATCGGCTGGTACGGTATTGATGCAAGATGACTATCTGATGATTGTTCCGGAACATATAGCCTACAACCTAGGTAGGCACCTCGACACGACTTACTTTTCTTTGCCGTTTGATACGGAAATGCACACTTATTGGTTAATGTGGCACCCTAAGTATGACAACGATTCTGCTCATAAATGGGCGCGAGAAAAGGCATTCCAAGCCATGCAGAAGTCGAGCTACAATATCAGTATGATTTAAAGTCATAAGTATGATGATAATCTTTGATTTCAAATAATACCTTCTGCGAATTATGGTAAGTATCAAGTATAGAGCGTTCAGTTGGAGCGCTTTGTTTTACTAGGAATGGAATGATGACAGTAACAATTTGGTTTTCTTTATTAGCTATCTGCTTGTTGGGTGCAATGTCTCCGGGCCCAAGCTTGGCGATGATCGCTAAGCACAGTTTGGCTGGTGGCCGTATTAATGGCCTGATTGCCGCTTGGTCACACGCGGCTGGCATAGGTATTTACGCGTTCGCAACCATTGTCGGCTTGGCGGTGTTACTTGAACAATCGCCAATACTGTTTAAAGGGATCAGTTTGGCGGGGGCAGCGTACCTGTTTTATTTAGGTGTGAATGCGTTACGTTCAAAAGGTGGCGTTGCAGCGAAATTGGAAGCAGGCGAACAGATGAGCTACATGCAGTCTGCGCGTGAGGCTTTCTTAATTTCTATCTTGAGCCCAAAGATCGCGCTGTTCTTTATTGCTCTATTTAGCCAATTCGTGGCGTTAGGTAATGAACTCAGCAATCAAGTTATCATTGTCTCAACACCGCTGATTGTTGATGGCCTTTGGTACACTTTCATTACTTTGGTGTTATCTAGCCCGCTTATCGTAGAGCGCATTCGAGCAAAAGCACAGTTGATCGATCGATTGTCAGGAGTCGTTTTAGTCTTGCTGGCAGCTCGTGTGGTGTGGACTATATAGCGCTAAGGTATATGTTGGAAAGAAAACGATACCCATTAAAAAGGCTCACTAGATGTTATCTAGTGAGCCTTTCGTATTCCTTGTCGAGGGGCTTTTTAGCCTTCAGAATCCAACACTGTATCAAGCTTATCCATTGAATCCGCAAAGTAAGGATTGTAGGTTAGGCGAGCATGGTTTTTTCCATCCTCAATATATCCCCACGCTGAATACCAGACTTCACTATTGTCGATACACTGCTGTTCAAAGCCCTCAGCTTGCCCGTTAGAACAAATCTTCTCACTACCATTGATTCCGTAGTACGGGTTATTGGGTGAGAACAGTAACCCCATGTGGGAACCATTGGAAATACGCTGCTCTGGGATCTTCATGCTGTATTGAATAGCGCGAGGATCTTCAAGTGTGGTTTCCCCTAGCCAAATTAGCACATTGTTTGGATTTGGCATCGACTGAATAAACGCCTGCTGGACAAAGTTGGTGTCAATCACACTGTCGCCTTCACTCATCATAATAAACACGGGCTTGTTGAAGTGCTTCTTTTGTAGAGCTTCGCGAACCGCTTCTGAGGTCTCGTAGTAAACGGCGGCACCGTTCATGGGCAATGAGTTATAACGCAGTATGTTGTCTTCAGGATCTTGATCCGCCCAAGTAATAAAATAACTTGCTAGACTTGCGTATTGCACGGCTGATGAGTTCGGTTGAAACGCAGGAGAGAACAGCAGTAACCCTGAAACTTTGGGATCATTCATCGCCTGTGAAGTCACTAGATTCGCGCCTGTTGAATAACCGCCAAGCCAAACGGAATCATATTCTTGTTCAAGTAACTTAGTATGGTGAGCTACGACACCTTGCCAATCTTCTAAGCTTGGCTGCATTAAGTCGCCTACGCGACTACCGTGGCCCGGAAGTAATACCGTTCTCACTAGGTAACCTTGTTCTGATAAATGCGTAGCAATGTCATTAAATGAGTAAGGGGAGTCACCTAGTCCATGAACTAATAACACCGCCTTTCCATTTGGAGAAGCCGGTTTATATTCTGTTGGAGAATTGAGTTGAATCTCAAGCTGCTTGTTTTCTGTCATGAACACACGGTTCTTTAGCAACCAATTTTGAGTGTCACAGATGTATGCGTGAAAAGTATCTTGCTGATATTCGGGTAAGTTTGGTGAGGCTTCGTAAGCGGGTTTAATGGCCTCGTTGGAGCAACCAATAAGGCCTAAAATCGTTAAAGTAAGTAGTGTAACAATGGTCTTTCTATGCATTGTGTGATGTTGTCTTTAGAATTTTCACGATGATAATACAAAAGCTCAAATTACTTTTTTCTCGAAAGATCTTCGTATTCACCTTCAATAATACCAGCATCATTATTTGATGACTGACGAGTGTTCATATGAGCTGCGAAACCTTGTTTCTTCATTTGATTCTGAATGCGCTTGCCAGTAATTAAAGCTGCAATAGCCAAAGGAATAGCAAGAATCAAGCTTGTAAATAGCGCCAAAAGGCCAGTAAACAGTGCAGCAATCGTAACTAATATATTTTTCATATTCATTCCTCTTTTCTCTATGTTGTTACTATATCGCTTCTATTCTGAACGAAACATGAACACCGTTAATTAATCTCAGAGAGTCACTATGACACAGGTGTGTGTAGATTTAGGGTTTATATGTAGTCATAATCACGCATTAAAAATATGAAATTCGTTTTAGTCTTTTAAAATCAATCACTTAAAAGTTGGCACGCTTGATGCTCTATAGGGTTTGGAATAAGTCACTGTAAGCAAAGTACTTACAGCTAATAAAAAAATTACTGGAGCCCTTATATGTTCTGTATTCAATGTGAACAAACCATTCAAACCCCAACCGTAAAAGGCTGTTCTTTCGCACAAGGTATGTGTGGTAAAACTTCGGAAGTATCCGACCTTCAAGACGTGTTGGTGCATTCTCTTCAAGGTGTTTCTTTTTGGGCCAATTTAGGCCGTGCTTGTGATGTTATTGATACTGAAATCGACGAGTGGGCGCCAAAAGCGTTTTTCGCAACATTAACCAACGTTAACTTCGATCCTGCTCGTATCATTGAATTTGCACAGCAATCTCATGAGTTTAAGCAGCGTTTAGAACAACAGGTTCGCGCGGCAGCGACATTGATTGGTTTTGAGATCCCAGCGCTTTCCGCTGCTGCTCAATTCGACCTTCCAACGGACTCTTCAGAGTTATTGGCACTAGCCCCTCAAGCGGCGGTAAACCGTGGTCACGACTCTCAACACGAAGATGTGATTGGTCTTCGCCTTCTTTGTCTTTACGGGCTAAAAGGTGCGGCAGCCTACATGGAGCACGCACGTGTTCTTGGTCAAACTGACAATGCTATCTTTGCTGAATACCATGAAATCATGGCTTTCTTGGGTACGGATCCATCAGACCTAAAACAACTGTTAGATACGTCTATGCAGATTGGCTTAATGAACTACAAGGTCATGGAAATGTTGGATAAAGGCGAGACAGATACATTTGGTCACCCTCAACCAACAACCGTGAATGTGAAGACGAAGAAAGGTCACTGTATCCTTGTTTCTGGTCACGACCTGCATGATCTAGAAAAGATCCTTCAACAAACGGAAGACAAAGGCATTAACGTTTACACCAACGGTGAGATGCTACCCGCGCACGGCTACCCTGAACTGAACAAGTTCCCACACCTTGCGGGTAACTACGGCAGCGCTTGGCAGAACCAGCAAAAAGAATTTGCGAACTTCCCAGGTGCGATCGTAATGACATCTAACTGCTTGCTTAACCCTGATGTGGGCTCGTACGCTGACCGCCTATTTACGCGTAGCATCGTAGGCTGGCCGGGTGTTGCTCATCTTGAAGGTGACGATTTCAGTGCAGTGATCGATTGTGCTCTTGCGCAAGAAGGCTTTAAGCATGACGAGATCGAGCAAATGATCACTGTCGGATTTGGTCGTAACGCACTGATGGAAGCAGCACCTGCGGTTGTTGAGCAAGTGAAAGAAGGCAACATCAAACACTTCTTCCTTGTGGGTGGTTGTGATGGTGATAAATCTGAGCGTAGTTACTACACAGATTTCACCGCTCAAGCGCCAGAAGATTCAGTCATCTTAACGCTAGCGTGTGGTAAGTTCCGTTTCAACAAAAACCAATTCGGCGACATTAACGGTATTCCACGTCTGCTCGATGTAGGTCAATGTAACGATGCTTACTCAGCGATTCAGCTGGCACTAGCACTGTCTAAAGAGTTTGATTGTGGCATTAACGAACTTCCGTTAACGCTGGTTTTATCTTGGTTCGAGCAAAAAGCGATCGTTATCTTGCTAACTCTGTTCGCTCTGGGTGTGAAAGGTATTTACACAGGTCCAACAGCGCCTGCATTTCTAACTGAAAACTTACTAAAGATTATTCAAGACGAGTTCGATATGCGTTCAATCTCAACGCCAGAGCAAGATCTTAAAACAATCTTAGCGGCTTAATATAAGCCAGCTTCTAAGCCCTGTTGTTGCTGTTTTCTTTGAACGTGCAGCTACGGGGCTTTTTAGATTTAATTCTTTAGTATCAGTAAGGTATGTGAACTATGTATGCATGGTCGGATAGCGATTCAATCAATTTAGTGTGTTTAAAGAAATGGCACGAGACGCCAGATACGGTCAGCGTTGAGCTTGGCAGTATTCCACAAGACCTACATTTCAATTTTAAGCCGGGCCAGTTCATCACTTTGGGCTTGGATATGCCAACAAAAACCGATTATCGCGCTTACTCGGTGGCTTCTTGTCCTGAAGATAATCGTTTAAAGCTGACAGTTAAGCGTGTTGAAGGTGGCTTGGTGTCTAACTTTATTGTCGACGAGCTTGATGAAGGCGATGAGGTTTCCGTTTTAAAACCTGCTGGTGGCTTTAACTGTATTGATTGCATGCCTACTGCGGCTAAGAAGGTAACGCTAGTCAGCGCAGGTTGTGGTATTACACCTGTCATGGCAATGGTGAAATATTGGTTGTCTCAAGATAGTGAGATGGAGATAGATTTCGTCCATATGGCGCGCAACAAGCTTGAGACTATCTATTTTGAAGAGCTTCACCAGCTCGATAAAGCCTATGCTAATTTCAACCTAAAACTACTGTTGAAAGATAATCAAGGAACAACCGCGCCTCAAGGCCGATTAGATAAGAACTGGTTGGTGAAACTGAGCCCAGACATCCTAGACAGAACCGTCTACCTTTGTGGCCCTGTTGTTTTTATGCAAGACATAGAAAACTACCTGAAAGAGCTTGAATTCAATATGGATAATTTCTATCAAGAAAGCTTCACGCCAGCGATCCAGAACAACACTTCATCAGAAGAATTACAGGCAGAAGCGTCTACGGATTCAAATGGTGCTGTTAAGGTGTTTGTTCCTGCATTTGGTAAAGAAGTGGAAGCCGACGTGGGCACGCCATTGGCGGATTCATTAGAAAAAGCAGGCGTTCCAATCATCATTGCGTGTCGCAGTGGTATTTGTGGCTCGTGTAAATGCAAAGTAACCAAAGGTTCTGTGGAATCGAGCAGTCAAGAGACATTGACGTCAGAGCAGATAGAGCAGGGGTATGTATTGGCGTGTTCCAGCAAGATTCAATCCGATGTTGAGGTTGAGTTGTAGCTATCTCATGCTGGCAATAATGAAACACGATTGGAACGAGGTTTTGTCCATGTGGCAGATATAACGTGTGACAGATATAAAAAGGCCACTTAGATCGTTAGAGAGACCAGATCTAAGTGGCAACCCTCTTGTTTATACGGGGGAGTAAAACAAAAGGGGTTGCGAAGCCCATAATAAGCCTCGCAGATATAGTTATTATGTTGTGGAGCTGGTTGCGCAGAATTAGTTACAAGCTCGAAGTTGTTTAAACTTCAGGGTAAGTCTTGTAGCGAACTCCCATCATTTGTTCCATACAGTGAACAACTTGGCAGCTGTAGCCAAATTCGTTGTCGTACCAAATGTACAGAACTGCGCGGTTGTCTTGCGCGATAGTTGCCACACCGTCAACCACACCTGGGTGACGAGAACCAACCAAGTCGGTAGATACAATCTCAGTCGAATCTGTGTAATCAATTTGTGCAGACAAAACAGAAGATAGCGCCATTTCACGCAAGTATTCGTTCAATTCTTCTTTGTTTGTGCCTTTCTCAAGGTTTAGGTTTGCGACTGCCATTGAAACGTTTGGTGTCGGTACGCGAATCGCATTACCTGTTAACTTACCTTCCATTTCTGGCATCGCTTTTGATACTGCTTTTGCTGCACCTGTTGATGTCAGTACCATGTTCAATGAAGCAGCACGACCACGACGATCACCTGAGTGGAAATTGTCGATTAGGTTTTGATCATTGGTAAATGAGTGCACAGTTTCGATGTGACCCGATAGAACACCAAACTTATCGTGAACCGCTTTCAATACTGGAGTGATTGCGTTGGTGGTACAGCTTGCTGCAGAGATAATCGTATCTTCTGGTTGAATAACATTTTCATTCACACCAAATACGACGTTCTTGATGTCGCCTTTACCTGGCGCAGTCAGTAGAACCTTCTTAGCACCGTTACATGCTACATGTTGGCTTAGGCCTTCAGCGTCACGCCATACACCTGTGTTATCAACAACAAGTGCATTCTCGATACCATAAGCGGTGTAATCCACTTCTTCAGGCTTGTTTGCATAGATAACTTGGATGAAGTTACCGTTAACGATGATCGCTTTGCGTTCTTGGTCAACTACGATACTGCCGTTGAACTGGCCATGAACAGAGTCACGACGTAACAGGCTTGCGCGTTTTTCTAGGTCACCATCTTTACCGCCACGAACAACAATAGCACGTAAACGTAGTGGGTAGCCCGGGCCGCTTTTCTCGATCAATAGGCGAGTCAGTAGGCGACCGATACGACCAAAACCATAAAGAACAACGTCGCGAGGTTCTGTCATCGCATCGCCTTCAAGCGATTCTAAAAGGGCAGTTTGTAGGAAATCATTCAATCCCTGTGTGTCTTCGCGATCTTGCCAGAATGAATGTGCAAGGCGACCAACATCAATACGACATGGAGACAGGTCCATAGAGAGAAGGTGTTGAATGATTGGTTGAGTTTGTTCTGCTGTAAGAGGAGAACCAGTGTAACGTTTTGCGATGCGGTGAGCTTTGATGATGTCGATAGTTGTCGCGTTAACTAGTGTCTTACCAAAGAGGATAACTTCTACGCCTTTTTGACGGTATAACTGACCTAAAGTTGGAGCGATGGATTCAGCAATGGTTTGACTAGTTTGCCAATCTAGGAGGTGCTTTTCGGGACTCATCTTTACTCGGGACCTTTCACGTTAAGTTTCTGCATTCATGGCGGTTGTAGGGAGGCCAATCAGCATAGGGGATTGAGGCATCAGGCTGTGGTCTTTTAATGCCACTTAAATATGCTTGATATACCTTGTCTGTATTTGTAATTTTTATGTGGCAGGATTGTAAGTCACGACGGGTTATTCTGCTAGGAAAAATAAATGCAGATAGATTGGCTGTAAATTCATATAAATGTAGCCATAAACATGGCTTTTGCGAGAGGACGTACTATTGACTTTAAAAATCTGTAGAACTTATTTTTCGACAAAAAATACTCAAATCAAAATTATTTATGTAATACAGGTTATCTTGTTCACTAAACATGTGATCATTGACTCAAGTTACACGCAAATAGTAAACGATAAATAAGGTCATTAACGAGTTTTCTTGTTCTACCTTTGAATAAGCTGACGTTGAATATGAAAAGTACATAATACGAACTATTAGATGTCACAAATTTAACCTAATCATCGGCTTTGTTGGTGTATAGAGTCATAACTAACAGCCTAGTTGAGCTGAGAAGCTCGTTTGCTCACTTGTTATTCGGGTGATAATAACTTGATAAGCCTCCCTTGTTTAAACCTCATTTTTGTAGCTCTTTCGTGCCTAGGCCTCATTTATTTCAACCGTTTTGGTTTTTAGACCTCTTTATTTAACGTAAAACCTTCTACTTTAAAGCCCTATTATGGGGGCTAGGTGACTATAATTTGCCATTATGGAGTCAGAGTATCGTTTGTTTGTATCCAATTTGATCAATAACTCCTAGTAATGTCCTACTCTTAACTTGGGTCCGGTAAATTACTTTCGGGAAGGGAGTAGTTATATAAATGATAAACATGTCAATTAGATGGCGTCTTATTTTTCTTTCTACGGTTTCTGTATTCATCATGTTTGGGTTTGCAGTTAATGAGCTGTTAAAGAGCGACAAGACGGTGGCTCATCTTGAAGCAACACGTATGAGAGTAGAGGCGCTCCGATCTTTTAACGCTATTTCAGGTGATGCTTATCAATGGATAGTTTTGTCTAATGAGACTCCTGAAAAAGGCCAGTTGCTCGACAAGCTCAACACTGAACTGGATCAGCTAGCTGAGTACGAAAAGCAACTTCAACGGTTTGATACCAATTGGAGTGACGAACCTCAGTTGATTGAACTTAAGAGTGCGTTAGGTAACCTTGTAGGAGTAGGAGTAGGAGTAGGAGTAGGAGTAGGAGTAGGAGTAGAAGTAGGAGCAAAGCAAAGTGACGAAGAAAGGTTACTACTGACAGAGCGTGTCTTTAGCTTGCTGCAAGGCGTGTTAATGGATCTCTCTAAATATCGTATCGCTTTAGTGGATGAAAAGATCAGTGATACTGATGCGATGTTTGTCAATCTTACTAACTACGTGTTTTGGATTCAGAAAGAAACATGGTTAAGTTATCGCTTATATCGATCCCCAAATCAGAAAAGCCAATATTTTCTGAGCTATGTTGGTACTTTGGAAAGGCAGCAGCAGTTATTAGACACACTTTTTCGATCAGGGAGTCATGCAACGGAAACTGAGAAATTGTTGAACGCTTTCTACAAAGAGAACGTTCAGGACAATTTCACCGCACGGATCCTGGAAGGAACCTTCTCCTCGCCGGAAATATATGATCATATCAAAAGTTTAGAGTTAAAGGAGCAGACCATTTCAAAAGCGGTTGGTGCTTTTACTGAACAACTTCAATCTGAACTAACAAAAAATATCACTCTGCAGCAAAGGCAAACGCTGATTATGACATCCTTGATTCTCGTCGTTTCAGGTGTTTTGTTATGGTTGGGTATAGCGACGTCTATACGTTTAAATAAAAACCTATCGCTTATCCTAAAAGGGGGATCTGAGTGTGCTGATAGCTATGGTAAGCCCAAGGTTATTCAAATTGAAGGGAATGATGAATTAGCTCAGTTCACTGAAACCTTAAATCGAGTGATGGAACGCAATTATCAACACAACAAGGAATTGATAGAAGCAAAAGAAGATGCTATTTCAGCAAATAAAGCGAAAAGCGCATTCTTAGCGAACATGTCCCATGAAATACGTACACCGCTCAACGGGATTATCGGTATGACTGAGATTTTATCTCAAAGTCAGTTGAATTCGAATCAGCAAGAAGTGTTAGGAGATATCGAGTCGTCTTCACATTCACTATTGGTGCTACTTAATGAGATTCTCGATCTCTCTAAAATAGAGTCGGGCAACTTAATGTTGTCGCCACATAATGCAGATCTACGAGAATCGGTTTATGACTCCGTGAGTGTGGTTTTGTCGAAAGCGATAAGTAAAGATATTGAACTCGACATCAATATTGATTCTCACATTCCATCAAAACTGTTTTTTGATGAATACCGTGTTAAGCAAGTACTGACCAATTTGTTGTCTAACGCCATCAAGTTTACTTCAAAGGGAACGATCACCACGGACATCGTTTATACACAGGTGTCTTTGGATAGAGGAAAGGTTGAATGCAGTGTAACTGATACAGGGGTCGGGATTGAGCCGGAGAAGCTGGAGTCCATTTTTGAACCGTTTACCCAAGAAGATGGCAGTATTACTCGACAATTCGGTGGTACAGGTCTAGGCCTTGCTATTTGTCGACAGCTTGTTGATTTGATGGACGGGTACATTACTGCGCGTTCGGTTAAAGGAGAAGGGGCGACGTTCACTTTTTGTCTGTATGTCGACATTGTCGATACTCACGTTCAAACCTTCGATAATTTAAGCCGCGCGACTATTATATCGAACTCTTTCAATTACCTAGATCAACTTGTCAAAGAGTGTGAACGATTAAATATTCGCCCAAATGTAGTTTCATCCATGTCGGCCCTTGATGACAGCCTCAAAGAAAGCGACTTTATCCTTTATTGTCATACGTTGTATCACTCTATGGAGAATGATCTTGCAGAGTTGAAAGCGTTATACCCTCTTACTCGCGTCATTGTATGTCAGCACCATCTATTTAAAACGAACCTAATAACAGAGTCGGTTCACTCAACTCACACATTACCATTCTTGGGTCAGCGATTCTTAAACAGTTTACGATCTATTGATATCGGTGGAGAACAAGTACGGCAAGTTGAACCAAACGATAAAGAAGTTCGTTCTTTGAATAGACGCATTTTGATTGTGGAAGACAACTTGATGAATCAGAAAATAGCGAGCTTCTTCCTTGAGCAAGCGGGCTATGAATACTTGATTGCCAGCAATGGGCAAGAAGCGTTGGATGTGATAACTCAAGGTGCCCAGTTTGATGCAATTCTAATGGATTGCATGATGCCCGTCATGGATGGGATAACAGCGACCAAGGCGATTAGAGAGTGGGAAGTCGACCAAGAAGCGATACCTTTACCAATTATTGCCTTAACTGCTAGCGTATTAGAAGAGGACATTAAAGACTGCTTTGAAGCCGGTATGAATGCTTATCTGGCGAAGCCTTATAAATCTCATCAACTGTACGACCTTTTCAGTAGCTTAGATATCGTCTAGCGATGTCATATTTTGTGCTTTACGTACAAAAAACCCACTTATACGGAGTATTAAGTGGGTTACTGACATTATTGCAAATCCATTAACTAGGTTAAATTACTTTTTACCTTGAGTTTGCTTATCTTCTTCTGTTAGTTCGCGGATACGGCGACTGATGTCACGACGAGCTTTAGAAATTTCTGCGCTCTTAATGATGTGGTCATCAACGCGGTCTTCGTAGTCAGCTTTCATGTTTTTGATAATGCCTAGGATTTCGTCATGAGTCATCTCTGGCTTGATGTAATCAAGTAGGTTATCAAGAAGGTCGACACGCTTGCGGTTGTCACGAACTTTCTTTTCGTTGTCTAAAAGTTCACGCTTAAGTTTGTTCTTACGTCGTGCTTGGTTAACAATTTCAAATACGCTGCTCATAGATTCCTTTTCCTAATCGTCAAATACATTGTCTGGTTCTGATTAAAGCATATCAATTGATGTTGTAACAGTCTTTAGATCAAAGCAAAAGTAAGGTTGTATAATTATTCGACACTCTCGCTGATGTGTGATTGTTTTTATCTCACCGTTCAAGTTAGTATCCCTGTAGACACTGCATTGATACGAAATGTGAAATGAATCAACAACAATTGGAAAACGAAGATTTGGATGACAATGTCACTGAATTTTCAGCAGAGCAAAACAAGCTTCGTGATGCGTACGTACAAGAGCGTACTTACTTGGAAGTCGTGGAAATAGAGTTAAACCGTTCTAAAATCATATTGATTGATGAGCAAGGTAGAAAGAAAAGAGTACCTATTCTGTCTGAGCACTAATCTTCAGTGACTGAATGGTTAGGCGTAGAGATGGAATTATCAAAAATAATAAAAAGGAAAAACGATGAACACAGTACTTTCCCCAATTGAAGCAAGAATCATTGGGTGTTTGATCGAGAAAGAAGTCACGACTCCTGATCACTATCCACTCACGTTGAATAGCTTAACTACGGCTTGTAATCAAAAGAGTAACCGTGATCCGGTTCTTTCGATGTCAGAATCAGACGTTTTGGATGCGGTTGATGGTTTGATCTCGCGTCGTATGGTGAGTGATGAAAGCAGCTTCAATAGTCGTGTAAACAAGTATCAACATCGCTTCTGCAATACCGAATTTGGTGATTTGCAATTCACAGAGCAAGAACGTGCGATCATTTGTTGTATGCTGCTTCGTGGCGCGCAGACACCGGGTGAGCTTCGCACTCGAACTGGTCGCCTAGCGAATTTCGTTGACGTGAAAGAGGTGGAAGCGACTCTAGAGAAGCTAGCTGCACGAGAAACGGGTGCGTTAGTCGTTAAGCTACCTCGTGAAGCTGGTAAGCGTGAATCACGCTATCAACATTTGTTAAGCGGTGAAGTGGATGTTGATGCGTTTGCGACGGCACCAGTGGGCACGGCTACTCCACCGGCGACTAACGAAAAGCTTGAAGAACTCGAGTTAGAGGTTGCAAGCCTGCGCGCAGAAGTTGCAGAGTTAAAAGAGTTAATTGAATCACTGTTATAGATGTCAGTTTTTAATAAAGATGCGGGTTGGGTAGTCTACCTGATCCGTAACAGACACAATGCGCTCTATTGTGGTGTTACTAATAATTTGGAACGTCGCTTTGAGCTGCATCAACAAGGTAAAGGGGCAAAAGCGCTGAAAGGAAAAGGGCCACTGTCACTAGTGTGGAGTTTTAATGTCGACTCAAAAAGCCAGGCATTAAAAACCGAATACGCAATCAAACAACTCCCCAAATCCCACAAAGAAAAGTTGGTATCACTCGAGCTAATCATTGAGTGGGAAGAAGAGAAAATTCAATATATCAAAATTTCATAATTAATAGCTTAAATGTCCACTCGTAATCAGCTTTCATGATCGATAACTGTTGATGAAACCAACTTAACATATTGAATATAAAGGTTAACCATTATAGGTTCTATGATCCTTTTATGGGCAATAAATCGTCAATATCAATGTTATTTCAAGATTAATGAATTGCTCATTTAGAATATCGTTCTAATTAGGCTTGGACGCTATCATTTCTTACCGCTGTACTACATAATATATTCTATCCATACAAAGATATGGTGTCATGCTAGGTTAAAAATGAGCCAAAGTAGCTCATAGAAAACGAGAAATATATGAAACGTTTACTTATGTTGTTTGGAATTACCGTATTTTCTACGTCCGCTCTTTCCCACGCTCTCAATGGATATTGGGAATATCAAGATTACCTCTCTAAGTTTCCAAAGCAAAAAATATTGACCGATAAAATGGTCGAAGCTGTTCAAAACCACCCCGTGCCATTGAGGTTAGTTCAAGATAGGCCTATTACTATTTCAGTCGTGTACCCTGGTCAACAGATTTCTGACTACTGGGTGCGTAATATTCAAGCGTTTGAAAAGCGCCTCGATAAATTGAGAATCAACTACCAGATCAATCAGGTTTTTACACGTGTTAATGCTGATATCAATCAACAGAGTATTTCTCTACAAGAAGCGGTTGAAAATAAAACTGATTATTTAATTTTTACGTTAGATACGACGCGACACCGTAAATTTATTGAACATGTGCTGAGTTATACGGATACCAAACTGATCTTGCAAAATATTACCACTCCTGTGCGTGCGTGGGCTGATAGACAGCCGTTTATGTATGTAGGTTTTGATCATGCGACAGGGAGTTTGAAATTGGCGGACTATTTTAAAGAAGTGAGTCAACCAGACAGTCAGTACTCTGTTCTTTATCGTTCAGAAGGTTATATAAGTGATGCTCGTGGAGATACCTTTATTCGTGAAGTGAACTCCGATACAAATTTTGCACTTAAGTCTTCGTTTTACACCAAGTCTGATAAAGAGAGCAGTTACCAAGCGGCTAAAATCAGCATAGAGAACGATAAAAACCTAGACTTTATCTATGCATGTTCAACAGATGTTGCTTTGGGAGCCGCTGAAGCGATTCGTGAGTCTGGTAGGGATATCTTAGTCAATGGTTGGGGAGGCGGATCGGCAGAACTCGAAGCAATCGAAAGTGGGGACCTAGATGTGACAGTTATGCGTATGAATGACGATACTGGGATTGCGATGGCAGAGGCAATCAAATGGGATCTCAGTGGCTTGAAAGTTCCTACCGTTTACTCCGGTGAGTTTGAAGTGGTGACCAGCGAAGATTCCCCAGAACGTATTTCTGAGCTTAAGAAGCGCGCATTTAGGTACTCAGGTCAATAATGAAGAAAAGCTACGCTTGTACACCAAGGAACACCTTAGCCAAATTAATTACCCGTATTATTATTTTAGTCATAGGGGTGATGGCACTTGGTGTGCTGATTCACAACTATGAAAGTAGCAGTAGTATCGTAAAACAAGAGACGAACCGAACTGTTCAGCAGACCTCAAGCCTGATCCAAAACATGTTTGATTATCGTTTATCGGTGCTGCAAATCCATCAAGACAATAATTCACACAGCGAAAACTTAAGAGAGTATTTTGATACTCATAATGATAAAGCGCTGAGTTACTTTTTTTTTGGTATTGATCAACGTGAGCCGAACCATGCCCCTGATTTACGTTTTCTCTCTACTCATGATGGTTTGGCTTGGGAGGATGGTAATGGTCAATTTTATGGTTTGGATGCAACCAGCTTAGAACATATTTCTGATAAAGTTGCGTTCAGTAGTAATTGGCACTTTTTAAAGCTTATGACGGATATTGGTAACCGTCACTTGTTGGCTCGTCGAACACCTATTGTCGACGATAAGACAGGAGAAGTTCTTGGCCAGTTGTATATCGCGATTGTACTAGATAATAACTTCTCTCTTGCGGAATCCATCCAGAGAGGCAGTAATTGCGAGAATATCGTTATTGAAGCGCATGGCACGCCTGTCGCTTCTACATTCAAGGGTGATGAAAGCTATACGATAGCAAGTATCCTTAATTATAAAATGTACGATCAACTACCTCGCCATTTCGTTACCATCGCGACGATTAAGATAAATGCCGTGGAAACTCCCCTCACTATTCGTGCGGTACAAAAGAACACAAATTTTATCGCGTTGGAAGAAAACTATGAGCGAGCCACCATTGTTGTGATGGTGTTGATCGTACTTATGTCTTTCTTTGCCCGCGCTTGGATTCAAAAAAGAGTGGCTGCAGAATTAGACAAGTTGATGGACTTCACTCGTTCAGCAAGCGGTGGCGAAGAATACAGTAAGTTTGATGGTTCTAATATTTTCGAGTTCCACCATATTGGCTGCACACTAGAAGACACCTTCGACCGCTTATCTGAACAGAACCAAAAATTTCAAGATCTCTTCAATTTTGCCCATTCTCCTATTTTGGTTTGGTCTGAAAAAGGTGACCTGATTCAGATGAACCCAGCAGCTCGTATGGCATTATTTGATGATGATGACAACTATGGCGCGATGGCTGATGAGTTTGAGCAACGAATGTTGCCTAATATTCAAATGGTGGTTCAAGGGTCAAAGCTGACGGGCATTAACGTTCCAATTGGGGATAAAGTGTTTCGCTGGAACATGTCTGCAATTAGTGTTGAGCACGGTATTACGGGTGTTGTCGTACAAGGGCAAGATATCACCAAGCTCATTGAAGCGGAGAGACAGGCAGATCGAGCTAGAGAAGAAGCTGAGCAGCTTGCAAACCTTCGTGCAGACTTTTTAGCTAAAATGAGCCATGAGATTCGTACGCCGTTAAACGGTATTTTAGGTGTATCTCAGCTGCTCAAACGGTCTATCCAGAATGAAGACAACCGAGATCGGGTAGATGTACTTTGTAACAGTGCCGAACATTTACTGGCAGTACTTAACGATATCTTGGATTTCTCTAAAATAGAACAAGGTCAGTTTAATATACAAAAGAAAAATTTCCGCTTGGGTGAGTTGGTCAATACTGTGGATAGTATCTATCGTCCGCTTTGTGAAAATAAATCGGTCGCTTTTAGTATTGTGAATCACTTGGTAGATGATATTGAGATCTACACTGACCAAGTTCGACTGAACCAGATTATGTTTAATCTATTGAGCAATGCCCTTAAGTTTACTCATCAAGGTGGTATTTCTGTCAGTTTTGAGATCGATAGTATTTTTAACTCCGATAAAGCCAGCTTAATTGTTCGAGTGAAAGATAGCGGCATTGGTATTGATGACAGTAAAATTGAGGCTGTTTTTGAACCGTTTGTTCAAGCTGAAGAAACGACGACTCGTGAATATGGTGGTACAGGCTTGGGATTAACGATTGTAAAAAACCTTGTCGATATGCTTGAAGGAGATATTCACGTCCGTAGTATCAAAGGACAAGGGTCAGAATTCATAATAGAGATCCCTATTGAGTTGCATTCAGAACCCTCGTTGGATTCAAAACAACATACAAAGATGGAGCCTCAGACACTATTTAATCGGTCTTTGGAAGTTTTACTCGTGGAAGACAATCATACCAACGCGTTTATCGCTCAAGCTTTTTGTAAAAAGTATGGAATGGTAGTTACTTGGGCAAAAGATGGTTTAGAAGCTTTGGAGATGGCAAAGGCGAATAAGTTTGACCTCATTTTAATGGACAACCAACTTCCAAACTTAGGTGGGGTTGAAACGACTCAACAATTGAGAAGTGAGATTGGTATACGGACTCCTATTTATGCGTGCACCGCTGATGCTCAAAAGTCGACCCGAGACCGTTTTTTTGGCGCGGGGGCAAATTACGTGATTGTAAAGCCGATCAAGGAAGATACACTACACCAAGCTTTTGTTCATTTTAAACACTCTTACTGGAATGAGATTAATCATTAGTTTTATAAGCATTAGTTCTTAAGCATTAGTTTTAGCGGCTTAGTACTGCTCAATCAGTATCGATGAACCGGTATTCGGTGGTCAAAGAACGGTTTGGCTCACCATTTTTTTGCTATAAA
Organism: Vibrio sp. ECSMB14106; assembly: GCF_000972265.1. NCBI lineage: Bacteria > Pseudomonadati > Pseudomonadota > Gammaproteobacteria > Vibrionales > Vibrionaceae > Vibrio > Vibrio sp. ECSMB14106. The sequence continues at coordinate 137,841 of NZ_LAUM01000013.1, read as the reverse complement.
GCTCTTGGTTTAATCGCTCTTTATTACTGTATCTCACAATTTCAATATTAGAAAATCATGAAGAACCGGCCACAAAAGCTTGCTCTAAAAGCCGTGTTTTCAATTCATCACTAATATTTAGGTGATCTGGGAATTGAATTCCTAGTAACCAACCTTGGCCTTGTCTTTTCTTACTCACTACTTTATGGATAAGTTCGTCATCCAAATATTCACTTAGGATTGAGTTTACTTTGATTTTCCAGCCAATATCTATATCTGTTGGTTGCGCGATATAGACACCACAACCAGAGGCAGAAAAATCCACTAGTGTTGCGTCAAGCGACAGAGTATCAAAGTTGACTTCACAATCGAGGCATACTTTGTATCTTTCATGTTCGCGGATCGGTTTGGTAGCAAAATTGGAAGGTGGGCGAAGAAAGAGAAGATGTGCTGGTGAGGTTATATGAGCGAGTACATTGGTTTTAAACGCAATAATATGTCCTAACTCAGTATCAGTAATCGCACGAACAATAATATCAACGTTGATAAGCTTTCTAAGTGTTAGTGCTTCAGTCGCTTTTTGTGAGAGATCTAAGATCAGATACTGATCTTCTTTGTGCCCTATATAGAGTGTACTAATTTGGATTGAGTCATCAGGGCCAAATTCCAACACACCCGCTGTTTTTGTACCTGGCTTAAGGTATCTAAACAGTTCTACGTTTTTATCTTTATGCATATTCGTTATTGAACAATGTTAATCATTTAATGAAATAATATAACGTCATGATAATACTATGTCATTAGTTTCATTAAGGTGATTGCAGGTGTTGAGTGAAAAGATGAATCACTTTTCAGAGTAAACTGTAGGGCTTACTCTTACCGTAAAACAATATAAACTATTGTCTGTTATGTACTTAATGGAGAATAAGTAAATGGAACTGGAAACTTTCTTAGACATACTGCAACAAGCACCTGAAAGCGTTCAATTTGAAGATACAATGCAAGTGATAGACAGGTATTATGACTTCTCTGTAACTGAATTCAGTAATGGCGATGTGGTCAATGCGGCAGGGCAGAACAATGGTTCATGTAAGATTTTTGCCTTTGGTCTAGCGTTAGGACTTTCAGCAGAGCAAACATTGGCTTGTTTTGGGCAGTTTTATCGAAATGATGTGCTAGGTTTTCCTGATAATGCCGACCATCAAAATATTCGAAACTTCATGATTTATGGTTGGAGTGGAGTAGAGTTCTCTCAGCCAGCACTGGTTGTAAAAGCTAAGTAATCACTCATTTAGTTAATTGTGTCTTGAAGCGAGGTAATGGTATCTCGCTTCTCTTCGCGTTCTAGTGGAAGTTCATAGGAACAAAAACTACTGAATAGGTAAGGCAGATAGACACTTACGGCACATGCAAACTCCAGCCTTTGGGATATTGCCGGTATCACGTTTTTCTAGCTCAAAGCACCAACAGGTTTCTTTACCTGCACTGATATCGCATTGTGCTGGTTCATTGCATGCTGGGCATTGGTGAGTAGAGTTAATGCCACTCAGATTATTCATCACCAACTCTCTTTCGCCTTCAGATAACCCTTTCCAGCCTATAATCTCATCCATTGTTCGATGGCACCCACTGCATATACCGCCATTATTTTTACAAGCCGCTCGGCAAGGTGTTTTCATTTATTTGACCCGTGATTCATTTGTGCTGAAATGTAGCATATTTGTTTTCCTTTGCAGAGCCTTATAAACCAAGAAGTGACCTAGTAAAATCAACAAATGACCTCGTAATTTTGAGGATTTTCATGTAGCATCTCGTCCCTTTTGTCGAGTGGGGGATATTATGTTTATCGGATTTGATTATGGGACTGCGAACTGTTCTGTTGCGGCAATGGTAAATGGGGAGCCAAGTCTATTACCGCTAGAAGGTAAAAACCACTATATTCCCTCAACCGTGTTTGCTCCAACTCGTGAAAGTGTTTCCGAGCATCTCTTTCGCCATTTAAATATTAAGCCTAGCGATGCCGTTGGTGAGCAGGTGTTACGACGCGCTATTGCATTTAACCGAGAAGAAAGTATCGATTTGGTGCCGGAAGACATGGCATTTGGTCAGGCTGCATTAGATCTATATTTGGAAGACCCTCGTGATGTTTACTACGTTAAATCTCCTAAGTCTTTCCTTGGAGCGAGTGGATTGCATGATGTTCAGGTGAGTTTTTTCGAAGATTTAGTGTGCGCCATGATGGCGAATATTAAAAATCAAGCTGAACTAACGATTCAAGAACAGATTAAACAAGCCGTTATCGGCAGACCGATTAACTTTCATGGTCGAGGTGGCGAAGAGGCAAATAGACAAGCCGAAGATATACTAGCTCGTGCCGCGAAGCGTGCAGGTTTTCATGATATCGCTTTCCAATTTGAGCCTGTGGCGGCGGGCCTTGATTACGAAAGTACCTTGACTGAAAATCAAACCGTATTGGTTGTCGATATTGGTGGTGGTACTACGGATTGCTCATTGCTGGAAATGGGACCAAGTTGGTCTAATAAAGCGGATCGTACTCAAAGTTTATTAGCTCACAGTGGACAAAGGGTAGGTGGTAATGACCTTGATATTTACCTTGCGTTTAAACAGTTAATGTCACCTTTTGGGATGGGTAGCAAAGGTACAACGGGCATTGATATGCCTTTGACTCAATTCTGGAACCCTATTGCGATTAATAATGTCGAAGCTCAAAAGAACTTCTATTCTCGCGAAAATCTGGCGGCCTTGAAGTTACTTCGTAAAGAAGCTTCAGAGCCTCAAAAGCTAGACCGTTTGATGAAGGTTTATCACGATACTTTAGGTTACGGCATTGTACGCAGAGCTGAAGAAGCCAAAATTGCACTAGCAGAATCTTCTCAATATCGAGCAGCGATTAATGTAGCGTCTGAACTGGTTGAAGTGGATATCTCTGTTGCACAGATGATTGCTGCCATTGAAACACCAAAATCAAAAATGATTGAGTTGGTGACAGAGGCGATACAACAAGGTCAGAAGAAGCCCGATGTAATTTACATGACAGGTGGTTCAGCGCGTTCACCGATACTTCGCGAAGCAGTACAACAAGCAGTGCCTAATGTGCCTATTGTAAGTGGAAACTACTTCGGTTCTGTAACTGCAGGTTTGGCTCGTTGGGCTGAAGTTTGTTTTAAATAGTAGATTAAGCCGTTTAGCTATGAAAGGGCTTGAAGTAACAATGTAGCTGACAGATAGGGTAATTGGTCTTCGACTGGTTGCCCTTTTTTATGTCTAACGCTTTTGTCAATAAACAGCGGTATATCGATGTATTGCTTGCTTCGGGTTCTGTGATTTTGCCTTCGATTAAAAGATTCTAAATATTACAGAATGTTTCCTAGAAAGAGCCTCTCTATTCATGGCAGATTTGTTTTTATTTTATATATTTTAATGCAACTTTTTGTCATTCATCGATTAGTGTTTGCCTACTTGTTAAATGTAGTTAACAACTTCTCTTATCAATGTGAGGTTGTTAGTGAATAATTCACCCAGTTACAAATGGATATGACAATGAATAAGAAACTTTTGGCGCTAGCGATTTCTGGTGCGGTATTTGGTACACAGGCAGTTGCAGTAGAACTTTACAATGAAGATGGCACAACATTCTCAGTTGGCGGCCATGTTTCAGTTGCAGTTGGTGATGTAAATAGCGATGACCGTATCAGCGAAGACGATATTGGCGTAGAGGCTGTTTCTCCACGTATTAACTTCAATGCTACTCATGAGCTTGGCAATGGCTTCACAGCAGATGCCAAAGGTGAGTGGGCGCTAAATATGTTAGACGGTGGTGATGAATCATTCGCAACACGTTTAGGTTACGTAGGTCTAACTCATGAAGACTTCGGTCGTGGTGTTGTGAGTACTCAATGGGCACCATACTATAACGTTGTTGGTGTTGCAGATATGCCAATCGCATTCGCGAATGATTTCATCCTACGACGATCACGGTAACCTAGGTACTGGTCGTGGTGAAGAGATGGTTAGCTACGGTAACGCTATCGATTTTGGTAACGCTGGTTCTCTAAACGTAGGGGTTGCATGGCAAGGTCGTAAAGTCGCTGATTCGAATAAATATTGCAACCGTGCTCAAATCGCATTGAACTACGCTATCTCTGATTTCACAGCAAACTACGCATACAACACTGGTGATGTTACGTTTGGTAACATCGGCGGCGGTTCTAAAACTGCTGATTCAAATGTAGTAAGTGCTACTTACGGTTCTTATGGTTCAGAAGGTCTATTCTTAGCTGGTGTTTACGCTATGAACAACTACATGAACTCAAGCGCTGGTGTTGCTCTTGAAGAAACGGTAGCTGTGGAATTACTGGCATCTTACGCGCTATCTAACAGTCTTAACCTAAGTGTCAACTACGAAGCAGTAGAAGACGACAAGATGAGCGAAACTGTGTTTGCTACTACTGCTCTACAAGCTGAATACAACTTTACGTCTCAGTTCGTAGGCTTTGCTGGCTACCAATTCGACCTACAAGGTTCTGGCGTTTACAAAGAAAAAGCTGACGACCAATGGCTTCTTGGTGCTCGTTACTACCTATAAGTCGCAGACTTATTTAGCATAGTGTTTACTCCTTAGGTTTACCTTTTAGGATACTGTCCTAGACACCATGCTAAGCCCTCTCAGCCTTCTGGTTCGAGAGGGCTTTTTTCGTTTTGAACTTTTGTTTTGGGTTTCTGTTTTGAACTGTTATTTCGCATTGCTGCGATCTCCGCATAAAAGATTTCAAATCATTGAATTGAGTTAAAGATCAGAATTTAGAGACTGGTAACCATCTTGTCGAAGATTCTCTTCTTCTGATACGGTAAACTTTGTATCCCAAGAATAGTTCAGGGATAAACTATGAGCAGCGTTATAAATCAGGAGCAATTGATGAACTCGAAACGAACAGCAATACCCACTAAAGTCTTGTGTGTAGGGCGTAACTATGTCGATCACATTGAAGAGCTCAACAATACTATCCCTGACGCAATGGTGGTTTTTAACAAGCCGAGTACCAGCGTGACTTCTTCTTTATGTTCTTTTCATCAAGAAGCGTTGCATTACGAAGCTGAAATCTGCTTTATTGTTGAAAATGGTCAGTATTCTGCTGTAGGACTTGGATTAGACCTGACTAAACGAGAGTTACAAAGTAACTTAAAAGCGAAAGGCTTACCGTGGGAACGAGCCAAAGCCTTCGATGGCTCTGCTGTGTTGAGTCGTTTTGTGCCAACTGAACATTTAGATTTGTCTGACTTAAATCTAGAGCTGTTTATTAATTGTGTCCGCGTGCAAAAAGGACATGTGGAGCAAATGCTTTACTCCCCACAGACCATTCTTGAAGAGTTATCTTCTTATACAACTTTGCTAGATGGTGATGTTGTGATGACAGGAACACCGAAAGGTGTCGGAGAAGTGCACCGAGATGATATATTCCTCGGCCGTCTAAAGTGTGGTGAAACTACTCTGATTGAGATCGAATGGGTTGCAAGTTGATGCTAAAGTTTTACGGCAGAGTCTCCTAGCAGATAACGAGTTAAACATAAGCGGTACTTTGTTAATTGGACTAAACAGTTATATTTAATTAGTTGTAAAATTTGCATAATGACCAAAACCTGGTTTTTAATTCGAGCTAGCTGAAGGATCTCAATGGATTAGATCTGGAAGGGTGTTGGCAATTGATATAAAATTCGACTCCATTTTTTATCAATATTAGAACTCATGATCGACTTAGCCATCTTACCTGTTTACTTGACAGCCGTTGTCGCCCTCCTGCTTTTGCCCGGCCCTGATATGTTGCTTATCGCAAGCTCGAGTATGAGTTATGGACGTAAAGTTGGTTTGTTCGCGAGCCTAGGTAATGCGACGTCTGGAATTATTCTTACCGTATTAGCTGCTATGGGGGTCTCTGCGTTGATCGCAATGAGCCCAATAGCTTTGAAAGTACTGCACTTGTTAGGTGGTACTTACTTATTAAAAATGGGGTGGGATTGCCTTCGAACAGAGCAGGGGAATGCACCTGAGTTAAGCAATAACTCTGCCGCCAAGTCGTATTACCAAAGAGCACTTATCAGCAATTTGCTTAATCCCAAAGCGTTAGTTTTCTTTGTTATGTTTTTACCTCAATTTGTCTCTACGAATATTGAAGCTACCTCGGGCGAACAGATGCTCATACTGGGTTTGTTGTTGAATATTTTAGGCTTAACCTTCAATTTTTTATTGGTCGCTTTAGTGGGGACAATAGGTAAATCTCTTTTGGAAAACGCACAGTTTCGTAACTATCAACAAAAAGTGATGGGCGGAGTTTTCATTGTGTTGGCCATGTGGATGCTGTCTTCTTTCTTTACTTCGTAAACATCCAACTCAAACATATTATCGCGGTTGACCGCTGAGAAAGATGGACGCTTAGAGCGTCCATCTTTTGTTTTTATCCGTCATATGTTGAACATACCAATAGTTAAGAATTCAGTTCTTGCTGGTGTCGTTCAATCAGTCTATTCATATATTCCTCACCGCGCAGACGAGTGTCATCGTACGTTTCTGTTCCTTCAAGCTTTGTCACCGTTTCATAGTAAACCTTAACTTTAGGCTCGGTTCCTGAAGGTCGTACGATAATGCGCGAGCCATCTTCAAGGTGATAGATGAGTACATCACTTGAAGGCAGGTTAATCGCTTCGGTCTGACCACCCATGACAAAACGCAAAGACGACTGTAGATCTTCAATCACAGAGATAGCAACACCGTTGATGGCTTTAGGTTGTGCCGCTCGGAGTTTAGACCCAATGGACGGTGAATCTGGGTCGAGCGCGATACTTCGTTGTGCGTTGGTATAGACGCCATGTTCAAACGAAATTTGCGCAAGAAGATCCCAAACGGTTCGACCTTGAGACTTTAGCTCCTCAACCAATTGAGCAAAGATGACGATAGCAGACAGCCCATCTTTATCACGTACTTGAGTACCAATTGTGTAACCTAGAGCCTCTTCATAAGCGAATAAGAACTCATTCTGTTTATCTTCTAACTGCATACCAATATTGGCCAACCATTTGAAGCCTGTCAGTGTTTGGAAGTAGCTAGCACCATGAGATTGCGCTACTTTTTCAAGTAAGGTTGAAGATACGATACTGTTACCAACCAACTGGTTTTTTGTGTGTGGCTTCGATAACAAATAATGCGCGAATAACACACCCACTTGGTCGCCCGTTAGCATCTTGTATGAGGCATCTTCAGTTCGGACAGCAACGGCGAACCGATCTGCATCTGGATCGTTGGCGCAAGCAATGTCGGCATCGACACTTTTCGCTAAGTTGACCACAAGATCCATTGCCCCTTTTTCTTCTGGGTTTGGGAAGTTAACGGTCGGGAAGTTGCCATCGGGCTCTCTTTGCTCCGTTACGCTGAACACTTTGTGAAACCCTGCATCGTGTAGAAGGTCCTCTGCCATTTGTGCTCCCACACCATGCATTGCAGTGTAGGCAATGGTTGTATTCGCCGATTCTATTCCTTTATTCACATACGGACTTTGACTAATGGCGGCACGGTACGTTTGGTAGTAGCCTTCGGTTAGCCATACTAAGTTACCTTGTTGTTCAGCATCACTTAGGCTAATCAAAGGAATCGGCTTAGTCGATGCTATGTCGATTTCAGCGGCAATGCCCACATCGTGGGGGGGAATGATTTGAGCGCCATTTTCCCAGTACACTTTGAAACCATTATATTCCGGAGGGTTGTGGCTGGCAGTCACGACAACAGCAGCGGCAGCATTGAAATGTTTGATACCAAAAGCAACGATAGGCGTCGCCGCAACATTAGCGGTTAGGTAAACCTTAATACCTAAAGCTGTGAGTACAGAAGCGGTATCCATTGCGAATTGCTTTGAATCCAAACGGCCGTCATAGCCAACTATCACTCCACGGATAGCGGTATTGGCAACATGTTTAATCAAGTAATGTCCAAGCCCTGTTGCAGTTTCTTGTATGACCAAGCGATTCATTCTATTCGGGCCACATCCTACTTTGCCCCGCAATCCCGCCGTTCCGAATTCTAGGCGTTGAGTAAAGCGGTCATCTAATTCGTCGTGCATTCCCTCATCGATGAGATGTTGCAGCTCTTCACGAGTTCTTGGATCTGGGTCTCTCGTTAACCAGTTCATCGCATCTTGCATAATTACTAAACCTTATAATGTCGGCATGACTTCCTATGGGTTTAAATTAAGTGATATTGATTATCATTTCCATGAAGGCAATCGTAAAACTAAATATAAAATAAATTCCAACGGCAACAGAAAGGCGTATAGATTAAGCCTCTTTAGATAATGCAAGTAAACTTATCTTGAACAATTGGATATCACTAACTAGCCTTTCATATAAATATAACAAAATTTAACAAATTCGCCGTTTTTGAATCTTTCGTTAAAACCTTCGATGCTTATGAGCTGTGTAAGTTCATAGATTGATAAGAATCTAGCAGTCGATTTTTGGAGGTCGCTACGTGAGTTGTAGATTGAGGTTCAGCCTTTTCATGTGTATTCGGAATAGCAACGACTGTGATCCGACTCACAGCGATATTTAGGTCGCAAGTATCCAATCTAGGAAGGATAAGGAGAAATCTTTTGAAAAGATTACTGGTTAGGCTAGCGTGGCTTTTGAATGGTTTTGTTGTTGTTTTAGTAACACCTTTGGTGAATGCAAGCAGTGAATACAACATGACACAAGGCGTCACCGAGATCAGTGGTAAGGTATATGAACTTCATATGCTGATCTTCTACATTTGCTGTGCGATCGCCTTTGTTGTTTTTGGTGTAATGTTTTATTCCATTTTGAGGCACCGAAAGTCGAAGGGAGCGGTGGCTGCCCATTTTCACGAAAGCACTAAAGTTGAAATCCTTTGGACCATCATTCCAATCATTATTCTCATCGCTATGGCCATCCCAGCTACTAAGACCTTGATAGCGATGGAAGACACCTCCCAATCAGACCTCACCGTAAAAATTACTGGTTCACAATGGAAATGGCATTACAGCTATTTTGGCGAAGATGTTGAGTTTTTTAGCCTTTTGGCAACTAGTGATAAAGAGATTGATGGCATCGAAGTAAAAGGGGCGCATTACTTGTTGGAAGTTGATAATCCGCTAGTACTCCCTATCGATCGTAAAGTTCGATTTTTAATGACTTCCGACGATGTTATCCACTCATGGTGGGTACCAGCCTTTGCCGTTAAAAAAGACACGATTCCTGGGTTTATTAACGAGGCGTGGACAAAAATAGATGAACCTGGTGTTTATCGAGGCCAGTGTGCTGAATTATGTGGTCGAGCACATGGGTTTATGCCAATAGTCGTGCATGCTATGGAAGAAGAAGATTTTGATGCATGGCTAGCAACGCAGAAAGAGTTGGCGATAGCCACACAGCAAGCAGCACAAGATGCATTAGATGCGTCACTCTCTTTAGAAGAACTCAATTCGCTCGGTGAAGAAGTCTATAAAAATCGATGTGCGGTTTGTCATCAAGTCAATGGGGGAGGGATTCCGGGGGCTTTTCCTGCAATTAAAGGCAGTCCTGTTGCTCTTGGCGATGTAGACGTGCATATCGATACTATCGTTTACGGTCGTGGCGGCACGGCAATGCAAGCATTCGATAACCAGTTAACCGAGAAAGAGATCGCAGCAGTCGTCACCTACCAAAGAAACGCATGGGGTAATGATACGGGCGATGTTGTGCAGGCTTCAGATATTAACGCTTACAAAAGCAAACAATCAGGTGGCACTGAAAGCTCAACGGATGAAGTGCAAGACAATGCTAAGGAGCAGTTATGAGTTCACCAATCCATAAGTCAGTGAAATCGGCTCCTGCAGAAGAACTGGCGGTTTCTCATGCTAGTGAAAATACATTGGATACTAGCGAAGGGACATTGAATGGTACTGATGCTGACGCCAAAGCCCATGATTTACATGGTGCGCCCAAGGGTTGGGCTCGCTGGTTGTATTCGACTAACCACAAAGATATAGGAACACTTTATTTGTGGTTTAGCTTCACCATGTTTTTAATTGGTGGTGCTATGGCGATGGTGATTAGGGCCGAGTTGTTCCAACCAGGGTTACAACTCGTTGAACCGGATTTCTTTAACCAAATGACGACCGTCCACGGTTTAATTATGGTGTTTGGTGCTGTGATGCCTGCTTTCACAGGTTTAGCTAACTGGATGATCCCGATGATGATCGGTGCGCCGGATATGGCGTTGCCGCGGATGAACAACCTTAGCTTCTGGATTTTACCTTTTGCTTTCTTAATATTAATTGGCTCTTTGTTTACAGAGGGAGGCGGCCCAAATTTTGGTTGGACATTTTATGCACCGCTCTCGACGACTTATGGCCCTGATAGTACGGCGTTGTTTGTATTCTCTGTTCATATCATGGGGATCAGCTCGATCATGGGTGCTATCAACGTCATCGTGACTATCGTCAACATGAGAGCTCCGGGTATGACGTGGTTCAAGCTTCCTATGTTCGTATGGACTTGGTTAATCACGGCTTTCCTTTTGATAGCTGTGATGCCCGTGCTCGCCGGTGCTGTAACTATGGTACTCACCGACAAGTACTTTGGGACGAGCTTCTTTGACGCCGCTGGTGGTGGGGATCCGGTGATGTTCCAGCACATTTTCTGGTTCTTTGGTCACCCCGAAGTGTACATTATGATCTTACCGTCGTTTGGTATTGTCTCTGCGATCATTCCTACATTCAGTGGTAAACGCTTATTTGGCTATCACTCCATGGTGTACGCGACCTGCAGTATTGCTCTGTTGTCATTCTTGGTTTGGGCACATCACATGTTCACTACTGGTATGCCAGTATTTGCAGAACTGTTCTTCATGTACTGCACCATGTTGATTGCGGTGCCTACTGGTGTGAAAGTCTTTAACTGGGTGGCTACTATGTGGCGAGGAGCTTTAACCTTTGAAACACCAATGCTGTTTGCTATCGCCTTTATCGTTCTATTTACGATTGGTGGGCTATCTGGACTGATGCTCGCCATCGTGCCTGCTGATTTCCAATATCACGACACCTATTTTGTAGTGGCTCACTTCCACTACGTTCTGGTGACGGGGGCCGTGTTCTCGATAATGGCGGCGGCGTACTACTGGTTGCCTAAATGGACCGGACATATGTACGACCACAAGCTCAGTCTGTGGCATTTTTGGACCTCAGTTATATCGGTCAATGTCCTTTTCTTTCCTATGCACTTCTTAGGTTTAGCAGGCATGCCGCGTCGCATTCCAGACTACGCCATCCAGTTTGCCGATGTTAACCAAGTGGTGTCGATAGGTGGCTTTGCATTCGGTTTGTCCCAGTTGATTTTCTTATGGCTAGCCGTCAAATGTGTAAGAGGCGGAGAGCCTGCACCGAGCAAACCGTGGGAAAGAGCGGAAGGATTAGAATGGACAGTAGCAAGTCCTGCCCCTCACCATACTTTTACTCATCCCCCTAAAATAGATTGAGGAGATGAGATATGGACAACAGACAAAGCAACCAAAACCGCAACGCTGAGCAGCCAAGACGTTCAACCAAGAAGCTGACGGGTTATTTGTTACTGAGCGTGATAGGCATGTTTGGCTTCGGCTTCGCTTTGGTGCCGCTCTACGATGTCATGTGTGAAGCCTTGGGGATTAATGGCAAAACCAATACCGTTTCTGCCGTTCAACCGCAAGGAATGCAGCCTGACTACTCTCGTACAATTCGAGTTGAATTTATGTCTCACATTAAGCCAGATATGCCATGGCAATTTTCCCCCGAAGCGCGTGTATTAGAGGTTCACCCTGGTCAGGTCATTCAAACGAATTATTTTGCTAAAAACCTATCAGGTGCTTCATTGGTTGGACAAGCCGTGCCGTCGGTGTCTCCGGGAATGGGGGCTACCTACTTCAATAAGATGGAGTGTTTTTGCTTTAATCAGCAACCATTAGGCGGGTATAAGAGCGCTGAAATGGGTTTGATATTTTATATTGAGCCTGACATCCCAGAATCAATACATACGCTTACGCTCTCTTATACGTTGTTTAACATCACGAATCAGGTGAGTGGAGAGGCAAGTAAGCCTGAAGTGAGCACATCAACATCGAGCACACTCGCAAGTAACTAAGACATTACAGAACCAGAATCAACAAAAGGAGTTGAGCGATGAGTTCTAAAAAGGAAGTGTATTTCGTTCCACATCAAAGTCACTGGCCATTAGTGGGTGCTGTAGCACTGTTTTTGGTCGCGGTTGGCGCTGGCTTGACGGTGCAAAACATGGACACCGACGCCGCTGGTGGTGTATTTGGCAAAGCGGTGTTGTTAGTCGGGTTTGCTGTGCTGCTTTACATGCTTGCAGGTTGGTTTAGCAATGTGATCACAGAATCATTGAGTGGTCTCTATTCTGAGCAGATTTCTCGTTCTTTTAAACAAGGAATGAGTTGGTTTATTTTTTCCGAAATCATGTTCTTTGGCGCTTTCTTTGGCGCGCTTTTCTATGCTCGAATGATTTCTGTCCCTTGGATTGGCGGTGCGGGCAACAATGCAATGACCCATGAAGTATTGTGGCCGATGTTCCAATCAATATGGCCGTTAACGACGACACCTGATGGCGTAACGGCACAAGCCATGCCTTGGCAAGGTATCCCGCTTAAGAACACCATTATTCTGCTGCTTTCCTCTGTGACGCTGCACATGGCACATATCAGTCTTGAACAAAATAAGCGTATGGCTTTGATCGTGTGGTTGGAGATAACCATTGTTCTGGCTGGCTTCTTCCTGTTCTTCCAAGTTGAAGAGTATCTTCACGCTTATCAAGAGATGGGGCTGACACTTCAGTCAGGCATCTACGGTAATACCTTCTTTTTGCTGACTGGGTTTCATGGCTTACATGTCTGTTTAGGGACGATCTTTTTGATTGTGTTGCTGGCAAGGGTTGCGAAAGACCACTTCACTCCGAAAGACCACTTTGCGTTCCAAGCGGGCAGTTGGTATTGGCACTTTGTTGATGTGGTTTGGTTAGGCCTGTTTGTGTTTGTTTATGTGCTTTAACGATTGAGCCTATAGGGGATTAATAGGGGCGAGGGTTGGGAGTTATCACCCCTGATCCCAGAGCAAGTAATAAAAGTAGCACGACAACGGCTGACCACATGACACGACGCCCCAAGAAGTGACTGAGCCTTTTTCCATTGTGTTTGCCTGAGGCGATTTGGATTAGACCTTTCATCAAATTGAAAGCGATAAAAAACAGCAAAGCGACCAAGACGACTTTAAATAACAGAACAAAGGTAGATGACGCCATAGTGATAACTCCAAACCGATTGATTGATGATGAACACAAGTTCCGCAGTAAAGGTTTTTGGATAGCGGTTGTTTTAACTGTGGTTTCAGTTGGCGCTTTAATCAAGTTAGGTTTGTGGCAACTCGATCGTGGTAACGAGAAACTACGTTATGAGCAGCAGTTATTGGAAAGATCGCAACAATCTTCTAGGGCATTGGATATTGTGCTTTCTGATTGGAGAGGGACAGATTTACGAGCGAAAGAACCATCGAGTCCACAAACCTTAAATGGTTTAAAGGTCAATATTGAGTTAGCGAAACCGAGTGGATTAACCCTCTTGCTGGATAATCAGATAAACCAAGGCATGGTGGGGTATGTGATTTACATGTTGGGCGAAACTCAAACTCAGGACGGAAGAAAGCAGCTCTTGATCGATCTTGGATTTGTTGCGGCAAGTAACGACAGAAGAAAACTGCCTCAATTAGGAAGCATCACACTACCAACGAATATGTCAGGACGTTTGTATGTACGTTCAGTGAACCCACTAAGTCAGGAACTGGGATTAGAAAACACAACACCGAAACGAATTCAGAACATCAATATACAAGCGTTATCACAGTACACCGGTCAAGAGGTGCTGCCCTTTATATTTCAGCCACAGAGCTTAGGTTCATGGCCATATGAAATGTTATGGCGACCGTCGGCAATGAAATCAGAGAAACACTTTGGTTACTCATTTCAATGGTTCGTCATGGCAGCGGTACTGCTATTTTTGATGTTATTGGTTGGATATAGGTACATGAAGCAGAAGTAGGCACTTAAAACTACTATAGACATTGAAAGTCGAGATTGCGACAGCGTAAAGGAAGCAGCACCTAACACAGGGAATAAAGATGGATAAGTTTCAAGCACAAACTAACAAAGAGCGTACTGATGCTAATTTAGCTGCGTTCAAGCAGCGTCGATCTCGTGGTCGTCTTGTACTCGTTGGACTGATTTTGATTTTTGCCTTGCCCGCAATTGTCGCTAAAACCGTGTTGGAGCAAAACTGGTACACATCCGGTGTGACAAATTCGGGCGAATTAGTTGAACCAAGAATGACGTTAAAGGACCTAGGCTTAACGGCTCCGATGGAAGCTAAGGGCTGGTTAGTGGGGTACATAGCGCCAACAGAGTGTGAAGGCTTGTGTGAACAACAGCTTTACTATATGAATCAAAGTTACTTAGCGTTAGGGAAAAATAAAGAGCGAGTGACGGCGGTTGTTTTTGTCTCAGAGGGCAACTCATTGCCAGCAGCGCTGAATAAATCGGATTTGTCATTTATGGCTGGTGGTGATGAGTTGAGTACCGAGTTCGCACCGGCTTCTATCATCATTATCGATCCTTTTGGTCAGCTCGTCATGGAATATAAAAGCGTCTCTGAACCGTCGCAGTTAGTCGGTCAGTCTAAAGGCATGATTCATGATCTTAGAAAATTACTTAAATTGTCCCGAGTAGGATAGTGCGGAAGGTTGGCTACTGGGTGTCAGAAGTTAGCTGCTAGGATCTGTGACTAAGTATAGGGAGATACCAAAATGCATAATAAAGCCCCGAAATTACTCATGTTTGCTATGAGAGTGACTATTTTACTGACCCTTACAGTAATCGTACTCGGCGCTTATACTCGTTTATCTGATGCTGGCCTTGGTTGCCCGGATTGGCCGGGCTGTTATGGAAAAATCACCGTACCTTCCAATACACTAGCAGTGAATGAAGCAAATATTCAGTTTCCAGAACGAGCGCTTGAAGCAGAAAAAGCTTGGATAGAGATGATACATCGCTACTTTGCTGGTTTCTTAGGGCTTCTTATCTTTGTCGTTGTGGCTTGGTGTATTAAAAAGAATATCACCTCTGTTGAACTTCCCTTGCTTATTTCTGCCACTGTGATTTTTCAGGCTTTATTAGGCATGTGGACAGTGACGCTCAAGTTGATGCCCGTTGTGGTTATGGCGCACTTGATGGGGGGCTTCACATTGTTATCTCTCCTTTGCTTGCTCTATTGCCGTCTGTCTCAACTCCAAAGTCGATTTGGTGACGCTACGTATACATCATCACTTAAAGCTTGGGCGCTGTGTGGATTATTAATTGTGGTGGGACAGATACTGCTTGGTGGCTGGACATCGTCAAATTATGCCGCTTTGGTGTGTACGCAACTACCGATATGTGAAGGGAACTGGGTAAGTTATCTCGATTTCAAAAATGCTTTCGACTTTACCCAACACGGTCATGACAATTATGAGTTTGGTGTGTTGGATTACCCCGCAAGGCTTACCATACATGTCATGCACAGGTTTGGGGCTATCGTCGCGACTTTAACCGTGCTAATGGTGGCGTACCAACTGTGGAAGTACGGCAAAGTACCTCAGCAAAAACTGAGTGTGGTTGTAGTGATAGTGTTGTTTACCCAAATCACTCTAGGGGTCAGCAACGTATGGTTTCATCTACCTATTTTTGTCGCGGTTTTGCACAATCTAGTAGCGGCGATGTTGCTGATCAGTATGGTTGTGACGAATTTTGTGGTTTGGCAACCAAAACCGAGCGAATACTTGGTGAAGAACAATGTATTACAAGGAGGTAATCATGGTCAGTAGAACGTCAACACGACATGAATTGGTGGTTCAAGAGAGAGCTTCAAGTCAAGAGATTGCTGCCAACAATGAAATTGCTTCAAACAGTGAGTTGGCCTCGAAAAACAACGCCACTTGGAAGGTCTATTTAACACTGACTAAACCAAAGGTGGTAGCGTTGATGTTGCTCACGGCATTGGTAGGTATGTGTTTGGCTGTACCCAATGGATTACCTTTGCAACAAACTTTGTTTGGAATGATTGGAATAGGGTTGATGGCAGGCTCGGCAGCTGCGTTTAATCACTTGATTGATAAAAAGATCGATGGACAAATGTCTCGAACAAGCCGACGTCCTTTACCATCTGGTGAGCTCAGTAGCATGCGTGTGTTCAGCTTCGCTGCTGGTATTGGTTTGCTTGGCTTTGTTACATTAGTGCTATGGGTCAATCAACTCACTGCTTGGCTAACCTTTGCAAGTTTATTGGGCTATGCGGTGATTTATACCATGTACTTGAAGCGAGCTACGCCTCAGAACATCGTTATAGCTGGGATCGCAGGCGCGATGCCACCTTTGCTGGGGTGGACAGCGGTCACCAATGAGTTGCATTCAAACGCTTGGTTGTTGGTGATGATCATCTTTATTTGGACACCTCCGCACTTTTGGGCACTGGCGATTCATCGTCGTGACGAATATGCCAAAGTGAACATTCCTATGTTGCCTGTGACCCATGGGATCGAATACACCAAAACGTCTATTTTGCTTTATACATTTTTGCTTAGCGTTGTGTGTGTATTGCCAGTATTGGTCGGTATGAGTAGCTGGATATATTTAAGTGCTTCATTGGTACTGAATATTGGGTTTGTGTATCACGCTTGGGTACTCAAGTATTGTGACAAGCCTAATATGGCAATGAAGACTTTTAAGTTTTCTATCTATCATCTTATGATCTTGTTTGTTGCTCTTCTAGCTGATCACTATCTGCTTTGATTATTATGTACTTCGCTTACTTGCACTAAACAACGCCAGTCTACGTATTCTTTGAGTAAGAAAACGGATGCTTAGACATCCGTTTTTATCTATATACCTAGTTGTTAAAAATAGATATTTAGCTGTTAAAAGTGGAATCTTTGAAGCAAGCGCTCTAGAAATCAATTCATTTAATGTCAGAGTTTGCCTATGTGGGCAACGTTTAGTTGGTACTGGGGTGCTGTTTGCAGTGATTGTTTTATAGCTATCATGCTTTGTCCCTATAACCAAATTGTACGCTTATACAAACTAAACCTTTGGTTTCCATTAACCTAGCCCTGACATGCTATGTGTGAAAAGACGGACAATTGATTGATATGAATTATAAAGGAGTCACTATGGAATTCACCGAACAAGACAGAGATGCGTTGTATCAAACGTGGATGTCTCAAAAGTCTCGAATGCGTATTACCCAGATGGAGTTTTCAAAGAAGTTGGGAATGAATCAACTTGATTTCTCAAGAGTGCTAAAAGGGGAGACCCCATTAACCATGTCATTCATCAGTCACTTTTGTCGATTGCTGCATTTAGAGCCTAGAAATGTGTTTCCTTCTCTCAAAGAAGGCATAGATTCAGGGCCTAAAGTTGTCTATTTAAAAAGTAGAATGAGTGTTGATGGGGAAATTCAAAATGCCTATATAGAAGGAAATCAGGTGATCGTAGAGTATGCACACACTGTTCAACATGACTAATATTAAAACTAGCTTCGAATTTTAACTCCTTTATCTACAACCTTTTATTATATTGCTTGTCATTCTCGTTTGAGTTTTCACTCATAGCTAATGCACTATAAAACCTTTAAACTTTATCTCCCTTAATCTAGCCAGCATTTACTACGACTGGCATTAAATCGGCAGACGATTTTCACAACCCACCAAGGTTAGCAGTTCAAGTATTGATCTTTTGATGCGCAGAAAGACGCAAAGCACCACTAACTATTGGGTTCGACGTTTAGGTGATACTCTATAGAGCATAATGAAGCATAGAAAGAGCCTGTAATGCTAGAGAAAGAGAATCTAATTAAGCTCGCCAGAATACAAATGCCATTTGGTAAATACGCTGGTCGTATATTAATTGACCTGCCTGACGAATATTTGCTGTGGTTTGCTAAGAAGGGCTTCCCATCTGGTGAGCTGGGTGACTTGTTAAAATTGTGTCTGGCCTTGAAAATCGAAGGACTTGATAGTGTCGTCAAGCCATTGAAAAAATGTGAATAAATCTAAGCTCATGCTAATAACGTGAGCTTTTTTATTATCCAGCTTCAAAATATTCTATGACTAGGGCGGAGTTTGAAAAATAGTGGGTCCTACCTGATATAAGTTTCGTCATTTATAGGGTGTAAATTAATTTATACGTGGTGTTGTTTATTTAAAACACAAAAAAAATTGCCTTTTTTTTTAATTAGTGATTGAAACTAGAGTTTTTACTAGTTAAGTTACAGGGAACAAGAAGATTAGTGCTGATGGAAAGTTACGTGAGACGACGTACATTCAGCTCAAGGATAGAAAATAGGAAGAAGTAAGCAATGTTTCAGACTGATGATGTAAGAATTAACAAAGTAAAAGAATTATTACCCCCTGTTGCTGTTTTAGAGAAGTTTCCAGCGACAGAAACTGCTTCTTCTACAACCTTTGAAAGCCGTAAAGCCATTCACGATATTCTAGAAGAAAGTGATGATCGCCTGTTGGTGATTGTTGGCCCATGCTCGATTCATGATCCAGAAGCGGCTCTTGAATACGGTAAGCGTCTAAAAGTACTGCGTGACGAACTTGGCGATAAGCTTGAAATCGTGATGCGTGTTTACTTTGAAAAACCACGTACAACGGTGGGTTGGAAAGGCCTAATCAACGACCCATACATGGATGACACTTTTAAGCTAAATGACGGTCTTCGTCTCGGACGTAAGCTACTGCTGGACCTAACGGACCTTGGTATGCCAACAGCAAGTGAATTTCTTGACATGATCACACCTCAATATGTGGCAGACCTGATAAGTTGGGGGGCAATTGGTGCACGTACTACTGAATCTCAAGTTCACCGTGAACTTGCTTCAGGTCTATCTTGTCCAGTTGGTTTCAAAAATGGTACAGACGGCAATATTAAAATTGCAACAGACGCGATTCGTTCGGCAAGTGCTTCACACCACTTCCTATCAGTAACAAAGTACGGTCATTCTGCAATTATTGAAACGGCAGGCAATCCTGACTGCCATATTATTTTACGGGGCGGTAAAGAGCCAAACTACAGTGCTGAGCATGTAAGTAAAATAAAAGAAGAGCTAGCTGCATCAGGTCTTCCACAGAAGGTCATGATCGATTTCAGTCATGCGAACAGCTCTAAGCAGTTTCAACGTCAAATTAATGTGTCTGATGATGTAAGCACACAAATTGCGAATGGTGACAAAGCAATTTTCGGTGTGATGATTGAATCTCATCTTGTTGAAGGCCGCCAAGACTTAGTGGACGGCAAAGCTCCGACATATGGTCAGTCTATCACTGATGCGTGTATCGGTTGGGAAGATACTGAAACAGTACTTCGCCAGTTAGCGGATGCAGTGGAAGCTCGCCGTAATAAGTAGGTTCGTTGCCAAAAGGTAGGCCAAAAATTACAAAGCCCTCGTGAATGTAAACGAGGGCTTTTTACTGCGGCTTACTTTTTATTGGACGCTGTTTTAGTTTGAGCTATCTGCTTTTTTTAAACGAGAAAAGACAACAATTCATCGACTTTCTCAGCGAGCAATTTCGGATCCTTTCTGGATTCTACGTTCAAGCGCATTAATGGTTCTGTGTTTGACATCCTTAAATTGAAACGCCAGTTACTCATTTCAACACTGATGCCATCGATATCACTGATCGTCAACGCGCTATTCTTGTAGTGATTGAGCACGTTTTCGATGACTTGTTTTGGAGCTGAGACTGTACGATTTATTTCACCCGACGATGGGAAGTTACTAATACTTGCTTGGGTGAGTTGATAGAGAGATCGACCTGATTTTGATATTAGCTCAATGATAAGTAGCCACGGAATCATGCCTGAGTCGCAATATCCAAAGTCACGAAAGTAATGATGAGCACTCATTTCACCGCCATAAACCGCATTTTTATTACGCATTGCTTCTTTGATAAGAGCGTGTCCAGCTTTAACAGCGATAGCGTTCCCATCAAGTTTATTGGCCACTTCAATCGTGTTCCATGTTAAACGCATATCGTGTAACACGGTTGCATTAGGCTCTTTGAGTAAGAATGCTTCGATTAGCAAGCCAACAATATAATAGCCTTCTATGTAGCGACTTGTTTCATCAAAGAAGAAACAACGATCGAAATCTCCATCCCAAGCGATACCAATGTCTGCGGCATGCTTTAAAACCGCTTCTCTTGTCGCGTTTTGATTCTCAATTATTAACGGATTAGGGATCCCATTAGGAAACTTAGCGTCTGGTTTATGATTAACCTTGATCAGCTTTATTGGGACACCAAGATTTATAAAACGGCTTTCTAGCGCATCAATAACATGTCCTGCAACACCGTTACCTGCATTAACCACAATCTTCATTGGTGTGAGTTCGAAAGGATTTATATAAGAGAGCAAGTGATCTACATAGGGAGCTAATATACTTATCGATTTAGAGCCGGTGTAGTGCTGAGGTGCTAGGTTAGCCTGGAACCTGTAATTAGGTGCATTACCATCAGTGTTATTGCTATTACATGTTTTACCTAAAGCCTCAACTCTCCGTTTGATCGCATTTAACCCACTATGTTTGCTGATTGGGCTCGCATCAGCTCCTACCAATTTCATGCCGTTGTAATTGATTGGGTTGTGGCTTGCGGTAATTTGCACCCCGCCAATAGCATTAAGATGACGGGTAGCAAAATAGACTTCTTCAGTCCCTGTCACTCCTAAGTTTACGACGGTGATACCAGACTCGATTAAGCCTCTTGTCATGGCGTCTTGTAATGAAATGGAAGTTTCGCGGTTATCACGGCCAATCACTACCTGAGCTGAGTCATCGAGTGACGTTTCAGGTGAAGCAAAAAGTACGTGTTCGCCAAATGCCTTTCCAAGCAGAAAGGCGAGATGTTCATTGATTTGTTCACCAATGATGCCGCGGACATCGTTGTTCTTAAAGCAGCTAAGGTCTAATGTTGATTTCACTTGATGGTCACTGCTTTATTTCGATTTGTTGATTTGAGATGAATCAGATTGTTCGTATGTCACGCCTCGCCCATAGCTATCTTGATATCGTATTATGTCGTCTTCACTTAAATGGCTGCCGGTTTGTACTTCGATCATTTCGAGTGGCAGCTCTCCTGGGTTTTCTAAGCTATGAACATGCCCTAATGGAATGTAGGTGGATTGGTCTTCTTCGACTAGGTAAGTTTTCTCATCATTGGTCACCTTCGCGATACCAGCTACGACCACCCAGTGTTCGGCTCTGTGATGGTGCATTTGCAAAGACAATTTCTGCCCTGCATTTACTGTAATTCGCTTCACTTTGTCACGCTTTCCAAGATCTACGACGTCGTATTTACCCCAAGGCCTAAAGACTTCTCGGTGATGTATATGTTCGGTTCGACCTGCTTGATTAAGCTGTTCAACAATCGATTTCACGCCCTGAACTTTGTCTTTATTCGCAACCAATATAGCGTCCTTGGTTTCGACAATAATCAGGTTTTCGATCCCCACAGTCGCAACCAGCTTATTTTCAGCATGAATGTAGTTGTGTTGTGAGTCTACAGTCAACACATCGCCTTCAATCACGTTGTTGTGCTCATCCTTATCACTGACATCCCAGATCGCAGACCATGAACCAATGTCATTCCAACCAACATCCATAGGGATCACCGCTGCGTGTGAAGTTTTTTCCATCACCGCATAGTCGATGGAGTCGCTCGGGCTGTTTTTGAATGCTTCAGTGTCAATGCGGATAAAGTCGAGGTCAGTATTTTGTTTTTCAAGTGCGAGTTTGCAGGCGGTTAAGATCTCTGGGCTATGTTCGGCTAGTTCTTCAAGATAGCGGGACGCAGTGAACATGAACATGCCGCTGTTCCACAAGTATTGCCCTGAACGAATATAGTCTTCAGCCGTTTTTTTATCAGGCTTCTCAACGAAGCTCTCAATTGCGTAAGCATGAGCGACTCGCTGTTCTTCTGCGATGGTACTCGTTTGGGTGCTAGGGAGAAGAGGCTTTCCCTGCTTAACATAACCATAGCCTGTCTCTGGGGCTTTAGGTGTAATGCCAAATGTCACTAACTTCCCTTGCTTCGCGTAATCGACACCACGGCTAACGGCTTGTTGAAATTGAGAAGTTTTGGCTATGTGGTGGTCGGCAGCAAGCACTAGTATGATCGGGTCACGATATTTTTCTGCACAATCAGAGCTTTTGCTCAATGCTTGTAGAGCGGCGAGTGCGATAGCTGGCGCAGTATTTCTACCTATGGGCTCTAACAGAATGCCACTGTGTTGAAGATTAGCGGATCGTACTTGTTCTGCTGCGATAAAACGATGTTCTTCATTACAAATAATGAAAGGAGCATCACAATGGGCACCAACAACAAAGTTTTCTAAACCCTGCAAACGCTTGAGTGTTTGCTGCAACATTGAATGTTTGCCAGCGACACTTAGAAATTGCTTGGGGTAAAGTTCACGAGATAATGGCCAAAGGCGGCTACCAGAGCCGCCAGCTAAAATGACAGGTAAAATCATAAGGTGGTAATTAGGTGTATAAGGGCTACTCTCACCATATTACCACGCTTATCGCTTATCAATGAGCTTCAGGATGTGAATTAATAACACCTTCAGACAGGCTGACCTTCTGAGAGTCGATCTTCAGTGTTTGGGTTGGGAAGGCGATATTCGCATCATGTTTATGAATAATCGCCAATACCTGTAATAGAACATCTTGCTTCACCCTGTGGTATCTCGCCCAATTGACCGTTTTTGTGAAGGTGTAGATAAAAAAGTTCAGTGTTGATGGACCAAATTTATCAAAGTTAACGATCAACGTCTGTTTGGCATCAATATCTGGGTGGGCCTCAAGCATGGATTTTACATCGTTAACAATTAGAGCGAGTTTTTCGGCATCTTGATAACGAAGTCCAAAAGTTTCATGGATTCTGCGGTTCAGCATTCTAGATGGGTTCTCCACCACAATACTGCTGAACACTGAATTTGGAACGTACAAAGGGCGTTTATCAAAAGTGCGAATGATCGTCATGCGCCACCCAATGCGCTCTACTGTACCTTCAATTTGACGATCTGGAGAGCGTATCCAGTCACCGACTTTAAAAGGACGATCGAAGTAAATCATCATGCCGCCAAAGAAGTTAGACAACAGATCTTTAGCTGCTAAACCAACGATTAAACCACCAACACCACCAAAAGTGAGTAATCCAGATAAACTGAGCCCAAATGCCTGCATGATAGTGAGGCCACCTATTGTCATAAAGAATAGTCGGGCGACTTTGGCGATAGCTTGTACAGTGGTTTCGTCTCTGGTTTTCTGTTCCAAGACGTATGCTTCTGCATTACTGATCATTCTTAATGTAAACCAAACAAAGGTACATATAACCAGTATGTGTTTGAGAGTCTTTAACCAGTTGATTTCATTGCCAAACTGGTCTTGAAGAATCAATCCAACCGATACAGTCGCAGGCCAACACCAAAGTAACGTGCTGACAGGGGTTCTTAGTGCTTCTAGCAGGAGGTCGTCCCAATGAAAAGTCGTTTTTTGAGCCAGTACTTCTAAACGACTATGGATAATTCGCCAAACCACCCAAGCTAAGAAACTCGCGATGGTGATAAATAAGACGCTACTCCACCAGTTACTGTGGCTCTGGTTGATGTAGGTTTGAACTTGGGTTATGAATTCATTCATTGTGTGTACTGCCGCAGAAATTATGAGTTGGAAATTAGCAGAAATTGCTGTTGTTCTCTACCTTTATAAATCAAACGATTATGATAATGGAATAAGCTTATTATTGCATACTCGACTTTTTTTGAGATAGAAACTAATGTAGGTTTGGCTATCCGATGTAATTCAATTTCTTAAATGGGACTTCAAATGAGCGACAAACAATATGCAGTTATCGGCTTGGGTCGTTTTGGGTTATCTGTTTGTAGAGAGCTGCAAAGTTCAGGAGCACAAGTACTCGCCGTCGACATTGATGAAGATCGAGTTAAAGAAGCCGCGGCTTTTGTTTCACAAGCGATTGTTGCCAATTGTACGAATGAAGAGACAGTGAAAGAGTTAAGACTCGACGATTACGATATGGTAATGGTGTCGATTGGCTCTGATGTCAACTCTAGTATTCTAACCACTTTGGTGGTGAAAGAATCAGGATCAAAGGCGGTTTGGGTAAAGGCTAATGATAAGTTTCACGGCAAGATTCTTTCTAAGATTGGTGCTGATTATATCATTATGCCAGAACGAGATATGGGCATTCGTGTGGCGCGGAAAATGTTAGATAGACGCGTTCTAGAGTTTATTGACCTTGGGAGTGGCTTGGCGATGACGGAAGTCGTTATCGGGCATAATTTGTTGGGTAAGAAACTTGGTGACCTTAAGCTGTGTAAAGAGAGCGGTGTTGATGTCCTTGGTTTTAAGCGAGGACCGCATTTAACCAAAGCACCAGGGCTTGATATCAGCTTAGAAACGGGGGATGTGGTGATTCTTGTTGGGCCGAAAGAGACCTTGTCTAAAAAATTACGTAATTGGTGATTGGTAATAAGGTAAGAGTATGAATTCGTTTCAACGTAAAGGTATTTTCTACACGCTTAAGAGAGATGAAAAACCACGGAAAGGGTCTGAACCTAAAATCATCCTTACGAGTTTTTTAGGTGTCCTTATCCCTGCCGCATTATTGCTTACGCTTCCTGTTTTCTCTGTCTCTGGACTTAGCTTTACCGATGCGCTGTTTACTGCAACTTCAGCAATCAGTGTGACGGGTTTAGGGGTTGTCGATACGGGACAACATTTCACTTTGGCTGGTAAAATTTTGCTGATGTTTTTGATGCAAGTCGGAGGATTAGGTCAGATGACGCTGTCAGCAGTATTGCTCTATATGTTTGGTGTTAGGCTAAGTTTGAAGCAACAAGCGTTGGCGAAAGAAGCACTTGGGCAAGATCGTAAGATTAACCTTCGTAAATTAGTAAGGAAGATCATTATTTTTGCATTGGTGGCGGAGTGTATCGGCTTTGTATTACTTTGTTTCCGTTGGGTGCCTGAAATGGGCTGGACAACGGGAAGTTTTTACGCACTTTTCCATGCGATATCAGCATTTAATAACGCAGGTTTTGCTCTATTTTCAGATAGCATGATGAGTTTTGTTGATGATCCACTGGTGATCTTTACCTTAGCTGGTTTGTTTATATTCGGCGGGCTAGGCTTCACAGTCGTCGGCGACCTATCGAGTAACTGGCGTAAAGGTTTTCGACATCTTCATTTACACACCAAGATTATGCTAACCGCCACTCCGACTCTATTACTGGTGGGGACGGTATTGTTCTGGCTGCTGGAAAGAAATAATTCCGCAACTATGGAAGGGCTATCGACTCAAGGACAGTGGCTGGCGGCGTTTTTTCAGTCAGCGAGTGCTCGTACTGCTGGTTTTAACAGTGTGGATTTGTCTCAATATACGCAACCTGCATTGTTGGTGATGATAGTATTGATGTTGATTGGTGCTGGTTCAACTTCCACTGGTGGTGGGATTAAAGTATCGACCTTTGCGGTTGCATTTGTCGCGACTTGGACCTTCCTGCGTCAGAAAAAGCATGTAGTGATGTTTAAGCGCACCGTTACTTGGCAAGCGGTAACAAAGTCATTGGCCATCATAGTGGTCAGTGGGGCACTATTAACTACCGCGATGTTTTTGTTAATGCTTACAGAGCAGGCCGCGTTTGATCGAGTGATGTTTGAGGTGATTTCGGCCTTTGCGACGGTCGGGTTGACTGCTGGGTTAACCGCAAATCTGACTGAGCTAGGTAAATACATCATGATTGTGGTGATGGTGATTGGACGTATCGGTCCCTTGACCTTGGCTTATATGCTAGCTCGCCCAGAACCTTCTTTGTTGAAATACCCAGAAGACACGGTGTTAACGGGTTAATATGATGAACAGACAAATAAATAAAGTTCTGAAAATACAACAAAGCCAGCGATATACTGGCTTTGTTGTTATAGGCTTATCGTTAATTGCTGAATGCTTAGCCCTCAAACATCTCAACGTATTCCTCATAGCCTTCTTCTGCTAGTTTATCCGCAGGGATAAAGCGCATTGCGGCTGAGTTCATGCAGTAACGCAGGCCTGTTGGTTTCGGGCCATCCTTGAACACGTGTCCAAGGTGCGAATCGCCAAACTTGCTGCGAACCTCTGTTCTTGGGTAAAGCAGTTTGTAGTCAGTAGTTGTGACTACATAAGCCTCGCTGATTGGCTGTGTAAAGCTAGGCCAACCTGTACCTGATTTGTATTTGTCTTTTGAAGAGAACAGTGGCTCCCCAGTTACGATATCAACGTAAATACCTTCTTGCTTGTTATCCCAGTATTTGTTGTCAAACGGGCGCTCTGTTGCATCGTCTTGTGTTACATCGTACTGAAGTGAGGTTAGCTTCGCCTTAATCTCAGCATCAGATGGCTTAACGTAGGTTTTAGCATTGGCTGCCGCATTTTTATTGTCGATGATCTGACGGAGTGTTTTCGGGTTCTCTTTTCTATCGTCACCGAAGACCTTATCTAGGTACTGATCGCGGCCAGAAGCATAGCGGTAGTAGTTGTAGCGAACTTTACTCTTTTTGTAATAGTCTTGGTGATAGTCTTCCGCTGGCCAGAATTTTTCAAATTCAATTAGTTCTGTCTTTAGAGGTTCACCAAAGATCTGAGCTTTGTCGATCTCCATCATGAAGTTCTGAGCAACGTCTTTTTGTGCTTGGTTATGATAGAAAATAGCAGGTCGATATTGTGGGCCTCGGTCTACGAAAGAGCCTTTGTCATCGGTTGGGTCGATGTGTCTGAAGAATTGGTCAAGAACCTGTTCATAGCTAACAACATCAGGGTTATAAGCCACATTGATCACTTCGATGTGCCCTGACTTACCTGATGAAACTTGTTTGTAGGTAGGGTTTTCTAATTCACCACCAGAATATCCTGATATGACGTCAGTAACACCGGTCAGTTTCTCTAGATCGGATTCTGTACACCAAAAACACCCACCAGCTAGTGTCGCGATTTCACTTTTACCTGAGTTAGCCGTTTTATCCATTGTATTGGCAGTGCCAGCCTGGCTTACAAACAGCGAAATCAGTGGTAACGCAACCACGAGTGATACCAATATTTTAGATAATTTATTCATAGATACCTCATCTTGACGTTTTCTCATTCGATTTTGAATGTACGAATAGAGACAGGTTTTAGATGGAAAAAATTGCATCATTCACGAAAAAAATATGCCACTCAGAAAATCTTGCTCATGAATGCCGCCAGTAGTAGGGTGTAGGCATTGATATAAAACACTAGATAATGATGACGTTTTGTACATCTAAGGAACAACATGCAAGCAGAAGTTAAATGGGTCGAAGACTTTAAATTCCTGGGTAAATCTCAATCAGGACACTCTGTGGTGATGGATGGAAGTGGCGGTGCTACGGCCCCAAGCCCAATGGAAATGGTATTAATGGCCGCTGGTGGTTGTAGCTCTGTTGATGTGGTTGATGGTTTGAAATCTGCGGACCAGAACATCACAGGCTGTAATGCAAAGCTAGAAACGACACGTCGTGAAACTGCGCCAAAGCTCTTTACTGTGATTAATATTCACTTTGAAGTGTCTGGTGACAACCTTGATCCCGAGTTAGTTGCTAAAGCCTGCGCGGATTCATTAGAAAAATACTGTTCAGTATGTCTAATGCTAGGTGCTAGCGTAGAGATGACTCACAGCTGGGATATTGTCTAGCCTTCTGATTATAGAGCGTAGAATTCGGCTGCTTATTCTAACTGATTACAGTAAAGATAGGCAAAGAAAAGGGCGGTGCACGTTGAGTGTACTGCCCTTGTTATTTTGATTAAGGTAGAGTGCGATTATTCAGCGGTTTCTACTATCACTTCTTCTACTTGTACTTCTTCTTGGTATTCGAAACCAGGGATCGTAGCGTCAACACGACGGTTTTGAGCGCGACCTTCAGCAGTATCATTTGATGCTACTGGGTTCTCTTCACCTTCACCTGTAGCTGTGATGCGGTCAGCATCAATACCTTGCTCTTCGATGTGCGCAGCTACTGCAGCGGCACGTTTCTTAGAGATCATCATGTTGTATTCAGCTGCACCTGTTGAGTCAGTGTGACCAACAACTTCAACTGTTGATTGAGGGTGAGCCTTCAGTACTTCAATTAATGGCACTAGTGCGATTTTTCCGTCTGTAGACAGCTCGGTACTGTTCGTCTCAAACATGCCTTGAGAGAAGCTTTCAGTGTGTGCTTTCGTCACAACAACTGTTGTCTTTTCTTCTTCCACAACGACTGGTTCTGTGATTGGCTCAGATGGCGCTTGTGTCATTGAAGCTGTGGCTGCGGCAGCAGCTGCCGATGCGGTAGTATTGCCTGTACCGAAGTTGTAGCTAAGACCTACAGTAACAAGGTTGGAGTTAAGATCTTGGATGATCTTATCGTCAAAATCATCGAAGTATTGATATTCAACTCGAAGTGCCCAATCGTCTGATAGCTGTTTCTCAGCACCGATACCTAGGGCTAATACAACGTCGTCTTCGTCGTCATGCATGATATATGCAGGACCAGCTTTGAAGAAAATATCAAATTCTTGTTTAATCGCTAATCGATACATTGGGCTCAAAGATATTGCTACGATAGAGTCGCTGTATCTTTGAGTGGCTCCATTATTGTTGAAGCTCGTGTCGTAATCACCTAAGTAATCGGCATTCAACTCAAGCGCGAGCGTATCAGTAAAGTTGTAGCCACCGTAAATACCACCCGCAACTGAATCATCTTCACAGTTAGTGCTGTCAACACAAGCACTGTCTAACCAACCCATACCTACTTTAGCACCAACATAAGTTGTTGCTGAGATTGACGGTGCTGCTGCTAAGCCTGAAGCGGCAACAACAGCGCACATGATTTTTGACAGTTTTTTCATAATTATTTCCTTGGATTAACTCTTATTGTTATCTGAACCTGCCAGTAAGACGATTACCTATTAGTTGATGACACTGCTTATAATAAGTAAATCAAGGCGTTGGTTCAGCTGAACCTCTTTTTTTTCCGTAGTTATATTGTTAATCTGATTGAGTATTGGAGTCAATGAAATTGCTAATTATTTCATATTTAATAAGTTTATTATTAAATATCTGAATGTTTATATTTAACCTATAGCTTATATGTAATCATTTACAAATAATGTAGACAGTAAAATTAAGAAACTTGACCCATATCATATTTATAAAACTGAAAACCCCCATACAACATTTTGGTGTACGGGGATTTGAATTAAATATGTATATTTTTGGATTTTAGATTGTGGTTAGTTTTTTATTCTGTGGACGTTCGCCTGCCAGTAAACGCTTCTCGATATCTGCAATTACGGTTGGTAGATCGGCGATGGTGTCGATTAAGTAGTGTGGGTTGGACTTGTTTAGCTTCACGCTTGCTTTTTCACGTGCTGCTGCCAGTGTTGCTTCGTCTGCATCTAAGTATTCTTGGTACGTTAATCCTGCTTCGTTCCCCGATAATACAAGTCCAACTGTCCACATGCCTGCGTTGTGACCTTCATCGATACCCGGTGCTGAGTCGTCTACTTTTACACACGCAGCAACGTTCGTCACACCTAGATCAATGACGTTTTTAAGCGCCATGAAAGGAGCTGGGCGACCGCCTTGAGGCAAGTCATCCGTTGCAACTACGTTGTCTGGTCGGTAGCCATAATCTGCGGCGGCAGGGATCAGCACATCCATTACTTCGCGTGGGTAACCTGAACAAGAACCGATTTTTACGTTCTTCTCTTTAAGGTTATTGACCACTTCAATCGCGTTTAAAATCGGTGCTGCGTGGTCGGCTACTTTCGCTTTTTGAAGAGGCATGAATGCCGCGTAGATCGCGTCAACGTCTTCACTTGTCATCGAGCGTCCGAACTGAGCCTTCCAACGAGCGTCAACCTCAGGAATTCGACCAACTGCTTGGATGTGGTCCCATTTGCCGATCCCCATAGGTTCACGCGCTTCTGCTAAGTCGATATCAAAGTCGAAACCTTGTCTGAATGCTTCAACGAAAATACTGGTTGGAGCAAATGACCCAAAATCAACGATAGTGCCAGCCCAGTCAAAGATAACCGCTTGGATAGGTGATGTTGTGTTCATAGTCGTGTCCTATTTCTGTTCTCTCCCTGCTCAAGTTGTTCTGGGAGATGAATGATTGTTTTAAGTTATTGGTTAGATGATGGTTTAGAGGTAATCAAAGTCTGTGCAGACTTTTGCTATCGCTTTTTCGAACACAGACAGAGCGACTTCTAGTTCGCTGCGACTGATGATCAATGGTGGGCTTAACTGAATCACATTACCTTGTGACACCTTAAAGCTCAGGCCATCGTTTAGACATTGGTAAAGTACGGCTTCCGCTTCATCGAAAGCTCGGGTTTTGGTGATATGGTCAGTGACCAAATCAACTCCCCAAAGCAGGCCGATGCCACGAACATCGCCAATGACTGGGTACTTCTCTTTCATTTGAAGCAGCTGTTCACGCACGAACAGGCTGTCTGTTTGCACTTTTTCGAGCAGATTCTCTTGTTCAATTACTTCCATGGTGGCAAGTGCTGCCGCGCAGCCAATAGGGCTTTTCTCATGGGTGTAGTGACCCAGTGATACTTGCGCTGCCGTATTGTATTTATCTTTGGTGACCATGGCTGCAATTGGAACCAAACCACCGCCGAAACCTTTACCGATACATAGGATGTCAGGCTCGATATCAAACGCTTGGTGAGTGAACCATTCGCCACTACGACCCATACCGTTTGGAATGTCGTCGATGATCAGCATGACGTTATGCTTATCGCAGATCTCACGGATGCGCTTCCAATAAGCTTTGCTTGGAACTTGAACGTCTGTGTTACGAACCGTTTCTGCAATGAAGGCACCAATGCCACCTTCTTTTTCAATCACATACTCAAGGTAATCGGCGTAGTGCACATCGCATGCAGCCTCACTTTCACCGCCTGCGTTTTGCCCACGAAGCGGAAAAGTACCACGATAGGAAACCGCTGGTGGAATGCGTTCTACGCCAGCCATTAATGGCCCCATGCCTTCGCGGAAACACGCTTCGCCACCCACTGAAATCGCATCAAGTGACGCGCCATGGAATGAGTCCCATAATGAAACTACTTTGAAATTGCTGGTGACATGTCTAGCAAGTTTTAGCGCCATGCCGATCACTGATGTGCCACCGGGAGCAAACAACACGCGATTCAAATCACCACCGCAAATCTGTGTGAGTTTCTCAGCACACTGAACCGCAGTTTTATTGGTGAAGCGACGTGGTGAAAATGGCAACGACGCCATTTGCTGAGTCACTTTATTAATAATATGTGGGTGGCCATAACCAAGCTGATGAACATTGTTACCGTGAAAGTCCATGTACTTTTTGCCCGTCGCATCTTGAATATAGATGCCTTCGGCTGCTTCAAGTGTGTCTAGGCAAGGCGTTGACATGGCTTGATGAAGAAACACGTCAGAGTCACGCTTTAACATCGCTTGAGTCGCATCATCGTTTAGCGATTCGTTCCATTTTTCGCGTGCTGGCGTGGTGTTCACATCGCCTTCGCTTCGAAAGTGTGTGGCCTTTAGAATCGGCTCTTGATTGGTCGTCGTCATTATTTGATGTCCCAGTACATAGCGTTTTTCACTGCGCCAATGAGGGCTTCAATGTCTGACGGATACACTTCACCGATGTTACCGATTCGGAAGCAGTCTGCGTTTGAAACCTTGCCTGGGTAAATCACAAAACCTTGTTCTTTCAAACGGTCATAGAATTCCTTGAATTGGTAATCGCTATGAGTTGGAGAATAGAAAGAGGTAATGATAGGTGAATGAAGATCATCATTAAGCAGTGGCTCAAAGCCAAGAGAGCGCATACCTGCAACCAATGTGGTTTGGTTGGTTTGGTAGCGATTATGACGAGCTTCGATGCCACCTTCTTGCTCCAATTCAAGTAGAGCTTGGTAGAAAGCACGCACTGTGTGAGTAGGAGAGGTGAAACGCCATTTACCATGGTTGCTTTCCATGCAGTACCATTGATCAAACAGGTCAAGGCTTAGTGAACGAGCCTGGCCTTTGCATTTTTCCAGTTCTGATTGCTTCGCAATAACAAAGCCGAACCCCGGTACACCTTGAATACACTTGTTTGCTGAGCTGATCATGTAATCGATACCTAAGTCAGCAATATCCATAGGGATGCCACCAAAACTCGACATCGCATCTAGAATGACGGTTTTGTTGTGCTGTTTTGCCAATTTGGCAATGTCTTCAATTGGATTCAGCATGCCAGTTGTGGTTTCACAGTGCACAATCGCAACGTGAGTAATGTCTGAATCCATGGCCAGTGCCGTTTTCATTTCGTTCAAGTCAGGTTGTGATGTTTCACCTGGGGAAACGACATGGCATGGAATGTTTAAATATTCTGCGATTTGAGCAATACGAGCACCATACGCTCCATTGTCAACAACAAGAAGCTTGCCGCTTTTTGAGATAACGCTACCGATTGTTGCTTCAACTGAAGCGGTGCCGCTACCTTGCATTAATACGCTCGTATAACCCGTTTGCTTAGTCGCCAAAGTCACTAGCTTGCTACGAATCACTTCAACAATGTCTTTGTTGTATTCATCATCCCAAGTACACCAATCTTTTAGCATCGCTTGGCGAACGGTTTCAGAAGTAGATAGAGGACCCGGTGTCAGTAGTAAGTATTCGTTTCTCATGTTCAATTCTCGTGATTTTCATTTTGGACTATACCAATATTTGCAATTACTTTAACAACCAATTTAAACGGTCGTAAATAGCCCAAACGTTATTTTCACAAAAGCTTCATATTCAAATTTGTCACTTGTGTTGAGAAATTTTCCGATCTTGAAATTGCCACTTTTTGTTCATTTAATCGTCATAAAAGCCAGTTAGCTTAATACTCGAAATCTGGTACATACCAATATAAAGATGTGTGCTCACAACCTAAATGAATTTATGGATATAGAAGCCTCTAGATGGAGCTTCTAACTTCTAACCTTGGCATCGGGCCTGACTGGAGAAAATGATGAAAAACCGTTTTATGAAAGGATCACTTGCAGCATTAGTTACTCTATTAGCTGGTAATGCTTATGCAGCACAGGAAGTGACGGTTTACACCGCTTTTGAAACTGACATTTTAGCGAAATACAAAAACGCATTTGAAAGTGAAAACCCAGACATCAAAATCAAGTGGGTACGTGATTCTACTGGGATCATGACGGCAAAATTATTGGCCGAGAAAAACAACCCTCGCGCAGAGGTAGTTTGGGGGCTTGCTGGTTCTTCAATGGCACTACTTAAAGAAGAGGGCATCCTGAAACCTTATACGCCTCAAGGTGTAGAAGCATTACGCGCTAACCTTAACGACCCGCAATCTACTCAAGCTTGGTATGGCAATGACGCATTCTTCAATGCGGTTTGTTTCAACGAAGTAGTTGCTAAGCAATTGAACCTACCTGCACCTAAATCTTGGGATGACCTAACAAAGCCTATCTACAAGGGCCACATTGCTATGCCAAACCCAGCGTCTTCTGGTACGGGCTACATGCAGGTTTCGGCTTGGCTACAAAACATGGGTGAAGACCAAGGTTGGAACTACATGCAGAAGCTAGACCAAAATATTGCTCACTACACGCACTCTGGTTCTAAGCCATGTGTTCAAGCGGGCATGGGTGAAGTCGCTATCGGTATTTCTATGGCGAGCCGTGGCGCTAAGCTGAAAACTCAAGGCGCGCCACTTTCAGTGATTACGCCTGAAGGCATCGGTTGGGAATCTGAAGCGGTCGGCCTTGTTAAGCCTTCTAATGCAGCACAACGTGTTATCGATTGGTCTATTTCTAAAGCGGCAAATGAGCTTTACATCGAAATGTACCCAGTTGTTGGCCACCAAGATGTAACAGGTAAAGCAGAGAACTTCCCGAACGTAGAGAAGAACATGGCAAAAATGGACTTCGCTCGTATGGGCAGTGAACGTGCAGATGTTCTGAAAACATGGTCTGAGAAGTTTGACGCTAAATCAGAGCCAAAATCTTAATCTGACGACCTATTCAGTTAATTAACTATTGAGTTCATTAGAAGTTAGAAATCAGTAAAGGAAGGCTTCGGTCTTCCTTTTTTAGTTTTACGCCTTTAGGTTTTAAGTAAGGTACAACAAATGACAAAGCACTACTCATATTGGTTCAAGCAAGCGTTGGAACAAGAGTTTGGCAATATTAATGCGGGGCTAGATTCGGTTAAGCCGCTTCAAAAAGATGTCAACTGTGATATCGCTATTGTTGGCGGTGGCTATACGGGTTTATGGACGGCGATTTTAATCAAACAACAGCAACCCGAAAAACATGTTGTCGTGATTGAAAAAGGCCTATGTGGTAGCGGTGCTTCTGGTGCGAACGGCGGTTGCATGCTGACGTGGTCAACTAAGTATCCGACGCTGAAAAAGCTTTACGGAAAAGAACAAGCGAAATGGTTGGTTAAGGAATCGGAAAAGGTTATATACGAGATCGAAGCCTTCTGTAACGAACACAAGATTGACGCGCATCTATATCGAAGCGGAACTTACTACACGGCGACCAATGAAGCTCAAAAGGGTGGAATGGAGCCTGTTGTTAATGAGCTGGTTAAGCAGGGTATCAATAGCTGGAAGAAGTGCGACAATTCTTTGGCTGACAAAGCTGGGTCTGATCGCCACATTGAGGGTTACTACTCAGAAGCTGCGGGCAGTGTGCAGCCAGCGTTATTGGCTAGAGGTTTGCGCCGGGTCGCGCTCGATTTGGGTGTCGAAATTTACGAAAATACAGAGATGACATCACTCGACTATGGCTCTCCCGCTCGAATTCAAACCAAAGGCGGTTCCTTATTTGCGGATAAAGTGATTTTGGCACTCAACGCATGGATGCTCGATCACTTCAAAGAGTTCAAACGCAGCATTGTGGTTGTTTCGTCAGACATGGTGGTGACTAAGCCAATCCCAGAAAAACTTAAGCAGTTTGGTCCCGAGAAAGGGGCGGCGGTGGTGGATTCACGTATCTTTGTCCACTATTACCGAGACACCCAGGACGGACGACTCATGTTGGGTAAAGGCGGTAATAAGTTCTCGTTTGCCAATCAAGTTGAAAGCATGTTTAACCAAACGACCAACTACCTGCCGATTCTCAATCAATCGTTCCAAAAACTGTTCCCTAAATTGGAACAAAGTGAATTCGATTACAACTGGTCTGGCGGCTCAGATCGTTCGGTCACAGGATTGCCATTTTTCGGTAACCTAAAAGGCCAAAACAACATCTATTATGGGCTTGGTTATTCAGGCAATGGCGTTGCTCAAACCCGTATGGGCGGGAAGATTTTGTCAGCAATGGTACTCGATATCGACAATGCTTGGACACGAAGCGGTTTAACTAAAGGTCCGTTAGGACACTTCCCGCCAGAGCCATTCCGTTGGGTGGGAGCGATGATGGTTCGCGATGCGGTACGAAGAAAAGAGAACGCGGAAGATTCTGGTAACACGCCATTGTGGCTGGATAAGCAATTGGCAAAGCTCGCTGGTGCGGCAGGCAAAGCCGACAAGGTGGAATAAACCTGTGGTTTAGGTTGTTTCTTGCCTGTTAAGTATAAGTTGGAAGTTAAGTTTGATTTGAAGTGAGAATTGATATGACGACCCCGCTGTATGTATTTGATCTAGATGAAACACTCATGGACGGAAACAGTGCCATGATTTGGAATGAGTTTTTGGTTGAAAAAGGCTTAGCGAATGAACCTAGTTTTTTGAACGAAGAACGCCGGTTAATGACACTGTATGTTCAAGGTATTCTTAATGAAGACGCTTACCTCGAATTTGCTACTCGCTCTCTAGTAAATAAAACACATCAAGAGGTGTGTGCTTTATTAGAGGAGTGTATTGATAGCAAAGTACTGAGTAAGATCTTTCCTCAAGTGATGCAAGGGAACTGGTCTTCCAAAATACAAGGGCAGACGATGGTGATTATCTCTGCCATCGTATCGCTCATTCCTGCCTGTGTAGCGAAAAAGCTCAATATTCCGAATGCAGTCGGCATCGAATTAATGGAAGAGTCTGGTCAATATAGTGTTAAAGTTCTGGGGCTTCCAAATCACATGTACGGTAAGATTGTGAGTTTTAAAGAGTGGCGCACAGCATTTGATCACCAACAAGGCCTCTGTGGTTCAATTAACGACTTGCCTCAATATGATTTGGCCGATCGTCCTCATTTAGCTAACCCACATGAACGTTTAAGAACTCGAGCAGATTCTATTCCGTGGTGTGCGGTGTACTGAGCTTAGTCATTGATAAGGACTGTTGCTACTTGAGGCTATCGTGATTAAAAGTAACAGTTAAAATCATAAACATCAGTTGATATTTGGCGGTAAAAAGTACGTTAGTTTTTATCGCCAAATCCCCTTCGAGTGGTAAACACTTTGCTATAAGTTATTGAACATTCGGACTTGTTTAATGCGTATTTTTTCCCGTTAGAATGAATTTTATTTCTGCAATATAACTGTCATTTAGCTACTATAAATTTGTCACTCAACTGCAATATTCTCAGTTTAAGTTTGGTATATACCATATAGAGAGTGCTGTAGTATGAGCAACCAAACTTATTTGAATATTGAAAACGTTGTAAAACAATTTGGCCAATTTACAGCGTTAAAAGACATCTCCCTATCGATAGATAAAGGCGAGTTCGTTTGTTTCCTTGGCCCGTCTGGCTGCGGAAAAACCACCTTATTACGTGCGATTGCAGGTTTAGACTTACCAACTTCTGGTTCTATCGAGCAAAACGGTAACGACACAACCTTCTTACCGCCAGAAAAGCGCGACTTTGGTATTGTGTTCCAATCTTATGCTCTGTTCCCAAATCTCACGGTGGAAGAAAACATTGCGATTGGCCTTAAAAACCAAGGTATGTCGACCAAAGAAGCCCTTGAAACGGTGGAATCTTGGTTAGAAACCATCGGTTTACCAACGTCTGCTCAAAAATTCCCGAATCAGCTGTCTGGAGGACAACAACAGCGTGTGGCTTTGGCTCGTGCTTTGGCTTTGTCTCCAGGCTTGCTACTGCTTGATGAACCACTGTCTGCATTGGATGCAAAAGTACGAACACACTTGCGGGACGAGATCTGTCAATTGCAGCGCAAATTGGGCATCACCACAATCATGGTGACGCACGACCAAGATGAAGCCTTGACCATGGCCGACCGTATTGTGGTAATGAATCATGGAGTTATCGAGCAAGTCGGTGCACCGCAAGAGATCTACCAAAAACCAGTGAGCCGTTTTGTGGCTGAGTTTGTGGGCAGTATGAACTTCATCCAAGCGTCTGTAGCAGCTCAAGGCAAGATGCGCATTGCTGAGTCTATGTTGCCACTACCTGGGTTAGACAACCTGACACCAAAACAGGGTGATGTGTTTGATATCGCGGTTCGTCCTGAGCAAATCCAGTTTGTTGATCGTTTTAATGAGTCCTTACCGGTTCGAATCGTATCAAGCGAGTTCTTGGGGGCGTTTTATCGCGTTGAGTGTCAATTGCAACATGACTCAACGGCGAAAGAGGTCATCGTTGATGTGCCTGTTAAAGAGTTCAATCGATTGAAGCTGCGTCGCAGTGATATCCGTTACGTGGCGTTTGATCAAGAAGGCTTGAGAGCTTACCCATCGAAAAGCTTGCAAGTGATGAAAGACGAGGCGGCGTAATCAATCATGGAATCGACTCAAATGATGCAATCTAATCTGCTATTTCAACGACGAGTACAACCTTTTCTGGCTCGGTTAAGCAAAGACAACGTAATTCTGTTTGGGCTGTTGGCATTTTTGTCTGTAGTCATGACGCTGTTTATCCTGATGCCATTGTGGGCAATGTTGAAAAAGAGTGTTCAGAACGGAGACGGCGAATTTGTAGGTTTACAGAATTTCGCAACGTATTTTGCGTCTCAAAGCCTGTGGCAGTCGGTAGGCAATACCTTCACGCTCGGTTTGTTAGTGACCGTTGTTGTGGGGGTATTAGCGTTTGGTTATGCCTATGCGCTAACTCGTTCATGCATGCCTTTTAAGGGGCTTTTTCAAGTACTGGGTTCTGCGCCTATTCTTGCTCCTTCATTGCTTCCAGCGATCAGTTTGATCTTCTTATTTGGTAATCAAGGTATCGCTAAAGAAGTCTTGGGTGGTAACTCGGTTTATGGCTTGATTGGTATATCACTCGGCTTGATATTCTGGACGTTTCCACATGCCTTGATGATCCTGACCACCTCGTTAAGAACCTCTGACGCTCGTCTTTATGAGGCAGCTCGTGCCCTCAATACTTCATCATTAAAAACCTTTTTCATGGTGACGCTACCTGCGGCAAAGTATGGTTTGATCAGCACGCTGATCGTTGTGTTTACGCTGGTGGTTTGTGACTTTGGTGTGCCAAAGGTGATTGGTGGTAGCTACAACGTGTTATCGACGGACATCTTTAAGCAGGTGGTTGGTCAACAGAACTTCTCTATGGGTGCGGTAACCAGTATCTTGCTGCTATTGCCTGCGTTACTTGCGTTTACAGTGGATCGTTGGGTTCAAAAGAAACAGAAGAGCTTGTTTGATACTCGTTCTGTCGCGTACCAACCTGAACCTAGCACGTTACGTGATGGCTTATGTTTCCTTTACTGCACGATCATCTCTGCTGCTGTGGTTATCGTATTGGGCATGGCGATATACGGATCTATGGTCACCTTCTGGCCTTGGAATAAAACGTTAACGCTAAATAATTATAACTTCGCAGAGATGAGTACTTATGGTTGGACGCCATTCTTCAACTCGTTAACCCTCGGGGCTTGGACTGCGATTATCGGTACAGTGCTGATTTTCTTGGGTGCTTATTGCATTGAGAAAGGCCGCGCCTTCGGTCCTGTTCGTCAAGCAATACAAATGCTCAGTGTGGTACCGATGGCTGTTCCGGGTATGGTGTTGGGTTTGGGATATATCTTCTATTTCAATGACTTGAGTAACCCACTCAACTTCTTGTATGGCACGATGGCGTTCTTGGTGATCAACACCGTGGTTCACTACTACACGGTAGGGCACATGACGGCATTAACCGCATTAAAACAGCTACCTGAGGAGATAGAAGCGACAGCGGCTTCGATTAACCTACCGCAATACAAGCTGTTCTTTAAGGTGACGGTGCCGGTTTGTTTGCCTGCGATTTTAGATATTGCGACATACCTGTTTATTAATGCACTTACCACGACATCTGCGGTAGTATTCTTGTATTCTACCGATACGATACCTGCGTCAGTTTCAGTACTGAATATGGACGATGCGGGACAAACCGGTGCAGCAGCAGCCATGGCCGTCATGATCATGATATCAGCGGCAAGTGCGAAGTTGATTCATATGCTAATCAACAAGTTATTTGAGAAGCGCACCCAAGCTTGGCGCAAACGCTAGCGAACCATTTTATATTGCAGTTGGCCAAGGAATGGCTGACGACAAGAACAAGAATAAAAGGAAATGAAGTGCAGTACGTAAAAATCAAAGACGTCATCGTAGAGCAGATAGAGTCGGGCATGTTAACGCCACGACAGAAGCTGCCTGCGGAGCGCAAACTGGCTGAATCGTTTGATACGACTCGAGTTACCTTACGTGAAGCTTTGTCTTCACTTGAAGCGGAAGGGCGCATTTATCGAGAAGACCGCCGTGGTTGGTTTATCTCGCCGGCGCCGCTTCGCTACAACCCGACACAAACATTGAATTTCACCAACATGGCTCTCTCGCAGAATCGTAAGCCAAAAACAGAGTTAGTAGCAGCGAAAGGAATGTTAGCAACCAAGGAAGCAACTAAGCTTCTTGAGCTTCAACCTTTTTCAGATGTTTATCGTGTAGATAGAGTTCGCTACCTTGAAGACAGGCCTGTTGTGTATGTGACCAACTACATTCGACCAGAGTTGTTTCCTAACTTGCTCGATTATGACCTGTCTAAATCACTGACGGACATCTACCGCGAACACTTTGGCGTGGTGTATCAGAAGATCCGTTACCGTGTGAGTACAACGTCTTTGCTGGGTGAAACAGCGCAAGCTCTGCGTGCGACTTCGGGTTCTCCTGCAATGGTGGTTGAGCGTGTTAACTACAACCAGAATGGCGATCTGATTGATTGCGATATTGAGTATTGGCGTCATGACGCGATCAGTATTGAGTCGATAGCGCAGTTAGAGCGTTAGTCGTACGTTAGAACGCTGGCACATCTCACTTTAAGGATTTGCCGAACTGGAATGATCAAAGGTCTCTTATTTGGAGGCCTTTTTTATCCCTTGTTTTCAGCGACTGTTCTTATCAGTTATCAATTTAGGAATGAAATGGAATTCTCTGCCATCATCATCGTGATTATTTCGGCTCTGCTGCATGCGGGTTGGAATGTCCTAGGTAAATCAAATCAAGGCTCTGGCTCATCTTTCTTTTTAGCGTCTGGCTTTGCCGCTGCCGTGATTCTGACCCCTTATTTGATTTGGTATGTCTACAGCGTCGGCTTTGCAAACATCACAATTCCATTCTGGCAGTTGCTCTTCTTGAGTGGCATTTGCCAAATCATCTATTTAATCAGCTTAGGCATTGCCTATAAACAGGCTGATATTGGTGTTATCTACCCAATGGCACGAGCGCTGCCTGTGTTAATGGTTGGTTTGGGTACTGTATTGATTGGCTATGAGTTGTCATTGAATCAATGGATTGGCTTTGCAATGATCACATTAGGCTGTTTGTTCGTTCCACTGAAACAATTCTCTGAGCTGAGACTTAAGGCTTATCTTAACCTTGGTGTGCTGTGGGCACTAATAGCCGCGATAGGTACCACGGGTTATTCCCTTATAGATAAAGAAGCACTTCTGTTATTGGAGCCGTTAAGCACGCTCACCATTACTAATAAACACACGGCGATTTTTTACCTAGGCATTCAGTTTTGGGCGATCGTAATTCCGCTGAGTATTTGGTTGTTGGTGACCAATCAAAGAGTCGAGTTTACCAACGCATGGGTACTACGTAAAAAAGCCACGGTTGCAGGCATTATGATGGCATCGACTTACGGTTTGGTGTTGTTTGCGATGACTATGACAGAGAACGTCAGCTTGGTGGTGGCACTTAGGCAAGTAAGCATCATCTTCGGCGTCGTGATGGGGATCTACTTTTTAAAGGAAAAGTGGCACATGACTCGCGGTGTAGGCGTCGTTTTTATCATTGCTGGCTTAGTTATCTCACTGAATTAAAAAGAAATTAAAATACACTTCTAACCTATAATGTGTCTTTTCAGTCACATTTTTATTATTGATAGCAAACGTTTTACTAATGTTAAAGATGTGATCCTTCTCATAGACAAAGCTGTTAAGTTACCGGTAACATTTGGCTTAACGTTACCGGTAACATATAACAACAAACCGGACTCTGTGAAACTCATAAGGATACCCAAATGAAAGCTCTGACTAAAACGCTGATCGCTGCTTCCCTCACTGGCCTATTTGCTACTTCAGCAATGGCTGCAGACTTCAAACTTAAGATTCAATCTTCAGATCCATCTGGTGATTTGAACTTCAAGGTTCAGCAGAAATGGGCTGAGCGCGTAGAAACGATGTCTAACGGACGTATCGACATTGATCTTCTTCCTGTAGGCGCTGTGGTTAAGCACACTGAAACGCTAGGCGCGATCAAAATGGGCATCTTAGATGGTCATATCACAGCAACGGGTTACTTCTCTGGTAAAGATCCAGCATTCGGCCTAATCGGTAACATGGTGGGTGCATGGTCAGACACAACACAACTGCTTCAGTACATGAACTACGGTGGCGGTAACGAACTAATGACTGAGCTTTACAAGCCTTACGGTGTTCAGTTCGTTGGTGCTTCAACAACAGGTGTTGAATCTTTCATTTCTAAAAAGCCAATTGACGGTGTTGCGGATCTTAAAGGTCTTAAATTGCGTGCGCCTGAAGGCTTAGTACAACAAGTGTTTGCAGCAGCGGGTGCGACTCCAGTAAACCTTCCGGGTTCTGAAGTATTTACCGGTCTAAGCAAGGGCGTAATTGATGCCGCGGACTATACGGTATTCTCTACAAACCAAAAAGCGGGCATGAACGACATTGCGACCCACCCAGTTCAACCGGGTTTCCATTCGCTACCGTTAATCGATATCTCTGTTTCTCAAAAGAAATGGGACAAGATGCCTGTGGATCTACAAACGATTCTACAAACATCCGTACGTGACTTCTCTTACGACATGACGACTCAGCTAAAAATGGCTGATCAAGCAGCAGTTAAAGAAGCACAAGCGAATCCAGAAATCACAATTCATGACTGGTCTCAAGAAGAGCGTAAGAAGTTCCGTGAAATTGCAAAAGGTCAATGGAAAGTATTTGCAGAGCGCTCTGACAACGCAGGGAAAGTTTACACTTCCGTTACCGTGTTCCTAGAAGAAAACGGCCTACTGTAATTCAAACCTAGCTTATTGATGGGGGAGGGCGTTGCTCTCCCTTTTTCTCCCAGGAAATTTGGCCCATGACAGACAAAATCCCTCACGCACCAGCAGAAAACGATGAAAAGCCAAGAAACGGGCTTGATCGTCTTATCATAAAATTCAGTAACTTAGTTAGCTGGCTGTTCATCTTCACTGTATTGATCTCATTTTACGAAGTTGTGATGCGCTATGCATTTGATGCCCCGACCACATGGGTACACGAAACGGCTTCATTTATCGGTGGTTCTCTATTCATTATCGGCGGCATCTACGCTTTCGCAGCTGATAAGCATGTACGTGTTGTTCTTATCTACGATTCAGTGTCTAACCAAACACGTAAGTACCTTAATCTTGTTCACCACATAGTTGGCTTGGCCTTTGCGGGCATGCTGGCTTACGCGGCTTACTTCACAGCAGAAGAAGCATGGTTTGCACCTTGGGGAGAGTTTCGCTTAGAGACATCAGGCTCAGTGTTAAACGCGCCTTATCCTGCGCTGTTGAAAGGCCTGATCTTTGTCGTTTTGTGTGTTCTTGTTGTCCAGTTTGTATTGCACCTAATCCAAGAGTTGATGGGTCTAAGGAAGAATGACGATGTTTGATTTATCTTCTATTGGTATCGCATGGGGCAGCTTGCTCATGCTGGTTATGATGATTGGTTTGCTACTCACTGGTATGCAGCTAGCGTTCGTAACAGGCTTTGTCGCGATTTTCTTCACTCTATGCTGGTTTGGCCCTGATGCCTTGCCTTTGATTGCGAGCCGTACTTACAGCTTCGCTTCTGGTTATGTATTTCTTGCAGTTCCAATGTTTGTATTAATGGCCGCTTTACTAGACCGTTCTGGTATCGCGCGTGATTTGTTTGATGCCATGAAATCTGTCGGCCGTAAGGTTCGCGGTGGCGTTGCGGTACAAACGTTATTAGTCGCGGTTTTATTGGCTTCAATGTCGGGCGTTATCGGTGGTGAAACGGTACTACTTGGTATTCTCGCTTTGCCTCAAATGCTTCGTTTGGGTTATGACCGTAAGCTTGCTATCGGTACAACCTGTGCGGGTGGTGCATTAGGTACCATGCTTCCACCAAGTATTGTATTGATCATCTACGGTATGACAGCCAGCGTATCGATTGGTGACTTGTTTAAAGCATCTTTTTTACCAGCGTTTATTCTTGCGGGTTGTTACATCGGCTACGTATTGATTCGTTGTAAGCTAAACCCTTCTCTCGCGCCTATTCCAAGTGATGATGAGACTGAAGAAGACATCTCAAATCAGCCTAGCTACTTCAAGGCTTTGTTTTTTCCACTGCTTTCAGTCGCAACGGTTTTGGGCAGTATCTACACAGGTATTGCTTCAGTAACAGAAGCTTCTGCTTTGGGGGTCGTTGGTATCATGATCAGCGCACTAATCCGTGGCGAACTGAACTTCAACATGTTGAAAGAGAGTGCCATGGCAACCATGCGTACCTGCGGCATGATCATGTGGATTGGCATCGGTGCAAGTGCACTGGTGGGTATCTACAACTTGATGGGCGGTATTGATTTTGTTGAAGAAACCATCCTTGCCCTAAGTGGCGGCAACGCAACAGTAACGCTACTAATCATGATGGCTATCTTGTTGGTTTTAGGCATGTTCCTTGATTGGGTCGGTGTGGCGCTTCTCACAATGCCAATCTTCGTTCCAATCATTACAGGCCTTGGTTTTGACCCAGTTTGGTTTGGTGTTGTGTTCTGTCTAAACATGCAGGTGTCTTTCTTGTCGCCACCGTTTGGCCCTGCGGCATTCTACCTAAAATCGGTCGCACCAAAAGACATCAGCTTGGGCGAGATATTTACCTCACTACTGCCGTTCATTGCACTTCAAGTCTTGGTTCTGGGGCTGGTTATTATCTTCCCTCAGCTAGCACTTTGGTGGCAATAACAGTAAAGGCCCCTGAGCGGATTTAGTACTCGGGGACCGATCAGCAGCAATATAAGTTTAACTATTAGATTCGAATGTCAGCCCCAGTTTTGGTTGGGGCTTAGGGAAGGCTTGCCTTATGAAAAGCAAAAAAATACTCGTGATGGGCGTATCTGGATGCGGAAAAAGCCTGATTG
Source organism: Vibrio sp. ECSMB14106 (assembly GCF_000972265.1). Taxonomy (NCBI): domain Bacteria; kingdom Pseudomonadati; phylum Pseudomonadota; class Gammaproteobacteria; order Vibrionales; family Vibrionaceae; genus Vibrio; species Vibrio sp. ECSMB14106. The sequence goes on along the minus strand of NZ_LAUM01000013.1, from coordinate 93,059 downwards.
GTAGCCGTATCGCAGAAGCATTAACGCTCCAGTTTTTTGATGGCGATGATTTTCATCCGCAAAGTAATGTAGAAAAGATGCGTCAAGGTATTCCACTGACAGACGACGATCGTCAAGGATGGCTGGAAACACTGAATAAGCAATATATCGAGCAACCAAGCGCAGTGATTGCTTGCTCGGCACTAAAGCCGCAATACCGCGATATTCTGCGCAACAACAATGAAGATTTGGTGATTGTGTACCTACAGGGCAGTTTCGATACGATTTGGAATCGTCACAAAGCCCGTGAAAATCATTATTTTAATGGTCAAGAGATGTTGAAAAGCCAGTTTGAAACCTTGGTTGAACCTGAGCTAGGTGAAGCGTTATTTGTCGATATCTCACAAGATGTCGATCAAGTAGTAGAAAGTGCAGTTAAACAAATTAAGCAGATAGGCTAAACCATGACTCAGATAAAAAATGACATCGCTATGATTGGCTTAGGGGTGATGGGTAAGAGCTTAGCACTCAACCTGCTCGATAATGGATTTAACGTTGCTGGTTTTGATTTAAACGCTGACAACATTGAGCGTGCGAGTTCAGAAGCAAAGCAGCTTAATGAATCCTTTGACGGCAAAGGTAAGTTCACCAAAGGCACGAGTCTTGAACATGTGTTGCAGGGCTTAGCAAAACCTCGTGTAATCGCACTGTCGGTTCCTGCTGGAAAGCCCGTTGATATCGTTGTGAATAATCTGCTTGATGCCGGTTTGGAGAGCGACGACATTGTTATCGATACGGGTAACAGCTTATGGACTGATACCGAGACACGTGAACAGAATTATAAAGGTAAGCTCCGTTTCTTCAGCACCGCCGTTTCTGGTGGTGAAGAAGGCGCTCGTGTTGGCCCAGCGCTCATGGCCAGTGGTGACCAATCGGCTTGGCAATATGTGAAACCGATGTGGGAAGCGATTGCTGCAAAAGTGGATGCTAATGGACTACCGGTTGCTCAGTTTGAAGCGGGTGAAGCGTGCGCGGCGTATGTTGGTCCTTCTGGCACAGGGCACTATGTGAAAATGGTACACAACGGTATTGAATATGCCGACATGCAGCTAATTTGTGAAGTTTACCAGTTTATGCGTGATGTGCTTGATATGCCAGCTCAAGAGATTGGACAAGTCTTTGAGCAATGGAACAACGGTGTACTTAATAGTTACCTGATGGAAATCAGTGCCGATATTCTTCAGCATGAAGATGTAGTGACGGGTAAGCCATTCGTTGAGGTCGTGCTAGATAAAGCTGGACAGAAAGGCACGGGATTGTGGACGGCGGTTAATAGCCTTCAAGAAGGTTGCCCAACGCCAACCATTGCACAAGCGGTTTACGCGCGTGCGATGAGCGGTCAAAAATCACAACGTGTCCAGGGAAGTCAGCTTTTAAAAGGTAATATTGCTGATGCAAACCTGTTAGATAAAACAGAAGTGATTTCTGAACTTCACGATGCTCTGTATTGCGCCAAACTGTCCGTTTATGCGCAGGGCTTTGATTTGTTGAAAACAGCGTCAGACAAAGAAGGTTGGAACCTAGATTTCACTCAAATAGCAAAAATCTGGCGAGCGGGGTGTATTATCCGTGCGGCTTTCTTGCAAAGTATTACAGCGGCTTACCAACAAAATAATGAGCTAGCGAACCTGTTGTTTGATGAGGCTTTCATCAAACAAGTGGAAGAGCGTGAGCTTGCTTGGCGTATCGCGGTAGCGAACTCCGCTTTGTTTGGTGTGTCGATGCCGGGGATAAGCTCAGCATTAAGCTACTTCGACTCTCTGCGCTGCGAAGTGTTACCTGCGAACTTGCTGCAAGCGCAGCGTGACTATTTTGGCTCCCATACCTATGCAAGAGTCGATAGAGAGGAAGCTGAAAAATTTCACGTAACTTGGAGTCAGTCTCCAAGAACTGAAGTAAAAGTTAATACCTAAATGATGTATAACGCCCTCGCCATGAGGGCGTTATTGTTTGAGCCGGAAGTAACAATAGATAGATCTTCTTTATGTTCTTGTCGTTGCATCAACCTTTTGTTAGATAAGGCTTCAAATTCCAAGTCAGTTGGATACACTGTTACCAGTAACATAACTCAAAAATAATAACTATTAATTATGTCGAATAAGAAAAAACGCCCTACATTACAAGATGTTGCCAACCTAGTTGGCGTAACTAAAATGACGGTGAGTCGCTGTTTACGTGATCCTTGTCAGGTATCAGAGGTTTTGCGAGACAAGATTAACGCAGCAGTCGATGAGTTGGGTTATATCCCTAATCGTGCCCCAGATATTCTTTCTAACGCCAAAAGTAATGCGATTGGCGTTTTGGTTCCCTCATTAACCAACCAAGTTTTCGCTGAAGTGATCCGTGGTATTGAGCAAGTGACTGCACCAGCAGGTTATCAAACCATGATTGCCCACTATGGCTATAGCCCTGAGTTGGAAGAGCAGAGCATTGCTTCGCTGCTTTCTTACAACGTTGATGCGATTATCTTGTCAGAAAACGTTCACACCGATAGAGCTAGAAAAATGCTGCAAACGGTCTCGATCCCGGTGATTGAAATCATGGATTCGGTGTCTCCAAGGATTGAACAAGCGGTTGGCTTTGATAACTTCGAAGCCGCTAGGGCGATGACTAAAACCATACTCGACAGAGGGCGGACGAATATCGCTTATTTAGCTGCTCGTATGGATGAGCGTACTCGCTTAAAAATGGCAGGCTATGAACATGCGATGCAAGAGGCCGATAAAGTGCCAGTAACACTGCAAACAGAAGACGCGTCCTCGTTTACTCTAGGCGCTAAATTGATTGGCGATTTACTCGAGAAGCACCCTGAAGTGAACGGTATCTTTTGTACTAACGATGACTTAGCTATTGGTGCTTTCTACGAGTGTGTAAGGCGTGGTATTCAAGTACCTGAACAGATGGCGATTGCAGGTTTCCATGGACACGACATCACAGTGGCGATGACGCCTCGTTTAGCTACGGTGGTAACACCAAGAGAACAGATTGGTAAAGTCGCTGCGCAACAAGTGGTAGCGCGTTTACAAGGAAATAAAGAGTGGGTTGCGAAACTGGATCTTGGTTATGAGATTGAAATCGGTGAGAGTATTTAATTTGTATTATGCTTTGCTTTGACGGGATTAAAGCCAAACGCCCTTAAAGATAGACACATCGTTAAAGGCGTTGTTATCAGCATTAGGAGCTAAGCGTTTTCAAAGATGCTTAAACAACTGGTCATTTTAGCTTGCTAAAGCTTGCGTATCTTGTTGCTTCAATACTTTATGGCCATCTTCAGTGACGCCACGTTTCCAGTAGCTGCTGATATAGATGTTTTCTTTCGCTACGTCTTTTTCGTTTCTGAAGTACTGTCTCAGTTCACGCATACTTTCAAACTCACACGCCGTCCATACTGAAACTTGGCCCTCTAACCATTCTGTGTTGCGCACAGTTTGTGAAAGGGTGTCTGAGACTTCATCTGCAATTAACCAAGTAACCTTGATACCTTGTGGCGCTTCAAGTGCTTGCTTGTCTTGTTCAGAATTAATTTGAACAACAGCGTAACCCGTTGCTGATTCTGGAAGTGTTTTTAATTTGGCTGAAAGAGCAGGCAGTGACGTCATGTCTGCCACTAAGAAGAACCAATCCGACTCAAGGTTTAGCCCTTGAATCAAGCCAGGGCCAACCACTGAAATAGTATCGCCCACTTGTGCGTTCATTGCCCATCTTGCAGCAAAACCACATTGCAAATCTGTGGTGATATGGCGAACGAAATCAACCTCGATAGAGTTTTCGTCAGGGTGGTATTGACGAACCGTGTAGGTACGCATGGTTGGACGATCACCGTCCTTCAATTGGTTTAAATCAGTTGAGCCTAATGGAGAGAATAAAAGCTTGATGTATCCGCCGGCACACTCTGTTGGGTATTGACTTAATCCCTCACCGCTAAGCGTTATACGTTGCATGTTCGGTGTGATTGTTGAGGTTTGGCTAACGGTTAATGTGATAGGACTAGGTTTGCTCATGAAAGGCTCTCTTAGGGTTTGATTTTTACATCATAATCCTGAATAAGATAACACTCAATAGTAATGGTTATCATTTACCTTTGTTTACACAAGCGTGACGCATTTTGAATCATTCCGTTAGATCGAAAGTCATCGACAAAAAAAGTTCATCGCGCCTTTATGGGGAAACCTCTTTGATCTTTAGAAAAAAGCCAGTTGTTGGCTGGCTTTGTTTGGATAGTGAGCACTGTTATAAGTTAGCATTATAAGAATGCAGTTTTGGTATAGGCTTTCTTACAGTGGTTTCTAACAGTCTCGGTTTCTATCAGTTAATCATTTTTAATTTGTGCTATTCACAAGGTGGCGCCATATGGATTACTGCCAAGCCACCTAAAGAAGTCTCACGGTATTTCTTGTTCATATCTTTACCCGTTTGATACATAGTCTCGATCACTTTGTCCAAAGAGATTAGGCACTTGCTGGTACGTTTCAACGCCATGCGTGATGCGTTAATAGCTTTCATTGCACCCATTGCATTACGCTCAATACACGGTACTTGGACAAGTCCACCAATTGGATCACATGTCATGCCCAGTGAGTGTTCCATTGCTATCTCAGCAGCAATACAGATCTGTTCGTTGCTACCACCACGTAATGCAGTTAAGCCTGCAGCAGCCATTGATGAAGATACGCCGACTTCACCTTGACAGCCAACCTCAGCACCAGAAATAGACGCATTGGTTTTGTAAAGAATGCCGATCGCACCAGATACTGCCAAGAAGTCTTTAAGCTGTTTTGTATCAAGTTCTTTTATGAAGCGATGGTAATACATTAACACGGCTGGAATAACACCGGCAGCACCATTGGTTGGAGAAGTTACCACTTGTCCGCCAGCCGCATTTTCTTCACTTACTGCAAAGGCGAACAGATTGATCCAATCCATGATTTCCATTGGATCGCTTTCGATGGAAGCATTAGCCTCAAGCTTTTTCAAAAGTGCAGGGGCACGGCGCGTGACCTCTAGGCCACCATCGAGAATACCTTCGGTATCAAAACCTCGTTGCATGCAAAGTGACATCACCTTCCAGATCTGGTCGGCTTTTTGGTCAATTACATCCATATCTTGGAACGAAATTTCATTACGCAGGATTAAACCACCCAGGCTGAGACCATTTTGTTCCGACAACTCCAACAACTGATCGGCAGAAGAAAAAGGGAACTCTACTTTTGTTTCGGACTCTTTTTTTCCGTGTTGTAGTTCGTCAGCCGTTGCGATGAAACCACCACCAATCGAGTAGTAAGTTTCCATTTCTAGAAGACTGCCGCTTGCATCAAAGGCTGAGATAGTCATACCGTTTTCGTGAAGTGGAAGGTTAGTTTTGTGGAATAGTAAGTCGCTTTCTACATTGAAGTGAATCTCATGGTTACCGCTAACCATGAGAGATTTGTCTTCAATCGCTTTACGCATTGCTAAATTAGCACTGGTTATTTTGATAGTATCAGGGCGGTTGCCAAGCAGACCTAACAGCGTTGCACGATCGGTGTGGTGACCGATACCGGTTAGCGACAGTGAACCGTATAGGTCGATCTGAATACGAGCAACTTGTTCAAGTACAGATTCAATTTTTTGTGTAAAATTAAACCCAGCGATCATTGGTCCATTTGTATGGGAGCTGGAAGGCCCGACCCCAATTTTATAAATATCAAAAATAGACAGCATAGTAACTTCCTGTGAAGACGGTTCGATGAACGAACTCTGGTTAAATTTTGTTTTGTTAGCTTTATTTCTTTGAGTGAGACAAATGCTAACAAGCATAGGTGGTGAAACTCAAGATCGTGCTATTTTTGCTTTACAGTGGCACGTGGCTCTTGTGTGTGTGATTTATGATACTGCTATTAATAGTGAGCATTATTGTAAGCAACATGTAAGAACTTAAAAATACTTTTGTTAACAGGTATTGTATACATAATTCACTCCATCAGAACACCAAAACGAGACTTGAACATAAAATGAGCATTAATCACCTCCTTATTGTGCTGGGTAAGCGACTTAATGAGAACAAATTGACTGATGAGGGAATGAGTCGAATTGATGCTTTAGTTGATTATCTTACGGTCGAATCTAATCAGAAACTGGCGGTTGCATTTTGCGGTGGGGTGACCAAAGGCCAAACCCGCTCAGAAGCGGATGTGATGTACCAATATTATCGAAAACTTGAAGCTCAGCGTGAGTATCCGTTTACCTTAGGGGCTATTTTACTGGAGAAGGCATCGACAAGTACGGTTGAGAATATTCAGAATTTGGCCTCAGAAATGATTGAAAGCGGTCTGTTTACGCGTGGGCAAAGTGTGAAGGTGACGTTTGTTTCCAATGACTACCACTTACAGCGTATTTTCGAAGTTCAAGCGTTGATGGATGAACAAGGCTTGCTTAAGATTCTGGTTGAGGAGTGTTCTTCGCTTGGGATCGAACTTCAAGTAGACCGTCGGCTAGATGCTCATGTTGCGGTGCCATACCCCCATCAAAGTGTTCAGGGGCAGTTGTTTTTATTGATGGATGTACTGACGACTTATCGAGTCTATCTTGAAGGTGTCTGCGCGGGGGTATTTCAGCGAGATTTAGAGTCAGTAAGACAAGAACCAGAAAGACTCTCTTTGGAAGCCTTAGTTGTTGTAAAAGAGCTAGTCGCGAAAAGCTCCACGAAGAAAGGCTCGGCGACGCTGTCAGCTCTGTTTGATATTGTAGACAGTTTACTTCCGGTATTGGAACGCTGTATTCAACATACTCCAGCAGGTACAAATATTAAAAAAGTCAGGGAGTATCTAGCGCTACTAAACACAAACCTGACTTTGTTGAACCGATATCTAGACCCAGAATCTGACCACACACATCGCTGGTGGCGATAAGCCGTTATTTCTTTCTCGTGATGCCAAGAACCGTTTTAAGACTAGCAAAAGCAATCAAACAATAGGCTAAAAGCTCAGTACCTTCTTCGGCGATGTTTTTAACCACGCGCACGTAATTATCCCCCATAACGTTGTGCCAAAAACTGCCCATGCCAAACAGACGAGAAAATACCAATAACAGCATTACACCAGTAACCAAAAGGTTCATGTGCGGAGATGCAAGAATAAGCGCAAGCTGGTCAATGGTTCGTTTACCATTTTTAATCGCATAGAAAATGGCACTGCCAGAAACCAATAGGGCAGGAACTACCCAAGCACCATGTACGATCTTGTCGAACCAAAAATCCATTTCACGAATAAACATCACACTGAAAAACGCGCTGATGAGCAGGGCTGCGTGCTTAACTTCGGTTTTCTTTCTTGCTAGATAAGCAAAAGATCCAGACGCAATAATAAGCAGTAACTGCTGCAGCATCTCGGTCACTGACACTTCGCCAACAGATCCATTGAACAATACAAAATCAATTCGAAGTGCCAAATTTACGATAATACCAATAGCTAAAACGACTAACGCCGTTTGACACCGTTTATAGATAACTTGTGAGGTGGATTGTGAGAGCGTGAACTCAGGGAGTTCAAACGACATATGAGTTTTTTCTTGTTTTTCAGGTTGGCTTTTCATATCAATTTAACATGTAAATGTCTGTAACAGATCGATATTTTATCGACCTGATACATTCACAATGTCAGGGTTATGTCATAAATAAAACGCTGTTCAATTGCTATTTCGGTAAAGTAAACCGCCGCTGAGTAGCGGGCAGTTTACGTAATATCATGGGATTTTATTGGGTGAAAGTTGTGAAGAAATAATGCTTATTATATCGATGTGACGTCATAAGCATCACAGCATCACAGATTAGCTGTTTTCTTTTTGATCGTGGTTATTGCGGTAGTATTCCCACTGTTCGATACGCTGACCATCTTGTAATACACAATAAGTGGTTCGTTGATTATTTTCCGTTACCGTGTCCAATTCGCCGTCCTGTTGAACACAATAAACCGATGCTGGGTTAGCGACTGAAACACGTTGACCTTCGCTATATTCTGCATAGTCATTCGCACAACCGCCTAATACAAGGGCAAACACAGCCATCAAACCAATTTTTTTCATGTTTATCTCCTAAGTGATAACTCTACAAGTGAATGTGTTAAGTTCTACAGAACTAAATTTGAAGCTCTATAAAACCAGTATATTTTAGATTTAAGAAAAGGTTGTTCTAATTTGGTCAAGATATTGAAATAGGTTGATATTTCCTCATTTTTAACTGTTTTTTGAGCATGAGATCAAGTTCAGTTAGGTTGGGGCCTTAAAAGATAGACACCCTATGATTCGAGGTTGGTAAGATGGGAATTATTCTCTTACGACCATGAATCCCCCGCGATAAAAATAATATCTGCCGAGTTTTGTCGGTCATTCTGAGCCTCTAATCTACGCTTGGTTATGATATGATGCCGCCCAAATTCAGTTGAGCAGTCAGAACGATGAGACACCTAAAAACCACAATTCACCCAGATATCGAACACTTAGATAATAAAACGGTATATAAGCGCAATGCCGCCCGTGCAATCGTTTTAGATGGTGAGGATGTTCTGATGCTCTATACGGAACGTTACCACGACTACACCATTCCTGGTGGTGGCTTGGACGAAGGCGAAGACGTGATTGCAGGTATGGTTCGTGAACTTGAAGAAGAGACTGGTGCTAAGAATATTCACAGTATTAAACCGTTCGGGATATTTGAAGAATTTCGTCCTTGGTATAAAGATGATGCAGATATGATGCACATGATCTCTTATTGTTATTCGTGCAAGATTGATCGTGAGCTTGGTGAGACGGATTACGAAGACTACGAAGTGAAAAACGGGATGAAGCCTGTTTGGATGAATATCCATGAAGCGATTGCCCATAATGAAAAAACCATAGCGGAAAGCCCTAAAAAAGGCATGAGCATTGAACGTGAGACATTTTTATTGCACTTGATCGCTAAAGAAATGTTGTAAATGGTCTTCGACTTCTAAACCTCCTTTTTTAAACTCGTTAATTGTGCACCGCCTGAAAGTGGCCGGCTTTGGGCGGATTTCCCCAGCGCCAAACACAACATTTAGTTTGGCATTGTACATAGGTTGTTCAATGTGGTTGGTGCTACTAGCTAAATTGTTTTGGTGTATATTTGCCCCCGCGATTGTTCAACTTAGCTTGGGTTATATATCCAATCGCAGTGAACCTGCCTTAAGCAAAGAATCCTTATGAAGAATAAAAGACAGTTTATTGCCCACTACCTGCGCATGAATCGCACCTCTTACTTGATGGCGGTCGTGTTCATTTTCCTCGTTAACTGGTTACAAGTAGAGATCCCTCGTTATATCCAATTGGCGATAGATTTAATTGATGACGCTTCTTCAACTGGCCATCAGCAACTGCAAAGCTATGTTTGGATTGTAGTCGGCATGTCTGTCGCCATGGTGGTGGTGAGAATTCTGTCTCGTATCTATGCGCTTAATCCGGGGCGAATTACAGAAGCAGCGCTCAAAAGTACACTTCTACAAAAGCTGAATCGCTTACCGAGCAGCTTCCATGAACGCTTTGCTTCGGGTCGACTGATCTCGATTATCAACAATGACCTCAGTGGCATTCGACTGCTGTTTGGTGTCGGCTTCTTGCAGTTCTTCAATGCGTTGCTTTCGTTGTCGCTGACGCCTCTTTACATGTGGCGCATATCGCCAGAACTTACGCTTTATTCGATTATTCCTATCTCAATCGCTTTTGTGATTTTCCGTGTCGGCTTCAAGCGTATGAAAACGCTGCATTTAGAACATATGAAGCGATTACAAAACCTATCGGCTCAATTGATGAGTTACTTGTCTGGAATTGATCTGATTAAAAGTCAACAGATGTCACCTTGGGTGAAAGCCGAAACTGAAAAGCTTAACCAGTTATTGCTTGAATGCCGCCTCAAAATTACACGCATTCAAGTCTTCTTCATGCCGGTACTCGACTACGCCAATGACCTGATGAAAATCATCATTCTTGGGCTGGGTGGCTACATGTTAATGAGACAAGAGCTAACTCTCGGTGAGATTACCGCCTTTCTGACTTACTCGGTTTTGCTCGCTATGCCATTGATGCAGCTTGGCAGAATCGCGACCATTTATCAGCGTGGCATGGTAGGCATTCAAAGTGCACAGACCATTCTTAATGCCAAAGTCCCAGAGCTTGATGAAGATAAGCTCACGGAGTTAGATGTTGAATCGCTAAAGGGAAAAACGTTTTCCGTCCGCAATCTCAGCTTCAGCTATTCGGGTGAAGAGCGTCTGATTCTCGATGACATCAGCTTTGATATCCCTGCGGGCAAGAAAGTGGGTGTGCTAGGTGGAATCGGAGCGGGTAAAACGACATTAGTGAACTGCTTGAACCATCACTTGGATGTACCAGAAAGTTCGGTTTTTCTTGGCGAAAGAGATGTCACTAGCTTCTCACGCCGTGACTTGCGCCGCTATATTAAAACAGTTACTCAAGATCCTTACCTGTTTTCCGCAACCGTCGAAGACAATATTCGTTTTGGTAGCTTGGATACTGACTTGGCAAAGAGTCAGGTTGATGAAGTGTTAGAGCTCAGCCAGTTGGCGAGTGACGTTACTCGTTTTGAGCATGGTGACCAAACCTTAGTCGGTGAGAAAGGCATTATGCTGTCAGGCGGCCAGAAGCAGCGCTTAAGTATTGCGCGTGCTTTATTGCAACCCACCGACCTGATCATCATGGATAACGTTCTATCGGCTGTCGACTATGAAACAGAACGTAAGATTTTGGAAGGCCTGTTTAAGCGATTGGAAAATCAGTCAGTACTTGTGGTTTCACACCGTGTTAATGCTCTTGAATATATGGATGAAATCATTGTGTTGAACGAAGGTAAGGTGATCGCGAAGGGCGACCATGCCACGTTATTGAAAACCTGTGATTACTATTACGATACATGGCAACTACAGCAGAATGAAACGGAGGCAGCAGCATGTTAAAAGGTGTTGATCTCAAGTACCTCAAGCACTTTTTTAAGTTTGCTAAGAAATACAAAGGCTCTGCGATGTTGGGCATCGCTATGCTTCCTCTTTCTGTCATCACGAGTTTGTTGTTCCCTTGGCTGATCATTCAAGTGATCGATGTTCACCTGAGTCATGGGGATATGGATGGTCTGCTCGAATATGTCTTCTATCTTGTTACCGTGCTGGTGGCGAGCTATGTGGTGGATACCACCTATTCGTACAACCTGCGTAAAACAGGGCAATACACGATAACTGACATGCGCTCAGTGTTGTTTGCTCGCGTACTTAAACTGCCGCGCAGCTATTTTGATAACACACCGATTGGCGTAACGCTTTCACGATTAACCAGTGACTTGGAAACCATCGGCGAGACGTTTGTTCAGTCGGTTGTAGGGCTAGTTAAAGACAGCATCAATACCATTGCTCTGTTGGTGATGATGTTCTTTATTGATTGGCAGTTAACGATGATTGTATTGATCATTATGCCGCCAGTGATGTATTTGACGGTGTATGTGAGAAACCGACTTCGTGCCTTATATAAGGTGACTCGTTCTTCGCTGGCTCGGGGTATTGGCTTTTTACAAGAAGTCTTGTTTGGCATGAAAACTGTTCAGATGTACCGAGCGGAAGAGCAAGTCGAACAGCGCTACCAAGGCTATACTGATGAGTTTTTAAGAGCGCAGAAGAAGATCAATAAATACGATGCGATTTTGTTCTCGTTTATCTCTGGCATCACCTCTATCACCATCGCGATTATGATCTGGTATGGCTCTGAGCAAGTGATTGAAGGCGCACTAACCTTAGGTGTGTTGATCGCCTTCATCAACACGTTAGAGAAAGTGTTTGTCCCGATCCGTGATTTTACCTCGCAGATTGCTTCGATTCAGAGTTCATTCGCGGCGTTTGACCATATAGAAGAGCTGTTTGTTGAGCCAACTGAAGAGGAAGAGCATCATTTATTGCCATCAAAAAAGGTTGAAAAACAGCTAGAGCAGTTTGAGAGCCTTGAGTTTAAGAACGTGAGTTTCCGCTACAAAGACGATGCTCCGTATGTGTTGAAAAATGTCTCTTTTGTATTGGAGAAGAGACATCAAATTGCGCTTGTCGGTTCCACTGGATCTGGCAAGTCTACGATTCTTCGTTTGATTTCTAAAACTTATCAAAACTATGAGGGCAGCATTTTATTGAATGGTATTGAGCTGTCGCAGATTTCAAGCGAAGACTCTGCTCATTTGTTCTCAATGATGATGCAAGACGTGCACTTATTTGAAGAGACAATTCAGTTCAATATTGCGTTGGGTAAAACGCATCTATCTAAAACCGAGGTTGAGCAGGCAGCGCGTTATGTTTACGCCGATAAGTTTATTGAACAATTGCCACAAGGTTATGACTTCCACTTGGAAAAGAACGGCACAAATTTGTCTGTGGGGCAAACGCAGCTTATTTCGTTCGCAAGAGCGGTCGCCCAGGGTGGACAGTTGATGATGCTTGATGAAGCAACTAGTTCGGTGGATTCCATCACCGAGGATCTCATCCAAAAAGCGATGCAGCGTCTTTTCAGGGAAAAAACCGTGATTGCGATTGCACACCGTCTGAGCACCGTTCGTCATTCTGATACAATTTTGGTGTTGGAGAAGGGGGAAATTGTCGAACAAGGTAACCATCAATCGTTGGTTGCTCTGAATGGTATTTATGCTGGTTTGTTGAAAGAGTCAATTGTTGAAACGAGTCATTCTCAGTCTATTCTAGCTTGAAACCTCCAACAGATTGCCGCACTTAAACAGACGATCTTGGCTTGAACACGCCTGGCTAGTTTCTATTGTTCTCTAGTATTCCCAATAGCTTAGAGGTAAATAAAGCCTATTTTACGAGTGTTAATATGTTATGATTTTGCGGTAACTTAAGGATTGTCTTTGAGCATGAAAATGTATGTAAGTAAAACGTACGTGCTTGTGTTAGTCACTTTCTGGCGAATATGGAATCGAAAATGTTGTTGGAAGAAGTAGTAGAGATTATTGAATTCACGGACTCAGACCATTTATCTCAAGCAATGGAACGTTTTAACGAGTATGGCTTTGTTGATGCTGAGCTTTTGCCTTTCATGGATATTGTTTTTGAAACGGCGCCAGAGCAGCTAGCAAAAAAATTGTCGCAAAGTGGCTTCAACGGCCAGGTGCGAGTTGAGAAGAATGATGACGCATCCGGCTTCCTCATTATTGATGCTGGACGTACTCAATTACAAGACGCTATTCAAATCAACAAAATAGCGTAAGCAAGGCAACACTAAGTTCAGTAAATCGAACTTAGTACAGTAACACCAGTTATGATTATTAGAGGTTAATAAAGTGACAATAGCTACCGTATCACCAACAGAGCAACATATTTCCAGTGAGAATGCGCTTCTAGGTGCGTCTTTATTAGCAGCGCAAAAAGTTGAGTTAGCTCTATTCAGTGTTATTTCTAGATTAGCTAAAGCACTACCAAAGGAAAGACAGCATCAACTAGGCTTGAATTTGGATACATTTTTAAGAGAAAAACCAAGTGAACAAGACTCGTCGCTGAGTTTTTATGAACAAACGTTTGGTGCGCAGCTTCCTCTTAAAAAAAGCGAAATTAACGAATTTATTGACCACAGAAATTTAGTGATTCATAACTTTTGGCGAGTGACTGGTGCTGATGTGAAAGGCGGTGAGAAGCTTGCTAACCCAGAGCTTTACTTAAAAGAGTTCTTAGCTAAATGTGAGTACTGGCAATTGATGCTTAATACTCAAACTAAATAACTAAATAACTAAATAGAAATAAGAAAACCATAGTGAGTATGCTATGGTTTTTTTACGAATAATGCTGAAGTTTAAAATTGCCGGCTTTATCGCTTGTCTCTCATTTAGGAGACACAGTGACACAACCATGAAATATATAAGGAATATGTAAATGCTTCGAATCCTATTGATTGCAGTGTTCTCACTGGTAACAACCATGAGCTTTGCAAGCGAGGAGGTTACTTACTCAGAAAAAGAGTATTTAGATAGGCCGCTGATGGAACGCTATATCTTAGACGAGTTGAAGCAGTTGCGAATGGAACAGCAAGATCTTGAAAGACGCTTAACCATTCAAATGACGGATCGTGAGCTTTCTGTGGCTGACAAGTCACTGAACTATGCGAATGTCACTGTGACGTATTTTTTCTATATCATTGCCGGTGTTGCTTCACTCATTGCCTTGGTTGGTTGGCAATCAATTAAAGAGCTCAAACATACCACTAAAGAAATGGCCGATCAGCGACTTAATTCTATTGCTCAAGACTATGAGAAGAAATTCAATGTTCTTGAAAGGGATCTTAAGCGTAAGACTAGAATCATCTCGGATAACAACCGAGAGATTGAAATTATCAATGAGATTCATAACTTGTGGTTGAGAGCGCAGAATGCGCAAACGGCAGAACAAAAGATTGAAATCTATGATGAAATATTAAAGATTCGTCCTGGAGATTTAGAAGCGCTAACCTCTAAAGCCGATGCTGCTATGGATATGCAGGAATACCACTGGGCAATGAGTCTATGTAATCGTGTATTAGAAGTCGATGATCAAAATGCTCACGCTTTGTATCAACGGGCTTGCTCATACGCAAGATTAGGAGCAGAAGCTCAGTCTATCGATGATTTAGAGCGCGCTATTGAAGCTAGTGGCTCAATGAGAGAACTGTTAGCTGAAGAGCCGGACTTTGAAATGTTGCGAGGCCTAGACCGTTTCGAAGCGCTTCGAGAAGAGTAATATTCATGACAAGCAGTATTCGGTGATGTGATTGGCTGACTGCTGAATGGACGTTCATGTCTAGATGAGTACAATTTAACCCTTCCAAGTTTGATAGGAAGGGTTAATCGTTACGTAACACATTTTCGTGTTTACCTGCTCTATTAAGCTACGACAACCGCTGTACCACTTGCTGAAACCATCAGCATCCCATTACCTGTGCCTAATACTTCGTAATCGATATCAACACCAACCACCGCGTTGGCACCTGCTTCTATCGCTTTTTGCTCCAACTCTTTGAATGCGTAGTTACGTGCTTTCTCCAACTCTTTTTCGTAAGTGCCAGAACGTCCACCCACAAAGTCACGAATTCCTGAAAACATATCTTTGAAAACGTTCACTCCTAGAATGGCTTCTCCGGCAATAACCCCTTTGTAATCGACAATGCGTTTGCCTTCGACAGATTGCGTGGTGGTAATAATCATAGTGTCCTCTTATAAGCTAGCTTTATTGTTAGATGGTTTAGATCTTATTTTTGACGTTATGGTTGGGTTCTATTCGTTATTGCTTATTGAATCACTATTGAGCGTCAACTTTTGCGTGTGAATTCATGCCTTAACCATGTTCTTAGTTGTAGCACACTTTCTTGTTTCAATTTGTTGTTAGGGCAAACAAAATAGAAATCCTGGTGTGGATTAGGGACTGGCTCTCCAAGCTCAACCAACATGCCGTGGCTTATGTCATCTTTTACAAATAGGCGATGAGTGACCAAGACACCAAGCGAGCGAATTGCGGCTTGCACAGCTTGAATAGAGACATCGAACGTCAAGTTACTGTGGAAAGTGGGCATTGGAACTTGGTAATGGTCGCACCACACTTGCCAGTCTAGTTTTCGTCTAGGATTAAATACACCAATGGGTGGACGCTGTTTTACTATCTGCTCAACGCTTAAGCCCATTTGATTTTTCAATAGAGTTGGACTGCACACCAACACCAGATCATCGTCGCCTAATTTTTCGCTGTAATACTGGTTCCACTCATTGGGTTTACCATGCACAAGGGCGATATCTACACCCTCTTGCTCTATATCGAAAGGCCCTGTTAACGTGGAAATACGGATATCGAGTGAGGGAGCGAAATTTTGGAAATCAGGGACTCGGGGTATCCACCAATGCATGGCGAGAGAGTTCACCATGTTAAGAGTTATGCGGTGATCGTTAGGCGTTCTTGCCAGCTCCTCGGTGGCTTCGATCACTTGTTCTAGTGCTGGTGCGACTTTTCGATAATATCGTTTACCTGCGGCATTGAGCACAACGCGACGTCCCACTCTCTGGAACAGTGGTTTATTGACCTGTTGTTCCAACGATTTTATCGCCTGACTGACCGCTGAGTGACTGACATATAACACATGAGCAGCCTCGGTCATGCTGCCTGTTTCTGCGACAGCAACGAAAGCGTAAACGGATTTTAGTGGTACGAGTTTCTTCATTGGTAAGTTTTCCTTACAGTTGTGGTTAATATTACTCGCTATTTTTCATCTCGTCATGTCTTTAAAGTAGTGGTCATAGGAGGTGATAATTATGTCTGATATTACCAAGGCAACAGTTTTTATGTTGTTGTCGACATTCAGTTTGTCTTTAAGCGGCTTATTGGCCAAGTATTTGTCTGAAACGATGGCAATCTCATTGCTGAGCTTCGCTCGGTTTCTATTACCTAGCTTATTTCTATTTTTCTTCTTGGCCTTTTACAAAATCACTCAGCCTTCACGAGAGATGTGGAAACCTTTGGTGATGCGGGCTATCTTCATGGTTGCGTGTCAGTGGTGCTTTCTTACATCATTACAAACCTTAACATTGGTTGAGGGTATCGTATTATTTAGTACTGGCCCTTTATTTATACCCTTGTTAGAAAAGTTAATGTTTGGAACTAGAGTTCATACAACGACGGTGATTTGCTTGGGAGTGACATTTGTTGGGGTTGTGCTGATGGCAGGGGATTGGTCTCAGTTTGAATTAGACTCGAGATTCTTTAGGCCCGAGCTGCTGCTTGGGTTGTTAGCTGGTGTGTTTAATTCGGGCTCACAAGTGAGTTTGTATCGAGCCTCCAAGACTAGCCTTACACCAGCAGAATTAAACGCATGGACCTTCTTAGTCGCAGCAATACTCGTTTTTCCCATGATCGCGGTCACGTCGCTCTCTTCCGCAGCGGAAGTAATTGGGAATGATAGAGGGTATGAGGCCTTAGCGACCTTAGTGTCAATTGATAGCATCAGTTGGATTGGCTTTGGAGTCTTTGGGTTGGCGCTATTTACTATTAATACGCAAATTTTCCGCTCTAAAGCGTATAAGCTGGTAGACAGTGGATCTCAGTTGGCACCTCTAATTTTCACTAACATGCTGTTCAGTGCGCTATGGCAGAGCTTGTTCTTTGATGATGTGTTTTCAACTCAGCAATTAATGGGTATTAATCTAATTGTCGTCGCGAGCATAACGAATACGCTATTGGCCAAAAGACACAGTAAGGCAAAAACTAAGCAGACACCGCGAGCGACAATCAATGAGATAGCCTCTTCTGTGTTGAGCTCCGCTGCTAAAAGCTAAACGATAGATTAAAGGCTAGAACAATGAGCGCATGTACTCTTTCACTCGACGGATATGCTTATCCTGATCAATGTTACACCGTTGGTTAGGTTCAAGGAATCGAGCCGCGTATTTGTCATAGATCTTGTTCTCCAGAAACAGTAAATACAGTTTCGGATCAATGTGACCGCTGGTTGCCATGTCGGTCATGATACTCAGTGATTCATCTAAATGTTTGCCCTTCTTGTACGGGCGGTCACTTGACGTTAAAGCTTCAAAGGCACTGGCAATCGCTATTGCTCTAGACGGTAAGGGCAATTGCTCTTCGTTTAGACCTCTTGGATAACCTTTACCGTCAATACGCTCGTGGTGGCCGCTGGCGAGATCGGGAATGTTTTTGAGATAAGATGGGTAAGGGAGTTTGCTGAGCATGATGAAAGTCTGAATGATATGGTCGTTTACCATGAAACGTTCTTCATCGTTTAGCGTACCATGGCGCACTTTCAAGTTATGCAGCTCACCTTGGTTGTATTTTGTTTCTCCGGGTTTGAGTACGAACTCTTCTGGCCACACGTCTGCTGGGTTAAAGCCGTTATCCCACGGTATTTTATGTTCGGGTTTATCAGCAAGTAATGGTTCCATTACGGGAAGCGCCTGTTTGTTGTTATTTGGTGCTGTTTCATCCTGTTCTGCTGTACCTTGGTTAGTGCTGTACCTCTCTTTTTCAGCCCAAGACAAGCCTAATTGATCGTCTAATGTGCGTTTCCATTGGCGTTTTGCAATTTGGTCCAAGCGTTCTATTTGTTCTTCTGTCATTGATTCACTACCCAGGTTGCATTTAGCAACGAAGGAAAATTCTTCGTCCAGTTCTGATTGTTTTTGTTTGAGGATCTTGAGGCTTTCTGCTTGAAGCGCACCATTAGCTATGGCCCTCCAATAGTCCGTTTCAGCTTGTTGTTTTAACAACTCGAAACGCATGCGAACTTCATGGATACGGTCGTAAACCGTCTCCAATTTGGTTGCTTTGTCTACGATATATTCAGGGGTAGTGACCTTACCGCAATCATGAAGCCAGGCGGCTAGCATCAGCTCTTCCCATTGCTTATTATCGAGTGAAAATTGCGGATAATAATGGTCATCATCAATGGTTGCTTGGGTTATCCATTTGGTGAGTTCAGGTACTTTTTGGCAGTGCCCTTGCGTATAGGGTGATTTGGTATCAATCGCTGACGCAATAAGTTCAATTAAGGCATTGAGCATGTTTTTCTGCTGTTGCATTTGGTCAATGTTATCTTTGGCTATTTCAGCAAAACTCAGCAGCTCTCTTAGAAAGGCATGTTTGTCTGCTTGAATCTTAGTAATAGGTCTCTCATAACCAATCACGACGATGCCAACCAATAATTTCTCGCGGTTCAATAAAGGAAACAGGAACAGGTCTGAATTGAAGATCGAGTTTTGATAATAGTTAAGAACGTTATCCTCTCGGTTTAAGTGGATAGTTTCTCCATGTTTGAGCTGGGATAGCAACCAAGGAGTATGTTCGATGAAATCATTGATATCTGCTTTAAAAGGAATAATGGATAGGTTGGCCGCTGTATCAAACACGCCTTTTTCTTTTGATTGAGTAAAGAGCACAATGGTTTCTGCTTTGGTTATTAAGTAGCTTTGATGAGCAATGTTCTTGGTTAATATCGAAAATTCCTGATTACCTGCGGTGTCTCGAAGTAGAGAGATAAGATCATGAAGCGTGTGTTCCATCAGCTCAATCGAGTGCGTGAGGTCAACTACTTCCTTAATCATGCTTTTGGGGGAGCGGGTTCGTCTGAAATCAAATCGTGTGATGTTGTCAGTGAGTTGCACGAGCGTATTGAGTGGTTGAGATAGGCGATTTGCGACAAACCATACAATGCCGAAGCAGATTAATAACATACCAATTGCGACGCCAACTTGCTTATCTCGCATGGAAATAAGGTCAGAGAGCAAATCATTGTGCGGTGTTGCTTCTGCCAAATAAAGGGTGACGTTTGGAGTCAGCTCAACGGGCGTTAACGTTAGTGCCCAAGTATTTAAGTTGTAATCAACGTTTTTTAGCTTGAGATTAAATTTCTGTTCATCAGAGATAAGAGGTGCTAATACGGATGATTTTAATGCTTCCATTTGTTCTCGTTTAGGCATTTTGACGAAGCTGTGTTCTTGTTCACTACCAGAAATCTTCCCTGTAGCTTGGCCATTATGTTTAATCGAACCATCGGGTTGATCAGGGGCAAGGTTAGGTACCGGTAGATCAAGCTGATGTTGGCCAAGAAGGTTAAAGTGTTTGTCAAATAAGGCGAGTCGGGTTTGCGGGGAATAGGCCAGTTCACTGATTTGAGACGAGAGAGACTCTAATGTGAAATCGGCCCCAACCACATGCTTGTCGTCTGCAGATCGTCTAGAAAGCGTAATTCCATTGGTTTGTAAAAAATAGAACTGATAGGGCTCAGAAAGTTGTATTGAGCCATTAGGCTTTGCGTTACGGAACCAAGGGCGGGCCGTGGGATTAAACTTGCTTTCAGCTTGCATGGTACTGATCACTTGATGTGTACCATCAAGAAAAGTAATAAAATTTTCACCTTTAAGATTCGTACTGCTGATCATCATGGTCGCTTTGGCTGGTGCATTGTTTTCGGCTCTTTGTCTATTGGTACTTAAAGGGCGGAAAATTCTGAATTCACCATCATCAGAGGCATAGAATAAAGCAACCAAACTTTTATTCTGCTTGAAAATGATATCGACTGATGCCAGCCAAGATTCTTTCTCGATAGAGAAGGTTTGATGGGCCACAAATGGGCTCACAGCCATCACATTCAAGGTTGTGATAACGGGGGCGATGGCTTGCTTAAATACCGATTCCAGCTTATCGCGATGCTCATTACTAATTTCGCGCACTGTGCCTAGTAACAATTCTTGAGAATGACGGTAGCTGATTGAGATAAGTACTGCACCGGCAAGTATTGTCAAAATTAAGAAAAGGCTAGTGATGTGGATACTCAGCGGATATTGTCTTCTTCTCATCTAACACTCCAGTTTGTAGACTGGTTTAAGTATTGACGAACTTGGGTAGGTTGCAAAAAATTGGCGTAATTAAGACGGCGGTACGACTAAGTTGTGCTTCCTATGACTAAGTGAAATGATAATAAAGCCTTATCTTTAAGTACTAATTGCCACTTGTGATTGGTAGGGCATCTCTCCAAGATGCTGGACAGGCTCTATGGGGGCAATAGATATCTAATGTTATTAATATTCCTGATTAGAAAACCAAGCACTCCGGACGTTTTATTAATTAATCATTATTATGTTAATATTATTAATTATTCTGCACATCTATAAAATTATCTGAGTGCTGTATGTGTTGAGCCTAGAAGGAACAGTAATGACGTTAGAAGCATATATTCTCAATGTAGGAATATACTCAATTTTCCCATTGTATTTTGCTACGTTAAAAAACCGTGTGCGTACAGCTGCATTTTATAACTATCTTAGTATCGTGCTTTTAGTGGGAGGGCTTGCTGGTGCCGTTTATTCCTTTCCATTATCCGAAGCTTTAAGTATTTCAGGCGGAAATATTGCTTATGGTGCATTCATGATGAGCACCATAATGCTCATTATTATTGAGCGAGATTTTAGCACTTTTAAACACATGTTTCGGTTAGTAGTGGTTGTGGATTTGATTGCTTTTGTTGGTTTTAACTTTATGGCTTGGTTGCTGGAATCGGAATATGTGTTGAACCCTTTTGCTATCCCTTTCAGTATCTTTGACGTGTCGTTGAAAGTTCTTGTTCTTGGAGGGGTTTTGATTCTCCTCGAAATATTGTTATTGATGTTTATTTTTACACAAGTGAGTAAGTTCCTTTCCAACCTACCAGCGTTGGCATTCATCTATACGCTAGCATTTGTTTTTATCCTTTGTTTGGATGGAGCACTGTTTCCTCTTTTAGCTTTTGGCCTAAGCCCGCAGATCGTTCCTATCATATTCGGAAATATACTGGGTAAGTTGTTGATTGCGGCCTGCTATAGTGTCCCAATGCTGATCTTTTACTTTTTGTTTAGGGGAGATTTTGCCAAGTTTGTTAGTTCTCCACTATCCATAAAGGATTTGACTAAAGCTCCTCGAAAAGAGTTGCTGGCAACATTGTATCAATATGAGTTGCGTGATGAGCAGTTGCAGAGAGAAAAACAAGATCTCACAAAGATTGCACTTTTTGATGAGCTAACCTCACTCCCCAATAGACGTAAATTTAATCAAACGTTTGAGTCTGAATGGGCTAGATGTGAACGCGAAGGGCAAACTTTAACCTTGGTGATCGGCGATATTGATTTTTTCAAGCAATATAATGATGCATATGGCCACCATCAAGGAGATGTCTGCCTTAAACAAGTCGCAAAGTTATGGAAGCACGTTTTTAACCGTCCGTCAGACCTTGCTGCTCGCATAGGAGGCGAGGAGTTTGCCATTATATTGCCAAGCACATCTATAGAGCAAAGCAGAGCTCGCCTTAATTCATTCTTAACGGTTTTGCACAGTCAACCGATTCCTCATCGTTCCTCACCCATTGCTTCTCATGTAACGATGAGCCTAGGGGTTGCGGAATGCGTTCCGACGAAAAGCACATCGCCAAATGATCTATTTATGCTTGCTGATAAGCGCCTTTACAAAGCAAAGAATAGCGGGAGAAATCAGGTTATTGTCGATTGAATTAATTTTAACAATACTGAATGATGAACAGTATATAATTTCGGTTCACTCAGCATCACATTAAGCAAGTGTCTGTTGGGCATTTTTGAATAAGCTGTATTAGACCAACCCAACTTGAAATTGATTGACTAGACCACACGGTTAAGGCCTTGATTTATGGAACTCAAAGTAGATACCCACACCCACACATACGCAAGTGGCCATGCTTACAGCACGCTGATCGAAAACGCGAAATCGGCGAAGCAAAACGGTTTAGCTATGTTTTGTACGACCGACCATTCAGAGTCTATGCCGGGCGCGCCACACTATTGGTTCTTCAGTAACCAGCGTGTGCTCCCTCGTTTTATTGAAGATGTCGCAATTATTCGAGGTGTCGAGTCAAACATCATGAACACACAGGGTGAAATCGACATTCATCCGAGTGTGGATAAGAACTTGGATTGGGTGATCGCGAGTTTTCATGAGCCAGTATTTCGCCCATCGGATGTCGCTACCCATACAGAAGCATTGTTGAATGTGATTAAAGGTGGTCGAATTGATGCGCTTGGTCACTTAGGAAACCCTAATTTTGATTTTGATTTTGAAGCTGTGATTCAATGTGCGGCGGAACATAACGTAGCGATTGAGATCAACAACACCACACTCAAAGGCAATAGCCGAGCTGGCAGTGTTGACCGCTGTGATGAGATTGCAAGAATAGCGAAAGAGAAAGGTGCGTTTATTACCACAGGTAGCGATGCGCATTTCTGTTTAGATGTCGGTGGCTTGGACTTAG
The DNA here is from genome assembly GCF_000972265.1 of Vibrio sp. ECSMB14106. NCBI lineage: Bacteria > Pseudomonadati > Pseudomonadota > Gammaproteobacteria > Vibrionales > Vibrionaceae > Vibrio > Vibrio sp. ECSMB14106. The sequence continues at coordinate 70,196 of NZ_LAUM01000013.1, read as the reverse complement.
TCGCTGCATTGTTAGACAAAGTAGGTGTGGATTCGAGTAAAGTGATCACCCATTCACCACAGCAATTCTTAGCCTTTTTAGCACTGCGCGGTCGTCAATCTATCACCGAGTTTTCGGTATTTGAGTGATGGAAGGCCCGATAATTTTTAGTAATTATCTAGCTAGTTTGCATTTCGACACAATCAATTTTTGTACCCGGTAGATTTTTGTATACACTAGCCGAAAATAATAAAGTCAAAGTGCCACAATAACGATGGCGCTATCTTCGAAGACACCGCTTCACTTGGAGAAATAATGAAAACTCGCTCAATCCTTTTATCTGGTTTAATCGCTGCTTCAGTATTGTCTGGCAACGCTTTTGCTAATGTTGACCTTAAGAAAAATATGCAAGAAATGAAGCTTGCATTCAAACAAGCGGCAGAAGCTCAAAGCATTGAAGAGATGCAAAAGCCTATCGTACGCATAGACACGTTAGTTGCAGAACTGAAAACGGGTGTTTACCCAATTGAGAAAGAAGAACACTTCATGGAAGGTTTTAAAAAGATCAGCGCATCAATTGATAACATTGAGCAAAAGCTAGACCAAGGTGACTTTGCGTCTGCACAGCAAGAACTTCGCACTATCGATGGCCTTCGTGAAGAGTACCATGAGAAGCGTAACCCAAGCATCTGGAGCAAGATCTTCGGCTAATTCGTAAATCATGAGCGTTTGCTCGCTCGATACGTAACAAAGAGCAAAACCTCAAGATTCGATTTCTAAAACGCCGCCTTACATTAATGCCGATCAGTTAAAGCCAAAGCGATCGGTTGAAGGATCCTTCAGAGCTGTCAAAATCCAAGTGTATTTAATGCACTTGGATTTTTTTATGGATGTCTCTCAAGCTCTAAACATAATTAATGATTGGAAACCTAGCAGCGTTGAGACTTTGTCTGACTTGCTTCCAATTGAACTCATCGACGAAGCCTATTCTCTTACTGATACTGTCACGATGAGAAAGAGGAAATTAACTTTAGAATCCATGGTGTGGCTGCTTGTTGGAATGGCTATCTATAACAGTAAATCCATGAAAGATTTAGTGAACCAACTTGATATTGTCGACCGTACAGGTAAAGCTTTTGTCGCACCGAGTGCGTTAACTCAACGTCGAAAGACGTTGGGTGAAGACGCAATTAAAGCGGTCTTTGAGCGAATGACTACGTCATGGTTAAAAAGTGCAAAGTTACCCCAGTGGAATGGATTAACGCTTCTTGGCGTCGATGGCGTTGTTTGGCGAACGCCCGATAACCCGCAAAATGAAAAGGCATTTTCTCGACAAAAAGGGACGCAATATCCGCAAGTGAGAATGGTCTGCCAAATGGAACTAAGCAGTCACATTATTACGGCCAGTGCATTTGATAATTACAATACAAACGAAATGATATTAGCTGAAAAACTGATAGAAACAACACCAAACCATAGCGTGACAATGTTCGATAAGGGGTTCTATTCTTTAGGCTTATTACATAAATGGCAAGACTCTGGCTCAGAGCGTCATTGGCTTATCCCCCCTCAAGAAAAATACACAATATGACATTGTTCAATCTTTAGGGCGAAATGACAAACTGGTTCAATTACACAGTAACCCAAGGGCTAGAAAGCTATGGCCTGATTTACCAAAGTCGATAACCGCTCGACTTGTCACTCGTAAAATTAAAGGAAAAGACTACCAAGTATTAACCTCCATGACGGACTCCCTGCGTTACCCATCAAAAGATATTGCAGGCCTTTATGAACATCGTTGGGAAATTGAGCTAGGCTATCGAGAGCAGAAACAATACATGCTTGGAAATCGTCTCACGCTGCGAAGTCGTTTACCAGAACTGGTAAAGCAGGAGTTATGGGGCATCTTGCTTACTTATAATTTAATCCGATACCAGATGGTCGAGCTCTGCTTCAATTTAAAGGGAAATTACCTTCCTTATTAACTCAGTTTTAACGGCACATTAGCTCATGTATCTGCGTTACTTGTAGGCTTACCTTACTCAACACCAGGCGCAATACCTCGTCAGCTAAAGGGGTTCCACAACATGGCTGAAAGCTTAATACTTGAAGGGCGAAGGGAAAGGACATTCCCTAGAACAGTTAAACCCAGACCACAACGGTATGCTAAGAACAAAAATGCCGTTCACTCTTAAGTGAACGGCATTACCGCCTTACATTCCCTTCGTTAGAGGAAGGTGTAAGGCGGCGTTTTTTATTGTCTTTTTTATAAACAGTTTGTTATGTAGAGTTTCGTCACATTTTCTTGGCTCTTCCGTTGTAGCCCGTTTTTAACTAAAAAGAGTGTGCGTTAGCTTCAATTTTTTAACTTGCTGTTAATCTTTACGTTTACCTATATTCCAAGTGCCTCATAATAAGGAAAATTTATAAAGATTAGGAATAATGCGCCGAACCTCGTTTAACTTCCCAATGTTACTTGCCACAGTATTAAGCTGGGTGTTAGTAACACTAATGCCTGTTATCAATGCTCATGGTAATAGTGCGGGAGTATGGGCGTCGTTATGTACGGTCAACGGCTTTGAACTGGTTCAAATTGAAGAGGGTGAACCCAATACTCACAAAGGTAAGCCGTGTCCCTTTAGCCATTTTTCCACGTTTCACCAAGACGAACTTCCAACTACACTACTGACAACTCGATTGAGTTCTATTGTCTCAGACAGCTACGCTTTTTTGGCTCTAAGTGAACGCTACACGAGGCAAGCTCCACGTGGCCCTCCCTTTGATCTTGCTTAAACCTAACTCACCAAAATAATTAAAAAATAAAGTATTAAGTAAAGTTAACCATGCTCAAGTTACTTTCTGATTTTTCAGAAGGTAAGTTTGTGTATGTCAAAGGAAATCATAATGTTGAGAAATGAATCTCAAACCTCTGCGAAAGCACAAGCAACTTCGCAATCTAAAAGCAGTGCAACAACCGGTTCGGAAACCAATATAAAAAGCAAAGAACGGCATAAAATCCTCTATTTTCTAACCTGGCGCTGGCACTTCTATGCTGGGCTGTTTGTTATCCCGTTTATGTTAATGTTGAGCATTACTGGCTTGGTGATGCTGTTTGATGATGAAATCGAACTCGCTTTCCATCACGATGCGATTGAGATTGTAGTATCGGGCGAACCTGTCAAGGTTTCACAACAGCTAACGGCAGTACAACTTCAATACCCAAAAGGTTCGGTGACGCAGTTTGCTCCGAGCAAAACGCCGGATTTGGCGAACCGATTTTCTGTATCGCTTGAAGATGGCACTTCCGTTTTCGCCACTGTGAATCAATACACTGGCGAAGTCGTTGGTGAAGTCCCACGTAGTGAAAGCCTCTACGAACTCGCGAATGATATTCATGGCACATTATTGATTGGCGATTGGGGGGATTACCTCATTGAAGTCGCAATCAGCTTATCGATTCTGCTTCTTGTCAGCGGTATCTACTTGTGGCTGCCACGAGACAACGCGAGCCGTGCTGGATTTCTCAAACTGAGAGTTTCATCTGGCCCACGTGTGCTTTTGCGTGATTTACATGCAAACATCGGTGGCACGTTATCTCTCATCCTACTGCTGTTTATTCTCTCAGGATTAGCTTGGACAGGCTTCTGGGGCGGTAAATTAGTTCAAGCATGGAGCACTTTCCCTGCTCAAATGTGGGACGATATACCACTGTCTGATAAGACGCACGCATCGCTTAACCATGGCTCAGAGGAAGAACTTCCATGGAATCTAGAACAAACACCGCTGCCGTTGTCTCAAGATAAGCCTGCAGAACATGTACATCACGTGGAAGAGGCATCTGAACCTCATGATCACTCTAAGATGGGCGAAGACCACTCTCAACATGTGATGTCAGCAAGCAGTTTCGGGATTGATGATGTTATCCAAAAAGCGCACTCACTTGGTTTCACTCAATACAAGGTGAATTTCCCGCGTTCAGAAACAGGTGTTTACACGGTCACAGCCAACACTATGGGCGGTGACATCATCGATCCAACGCAGGATCGTACGACACACCTCGACCAATACTCAGGTCGTATTCTGGGTGAGGTGACATGGCAAGATTATAACTTCATTGCCAAGACGTTAGCTGTGGGTATTTCATTGCATCAAGGTGACATCAGCATCATCAATAAGCTTCTAAATGCCTTGTTTTGCTTGGCGTTCATCGTGGTGTCAGTGACTGGCGGTGTGATGTGGTGGATGCGTAGACCTTCCGGTCAAAGAAAGCTTGGTACGCCACCGAAGTTCGGTGATGCAGGGCTTTGGAAAGCAGGCTTAGTGACCGTGATAGTTATTTCAATACTGTTTCCACTGGCGGGAGCGACTATCGTGGCAGCAATGCTATTGGATTGGTTATTGTTTTCACGTGTCGAGAAATTCAAGACGGCATTGAGTTAATTGATACACAAACTGACCTTCTTGTTGAGGAGGTCAGTTTCATTAATCAGATGACATGCTCTGTTTACTAAGAAGATATTAGACTTGATACAACTCTATATTTGATAAAGCTTTAGATTTCATAGAGCTCTAACGGAAGCCCGTCAGGATCGGCAAAAAAGGTAAATGCTTTGCCTGTAAATTCATCAATTCGGATCGGTTCGACTTCGATTCCTTGTCCTTCCAAATAGCTTTTGACGTGTTGAACGTCATCCACACAAAAGGCTAAATGTCTCAGCCCTTGGGCTTCTGGAAAGCTAGGTCTTTCTGGCGCGTTAGGGAAGCTGAATAGTTCTATCTGAGCACCATTAGGTAGCGCTAAATCAAGCTTGTACGACTGGCGAGCCTCACGATAGTTTTCAGCAATTATCTCGAGTTTCAAAATCTCAGTGTAAAAGTGTTTCGACGCGTCGTAGTCTGAACAGATTATGGCCGCGTGGTGTATTCCTTTCAGCATCAGTTTATTTCTCCTGCCAACTTGTCACCTAAGTGCTCCATGGCGTAATCAATGAATACACGCAGTCGAGCGGGCATGTACTTGGTTTGAGCAAACTGCATCGCAATCGCACCGTGGTAATTACTCTTGATGGTCCAATCTTCCAACACTTGTACTACGGAGCCTTCAGACAACGCATCTTGAATCACGAAGTCATGGAAAATACCTACACCTAGACCTTCTTTCACGCCTTTAAGTCGCATCTGCGAGTGGTTTATCGCGTAACGCCCACTGACGGGTACTGTGTAAAATTCGTCATCTTTGAGAAAATCCCAAATGTGGTCTTTGTCTGTCTCTGCAAGGTATAAACAGTCATGTTCAGAAAGGTCAGTTGGGTGGCTAGGAACCCCTTTGGCTTTAAGATAATCAGGACTTGCACATAAGACGAGGTTTGTTTTTCCTAACTCTTTCAATACTAAGCTTTCGTCGGGCTTATCGGTCAGGCGGAAAGCGATGTCGATGCCTTGACGTAAAATATCAATGTCGCCATCAGCCGCTCTCAATTTAAGTTGGATCTCTGGGTACTGATTTAAAAATGGGACAACGAAAGGCTGCAATACCGAATTCAAGAATGCCTCTGGTGCCGCTACCGTTATCGAGCCAGCAGGTTCAGTATGGTCGGAGGTAGACAATTCAACCGCTTGCTGCGCTGCATTAATCATAACCACGCTTTGGTCGTAAACCAGTTGGCCAGCTTGCGTGATGATCAATGTGCGAGTCGTACGCTCAAACAGCTTCACAGACAGTGCTTTTTCTAAACGTGTGATTAGCTTACTCAACGCTGAGGGAGTCACCCCTAACTGTTTTGCTGCCGCAGTAAAGCTCCCTTCATTTACCACTAAAATGAACGAGGCGAGATCAGGAAGTAGGGCAATGAGTTTGGGGTTAATCATAAGTATCCAGTTAGACAAGTTTCAACGATCAGCTTAATGGCAATTGTGAGCGATTTACTTTGATTTGTGAATCAATTTCATCAATTAAGCGGCTGAAGATTCTGAGAGAAGCGGATAATCATCACCATATTGTTCTGAAGTGAAAAATTAATATTCGATATGAAAGCGAAATTAGACCGAAATGGAGGGCGATTTGAAGTTAAAAAGAACAGGTAAGACGCGTTTATGTGCCCTGTGTCACTGGGATGAACTATTATTCGTGCCTCAGGTTCACTAATGTTTTTCCAACTAAAGGGATAATCGGAACGGGGATGTTCAACTAGAATATAGGCATAAGTTTTACAGTGTAAATGATCGTGTTGAGATCTTTTGCATCCCTACATAAAGCGGCGCGCGATGCTGCTAAATAATAACTAGGAAGGAATGAGACAATGTCTTCTGCATTTTACCAACAGATTCAAACTCAAATCGAAGAAGTTAAAGAAGAAGGTCTTTACAAGTCTGAGCGCATTATTACTTCTGCACAAAAAGCAGCGGTTTCTATCTCGACTGGTGAAGAAGTACTAAACTTCTGTGCAAACAACTACTTAGGTCTTGCTAACCACCCAGCTCTTATCGAGGCAGCTAAAGGTGGTATGGATCAGCACGGTTTTGGTATGGCTTCAGTACGTTTCATCTGTGGTACTCAAGATTCTCACAAAGAGCTAGAGCAAAAGCTTTCTACGTTCCTAGGTAAAGAAGACACTATCCTTTACACATCTTGTTTTGATGCAAACGCTGGTTTGTTCGAAACAATTCTAGGTAAAGAAGACGCAATCATCTCTGACGCACTAAACCACGCATCTATCATCGATGGTGTTCGTCTGTGTAAAGCAATGCGTTTCCGTTACTCGAATAACAACATGGAAGAGCTAGAGCAGCAACTTATCGCGGCTAAAGAAGCTGGCGCTCGTCACACATTAATCGTAACTGACGGTGTGTTCTCTATGGACGGCGTAGTGGCTAACCTTCCTGCTATCTGTGACCTTGCAGACAAGTACGATGCACTAGTGATGGTTGATGACTCTCACGCAGTGGGCTTTATGGGCGAAAACGGCGCGGGCACTCACGAGTTCCACAACGTTGTTGACCGTATCGACATCATTACAGGTACGCTAGGTAAAGCAATGGGTGGCGCTTCAGGCGGTTACACTTCTGGTAAGAAAGAAGTGATCGACTGGCTACGTCAGCGTTCTCGTCCATACCTATTCTCTAACTCTGTTGCACCTGCAATCGTATCGGCGTCTATCCGCGTTCTAGATCTTCTAGCGGAATCTGGCGACCTACGTACTCAACTATGGGAAAACTCTGCTCACTTCCGTACTCGCATGGAAGAAGCTGGCTTTACTATGGGCGGTGCAGACCATGCAATCATCCCAATCATGCTTGGTGATGCAAAAGTAGCGGCTGAGTTCGCAGAGCGCGCACTAGAGAAAGGCATCTACGTGGTAGGTTTCTCTTTCCCTGTAGTACCAAAAGGCCAAGCTCGTATCCGTACGCAAATGTCTGCTGCACACTCTCGTGAGCAACTAGACCGCGCAATCGATGCGTTCATCCAAGTTGGTAAAGACATGGGTATCATCTAATTTTAAAGAGGTGCCACGGCATCCTTTTAATTAGATAGAACAACGTCCAATAGAACATATAGATTTTTGATTCTCGCCTTACAGTTAGGCGAGATGAACTAGGTAACATTATGAAAATTAAAGCACTTTCTAAGCATAAGCCTGAAGAAGGCATTTGGATGACCGAGGTTGAAAAACCTGAAATGGGTCATAATGATCTTCTTATCCGTATTAAGAAAACCGCAATTTGTGGTACTGACGTACATATCTACAACTGGGATGAATGGTCACAAAACACAATCCCAGTACCTATGGTAGTGGGTCACGAATACGTGGGTGAAGTTGTTGGCATCGGCCAAGAAGTTCGTGGTTTTGAAATCGGCGACCGTGTATCTGGCGAAGGTCACATCACATGTGGTCACTGTCGTAACTGTCGTGGCGGCCGTACTCACCTTTGTCGTAACACAACAGGTGTTGGTGTTAACCGCACTGGTGCGTTCTCTGAGTTCCTTGTGATCCCTGCGTTCAACGCATTTAAGATCCCTGCTGAAATCTCTGATGATCTAGCATCAATCTTTGACCCGTTTGGTAACGCAGTACACACAGCACTTTCTTTTGACCTAGTAGGTGAAGACGTGCTAATTACTGGTGCTGGCCCAATCGGTATCATGGCTGCAGCTGTTGCTAAGCACGTTGGTGCTCGTCACGTTGTAATCACTGATGTAAACGAATATCGCCTAGATCTTGCTAAGAAAATGGGTGTGACTCGCGCAGTAAACGTGATGGAAGAGAAGCTTGAAGACGTAATGGCAGATCTTGGCATGACTGAAGGTTTCGACGTAGGCCTAGAAATGTCTGGTAACCCATCTGCGTTCAACAGCATGCTGACTAACATGAACCACGGCGGTAAGATCTCTCTACTAGGTATTCCACCATCAGATATGGCGGTAGACTGGAACCAAGTAATCTTTAAAGGCTTGGTTATCAAAGGTATCTACGGTCGTGAGATGTTCGAAACTTGGTACAAGATGGCTTCACTAATCCAGTCTGGCCTAGATCTAACACCAATCATTACTCACCACTACAAAGTGGACGACTTCCAGAAAGGCTTCGACATGATGCGCTCTGGTATGTCAGGAAAAGTAATTCTTGATTGGGAATAAGCAAAAGGAGTAAACACTCCCGAGCTTCCTGATTAATTGAAAATGCCTCAAAGCGATTTGGGGCATTTTTGTATCTAAATTCTAACTAGGGTTAACTTATCTCTCTGTCACTTAATGGCCATTTTACTGCCCGGTAATCTCTAAAATACTCAATAAGCAGTTACATCTTATTGTTTTACTATTGAAGAGAGGGCTCATGGCTTGTAAACCACTTGCACTGATAATAACTGGACTATTATTAACGCCGAATTTTGCTAGCGCTAAGGTCGACATTTCGAAATCTGAAAGCGATCAAGCGGCAGAACAGGCAGCAAAGGAACTTGCAAACCCAAACACAGCTTACGCTAGCCTCAATCTAAAGCTCCAGTATTCAGGTGGTTACGATGGTGGAGGGGACAGTTTCGCTACAGTATTACAACCAACTCTTCCTTTCCCCATGGATAACGGCGACAAAGTGATCTTCCGCCCGGCTATCTCTTATGTACAGAACGATTTCCATGTGGATACGCCAGTAAGCTCGCAGAATATGGATCACTCTGGCGTTACAGACATCTCATTTGATTTAGCTTATGCGCCTAAAATGGAGGGCGGTACCATTGTCGCTTTCGGTCTCTTTGCTTCTTTGCCAACGGGCAGCAGTGACTTAACGGCGGACCAATTTGCTGTCGGGCCTGAATTTATGGTCGGGAAGGCGAGTAGTGAACGAGTTGTCGGTATGTTCCCAAATCACTTGTATGGTATTTCTGGAGACGGAGCCGACCATTCTGATACTCGAATCAACAAGACATCGACACAAGTGTTTTGGGTAGAGATATTAGGAGGTGGTTGGACGGTGGGCTCTGCACCAACATTCTCGTACGACTGGAATAAGGATCAGGCGGAAATTCCGTTAAACATCAGTGTTAGTAAAACAACGGTTCTGAATGGACGCCCTTGGAAGTTTGGCATTGAAGCGAACTATTACCTTGAGAAAGACGAAAAAACGCGTCCAGATTTTATGTTGAGCTTTAATATCAGCCCTGTGGTGGAAAATAAACTGACATCTTTGTTCGATTAAGCCGTTATTTGAAATACAGTTTTAGAAACGAAAAAGGCTGAACGATCATCGTTCAGCCTTTGGTGTTATTGGATTAAGCGATTCTATTAACCAGCAGCAACTTGCATGATGAGGCCACAGATGTAAGCGCCGTATGTACCGAGAGCGTAACCCAATACCGCCATTAGGATACCTACTGGTGCCAATGCTGGGTGGAATGCAGCCGCGACGATAGGTGCCGATGCAGCGCCGCCTACGTTAGCTTGGCTACCTACAGCCATGAAGAACAATGGTGCACGAATTAGCTTCGCCATTACAATCATCAGAAGGGCATGAATAGTTAACCATGTGATACCAATGAAGAAGTAACCTGGGTTGTCTAAGATAGCTGTCACATCCATTTGCATACCGATAGTTGCAACTAGGATGTAGATGAATGCTGAACCAACTTTAGACGCGCCGCTGTGCTCAAGGCTGCGTGTTGATTTGAAGCATGAAGCGATCAGCGCGAACGTTGTTACCATTACGATCAGCCAGAAGAAGCCAGATGTTAGGCTGTATTTCGCAAGTTCTGGCGCGTTGGTTGAGATCCACGGTGCAATCATGTCACTGAATAAGTGAGCCAAACCTGTTAAACCAAAGGCAATTGCCGTGATCTTCATGAGATCGGTTGTAGTTGTTGGGCGCGCGTTCTCTTCTTGGTATTTAGATACCGTCTCTTTTAGCTCTTCAATAGATGAAGTATCCGCTTTTAACCATGCATCAATCTTCTTCTGACGACCAGCCATGATAAGCAAAACGGCCATCCAAATGTTCGCACAGATAACATCAACCGTAATCATTGCAGAGAAGAGTTGGTCATCAACCTCGAACACTTCTTTCATTGCTGCTTGGTTCGCACCGCCGCCGATCCAAGAACCAGCCACAGTTGTAAGGCCACGCCATACATCGCCAGATACGAGGTCAGGGTTAACTTGGTCGATAATTAAAATCGCCAAAGGGCCACCAATGATGATGCCGACAGTACCCGTTAGGAACATGATGACGGCTTTTGAGCCAAGGCCGAAGATTTTGCGTAAGTCAGCTGAGATGATCAGTAGAACGAGTGCGCTTGGTAATAGGTAACGACTTGCAACAAAGTACAGCTTTGAGTTTGATGCGTCGATGATGCCTAGGCTGTTCAATAGAGAAGGAACAAAGTAACAGAGCAATAGACCCGGAACGAACGAGTAGAATTTTTTCAGTGCGCTATTTTGGCTACTTTCCGTGATAAAAACACCGCCAAGAATAACAGCTAACATGCCCATTATTACAGCATCATTAGTAATCATTATTATATCTCCTTTAAGGTGAGCGCAAAGGTCTCACTTTTTGAATTGCAGGACTATACCGACAACCGTCATTCGTTACAAATTGTAACGATAGACATACTTTGAAATGTTTATGTTAATTTTGATGGTTTGAATTTGTGAATGTCGTGCGTTATTTATTTGATTGATGAATGGGTTTGTTGGGGCTTTTGCGGCGTATTTCGATATATGCAATGTAATTCAAGCCTTAGCGAGTGGTCGCTATGAATTGGGTTGGTGCTTGAATGGCAGGAATGAGTGCATATATAGCCATGTTTATGGTGTGGTTTATGCAGGGTTAGAATGTTTCAATAATGTAAAAATTGAATCCACTTTTGCTATGTGGTCAGAAATTAGAAATTTTAGCTAGATCACACAAATCTCTCGGATTACGAGTTTCAGCACCTGATACTTATGCTGATTTGACGTTTTGTAGGGGGTAAATGAAAGAAAAAGCGGCTTAAATAGCCGCTTTTGATGGTTGAATTGCATGGTTATCTAGAGCTGAAGTCTAGATGCTGCTTAAGACTCTTCTTCCTCAAAGCCATCTGCATAGCCTTTTGGTGGAGGTGTCCAACCACGCTCAGATCGAGAGTGTTTGTCTGAACGGTCTTTCTTCATATCTTCTTTCATTGCTTCTTCAAGGTGAATGAAGATTTGTCGGTAGTTGTTGTCGTAGCGTGGATTCTCTTCTGCTTCAGACCAAGCTTGGTAAAGCTTTTCAGACTTACGACTCTCAACGCGTTGATACGTCGATTTTTGCTGCTCGACGAAGAATGGGTGATGACCCAAAGAACGCAAGGCTTCAGCACCCATTTCAAGAGCAGAATGGTAGGTCTCTGATTCCACAAAGTCTGCCCCCGCTTCTCTTAGGCGATAACTATGACCACGGTCGAATGCGCGGGCTAAGATTTTCACTTTAGGGTAGGTGTGTTTAACGTAATTCACTAACTCAACGCTTGAGTCTTGATTATCGATTGCTACTACTAGCATCGCGGCTTCTTCGATTCCGGCGGTATGCAATAAGTCGTGACGTGTCGCATCACCAAAGTAAGATTTGATATTGATAGAGCGCAGTAAGTCTACTTGGTTCGCTTGGTGATCCAGAACCACCGTATTGACATCGTTCGACACCAACAAGCGGTTAACGATTTGACCGAATCGACCAATGCCCGCAATGATAACGGTACCTTTCTCTTCGATGGTATCTTCTTCGCGGTCGTTAGATTTTTGTTCGTAACGAGGAAGAATCACTTTATCAAATAGAATGAACAGCCCTGGCGTTAGGAACATTGAAAGTGCCACAACCAGCGACAATGTTTGGACGATGTCAGCAGGTAATACGTGGTTTTGAGCTGAGAAGCTCAGTAGTACAAAACCAAACTCACCTGCTTGCGCCAAGCTCAGTGTAAACAGCCAACGGTCACTGTTTTTGATTTTGAAGATCAATGCCAACGTAAATAGCACCAAGGCTTTAAGAAGCATAACGCCAAGAGTGAGGCCAATGATCAAACCAAAGTCGTTGAATAGAACATCAAAGTTGATGCCTGCACCTACGGTTATGAAGAATAAGCCAAGTAGCAGCCCTTTAAACGGGTCAATATTAGACTCAAGCTCGTGGCGGAATTCACTGTTCGCCAATACCACACCCGCAAGGAAGGTACCCAAAGCCGGTGATAGGCCGACTAGGCTCATCAGTGCAGCAATACCAATCACCAACATCAGTGCGGTTGCAGTAAAGATTTCACGTAGGCCTGAGCTTGCCACGAAGCGGAACAGTGGACGACTCAAGAAGTGTCCGCCGACCACAACAATCGCAATAGATGCTGTGATCACAAGGCCATAAGCCCAACCGGGTAGGCCAGCGACGAGGCTTAACTCTTCATGGTGATCAGAAGCCGAAGCAACCGCGCTTTGTGCAGCTTCGATTAATTCTGGCAAGGCTAAAAGAGGGATAAATGCCAACATAGGGATGACGGCAATGTCTTGGAACAGTAGGACTGAGAAAGCGTTCTTGCCGCCTTCTGTTTTGGATAGCCCTTTTTCGTTAAAGGTTTGGAGAACAATCGCGGTAGATGACAGGGCGAAGATCAAACCGATAGTCAGCGCAATGGTCCAAGGTTGTCCGAAGAAAAGGGCTATACCCATTACAATCGCGGTCGTGCCACCAACTTGTAGTCCACCCAGCCCCATAAGTCGGTTTCTCATTGCCCAAAGCATCTTAGGTTCAAGTTCAAGGCCGACCAAGAACAGCATCATAACCACGCCGAACTCGGCAAAGTGTTGGATCGTTGTGGTCTCTTCACCCACTAGGCCAATGATTGGACCAATCACAACACCAGCAATGAGATAACCCAATACAGAACCAAGACCAAGTCTTTTGGCAATAGGCACGGCAATAACTGCTGCGACTAAGTAGATAAACGCTTGTAGAAAATATCCCGTCATTATTTAACCTCTGCCATTAGTTCTTCTACGTAGTGGTTGAGTTTTTCTGCTTTGCTGGCTTTCTTGATATTGATCTTGCCAGCAACTAACGCCTCTAACAGCACTTTATAGCTATCGACATGCTCTTGAATGCGGTTTTCTTCCAAAGCGGTACGCGAGCCAAATAGCGCAAAGGGCGCGAGATAGTTCATCCCGCACAGAGAAGCGGTTTGTTCGATTGGGTGAAGCAGTTCTCGAATCGTGAAATGGTTATAGCCATCACTTTGGTAGGCATCTTTTTTACCTCCTGCAGTAATGCTACATAACAAGTTCTTGCCCTGTAGTTCATTGCCATCGGCGCCGTAGGCGAAGCCGTATTCAAGAACAAGGTCTTGCCACTCTTTAAGAATTGCCGGTGTTGAGTACCAATACAAAGGGAACTGAAAAATGATGATGTCATGGTCTAACAGGCGTTTCTGTTCACGGTCGATGTTGATTTTAAATGTCGGATACTCGGCATAGAGATCGACACAGGTAACACCGTCAACGCGTTTGGCTTGTTCAAATAAGGGTTTGTTTGCTTCAGAACGATGTTGAGAAGGGTGAGCGAATAGCACCAAGACTCGATTTTTCGACATATAGCCCTCTTTGTCCATTAACGAATAATATTTATTGGAATTATAGATATACAATAATAGAAGAATGGTTGAACAACAACGAATTAGCCCATACTTATCTATTTAGATGCGTGTGATTTTAGGTACTTAATTATATAAAACATCCGTCAATTTGAGTATTCCTGGCACAAGCCGCCGATGACTGAGTAAAACTAATTATTCACGAATAGTAAAAGCGAATATGGGCATTTTATGTCACCGTTGGTGGGTAACGTAAATAATCCAATAACCCTACATAGAACGATAATGAATAAAGGAAAAACTATGAGCATGGACTTGCGTCAACAATGTGATTTGTTGCTTTCCGGTCACCTAGAACCGACTCCAGCACAAACATTCGCTCAGATGGCTGAATGGTGTGAGACACACAATGTGAGCCATGATAGCTACGGCGATGGTGAGTTTATCGAGAGCTTCGAAAACAAAGTCGCGGAACTGCTAGGTTATGAAGCGGCTGTATTTGTGATTACCGGCACCATGAATCAACCAACAGCATTAGAAATTGCGTGCCAAGAGAAAAGAAACCCTGTAGTGGCGATGCATGAATCGAGTCATATTATGCGTCATGAACGCCAAGGGTATCAGCTCCAAAACCGCTTCAACGTACTTCCCGTTGGCAACGTATTTCGCACTTGGAATGTTGATGACTTAAAGGCGTGGCCTGATGAGGTTGCAGCCGCTCTATATGAATTACCCATGCGTGAAATCGGCGGCCAATTACCAGAATGGGATGAGCTTGAAGCGATCAAGCAGTACTGCAAAGAACAATCAATTCACCTTCATATGGATGGTGCGCGTTTGTGGGAATGCGGCGCGTATTACCAAAAACCATACAGCGAGATTGCCAAGGGTTTTGATAGTGCCTATGTTTCGCTTTATAAGGGGCTGAACGGCCTCGGTGGTTCACTGTTACTGGGTGATAAAGCCTTTGTGGCGAAAGCATCTGCGTGGATGAAGCGTCAAGGCGGCAATGTTTATCACCGAACGCCTTATGTGGTTTCAGCGGCAATGCAGTTTGATGAGCGATTAGAACTGATGCCTGCTTTATACGAACGAACCAAACAGGTTTATCAAATCCTACAAGATTACCCTCAGTTTACCGTTAACCCACAACAACCGCAGGTCAACATGCTTCACCTCTATTTACCTGTGAGCTACGAAGACGGCATTATTGTGAGGGATAACATCGCGAAGAAACACAAGATTTGGATAGGAAACCCAGCGATCAGTGAGTTGCCAAACCAATGTAAGATTGAATGGTATGTAGGGGATAACCTACTAAATTTGCCTGATCATGAGCTGATAGACATTCTAGATTTTATTAGCGAAGAGCTGATTTGATCACGGAAGAGTTGAGTTGATTACAGAAGAGCTGACTGAAGAAGAACTGATCTAATTGGAACTGAAATAGATACAGGAAAGGGTTCTTATATCCATTTATATAGCTAGGATGTCCGGCTCTGTTACATATACTGGTTGATGTACACGTCGACTAAGAACATGAACACTGGGACTGTGCTGAGAAGTCCGAAGAAGACGATTGGCACCCAGTTTTTCATTTTCTTTTTAGGTTGCTCAGTGTTGTTCATAAATTCGGCCTTCAATTAGTTGTTGTAGCTATTGTAGCTGTTTAGCTTTGTGGTACTAAAAATCTAAGAGCATGGTATCAAATAAAATCGATGAGCCCTATGCGGATTTGACGTTTCGTGGCGTGTATCAATCACATAAAATGTAAGTGATTCATAAACGGTTCATAAAGGTTCAACAATAATGAACCTATTAGAACAAGTATTGCCTTACTCGGCATATGAAATAAACAGCATTACAAGATTTGGAGAATACAGAATGAAAACAATAGGAAACATCATTTGGTTTCTGTTCGGTGGTGTATTTATGGGACTGGCTTGGTGGTTCTTTGGGCTACTTGCATTCCTCACCATTGTTGGTATCCCTTGGGGCAGAGCGTGTTTTGTAATGGGAAACTTCTCTTTCTTCCCATTCGGACAAGAAGCGATTTCGCGTGATGAGCTGACTAATGAGATGGATATAGGCACGAGTCCGTTAGGTGTGATTGGGAATATCATTTGGTTTTTATTTGCGGGAATCTGGCTTGCGATGGGTCACATCATGTCAGCAGTGGCGTGCTTCATTACGATCATCGGTATTCCGTTTGCTATCCAGCATTTAAAGTTAGCGGTTATCTCACTGGCGCCAATCGGTAAGACGGTTGTCGATAAACGTGAAGCAGAAGCGGCGCGAGTAAGAAACTACAAAGGTTAAGATTGTAGTCTACGCCTTAATTGAACTGAAAAGCACATCGTATGATGTGCTTTTTTACGTCGTAGTGTCTATCTAGTATCTAATTCGACGGTGCCGGAGGCAAAGGCTTGATGTGATACGACTGATAAAAGAAAACGAGCTCAGAAGGTGAGCCCGTTTGTGTTTGTTTTGACCTGTTTTTAGAACAAGTGACGTGTAGCTAGATTACATCGCTGCTTCGAAGATCGCTGAAATTTCTTCGTGCGTGGCTTGTTTAGGGTTAGTGAAACCACAAGCGTCTTTCAGTGCGTTGTCTGACAGAGTTGGAATGTCTTCTAGTTTTGCGCCTAACTGTGCGATGCCTGTTGGGATATTTACATCATTTGCTAATTGAACAATTGCGTTAATTGCTGCTTCTGCGCCTTGCTCCGGTGACATTCCTTCAACATTTACGCCCATTGCTTTCGCAACGTCACGTAGACGTTCTGGACAAGCTTGCGCGTTGTAGCGTTGAACGTGTGGAAGCAAGATAGCGTTACATACACCGTGTGGAAGGTCATAGAAACCACCCAATTGATGCGCCATTGCGTGAACATAGCCAAGAGAAGCGTTATTGAATGCCATTCCTGCCATAAACTGTGCATAAGCCATTTGTTCACGAGCTTCAATGTCTTCGCCGTGCGTTACGGCTGTTCTTAGGTTCGCTTGCACAAGCTCAATAGCTTTAATGGCTACTGCGTCTGTGATTGGCGTTGCTGCGATAGAAACGTAGGCTTCGATTGCGTGTGTTAACGCGTCCATACCAGTTGCAGCCGTTAGTGATGCTGGTTTAGCCAGCATCAGTTCAGGATCGTTTACTGAGATAAGCGGCGTTGTGTGCTTATCTACGATAGCCATCTTAATGTGACGCTCTTCATCAGTGATGATGCAGAAGCGTGTCATTTCAGATGCAGTACCTGCTGTGGTATTGATAGCAATTAATGGCATCATTGGTTTTTCAGACTGATCAACACCTTCGTAATCTGAGATTTTGCCACCATTAGATGCGATAAGAGCAATACCTTTTGCGCAATCATGAGGAGAGCCACCTCCGAGAGAAACAACAAAGTCACAATCATTGTCTGTAAGTAGCTCAAGACCGTCATTAACGTTAGTAATGGTTGGGTTTGGTTGGGTGCCATCGAAGACAACTGCGTCAACGCTACGTTGACTAAGAAGCTCTTGTACCTGCTTTACCACGCCAATTTGGTTAAGAATCTTATCCGTAACGATCAGACCTTTTTTGAAGCCTTGAGACTGAATGCTATCAGCAGCATCTTTCAAACAGCCGGTACCCATGAAGTTTATTGTAGGGATGTAAAACGCGCTAGACATTGGGAAACTCCGTTAATTATAGTTTTTTATTTGTTCTATGTTGTTGGTAATATTAGGAAAACCTTCGATCTTAGATAAGCTTGACCCCGAACTACCACTTTGTGATTATGTATTAAGCTTGATGCATATGGCAATCGTTTTTATGGTTTTATGTGAGTTTACTATCAACAGAAAAAACTAAATTAAGAAGAATATGTTGAGGTGATGGTCAATTGAGTGGCTAACAAATGAGTATCATTAGTTTGATTCGTCTGCTTTAGAAGATGCCAAACTCGTTTTACATTGGTTTGAACTGTTCTTATGCTCTGTTTCTGGATTTTCATTTTTATTTGGTTCTTCATCGTAGTGTTTGACCACAAAAGGAGTAAGCATTACGGATGATGGCAAGAAGTGCTTCATAGTACCTCCCGGTACTTAAATGGATTTTTATTGTATGGTATTGGTTTAATATGTGGCAGAATTTGCGATATATCATGACTTGCGACTTGTTTTCTATAAATTATTAGATTTATATACAGACTCACAAAATTGAGAGTAAAGTGATGACCCGCCCTTTGAGGCAACGATAAAAACAACGACAAAACAGCGCGAGTAAGAGGACATAAAATGAAGTACGATTGGATATTCTTTGATGCGGATGAAACCTTGTTTCACTTTGATGCTTTTCAAGGGATGAAGTTGATGTTTTCCCGTTTTGGTGTTGACTTTAGCGAACAGGATTATTCAGTTTATCAAGAGGTTAATTTGCCGTTATGGGTCGATTACCAAGATGGCCGTATTACAGCGGCACAACTGAAGCACGCGCGTTTTGAAAGCTGGGCAACAAAGTTAGAGACAACAACGGCTGCACTAAACAGTGCATTTTTAGCCGCAATGGCAGACATCTGTTCTCTGCTTCCTGGTGCAAAAGAGTTGATGGAGTCGTTAAAAGGCAAAGTGAACATGGGTATCATCACCAATGGTTTCACAGAGCTGCAGTCAATCCGTTTGGAACGAACAGGAATGACAGACTACTTTGACCATGTGATCATTTCTGAGGAAGTCGGTGTCGCTAAACCAGACGCGGAAATTTTTGAACATGCACACAAGCTGATTGGATTGCCATCAAAGCAAAGAGTATTGATGGTAGGGGACAACCCACACTCTGATATTTTAGGTGGCTTGGATTTTGGTATTGAGACCTGTTGGTTGAACAGCC
Source organism: Vibrio sp. ECSMB14106 (assembly GCF_000972265.1). NCBI lineage: Bacteria > Pseudomonadati > Pseudomonadota > Gammaproteobacteria > Vibrionales > Vibrionaceae > Vibrio > Vibrio sp. ECSMB14106. Next base: position 51,262 of record NZ_LAUM01000013.1, on the reverse strand, counting down.
AAGAGAAAGCGACGCCAGCAGGAATTAACCCTCATTATCAGGTTAAGTCTCTGGCTGACCTACAAACACTTTTGTTGGCATAACTGCTAACTGCTTTTAGATTTTTGAGTAAATGATTGATAGCCGAGTACAGTTATGTGATCGGCTACTTATTTTTACTTACTGCAACTTATCGATAGTAGTGTTTAAGCCTACCTTTGCTTAAGCTCGCTTTGATTACCTAATTACAATAAAAAGAAGGAAGAGGCGTGCTGAAATCTCATCGCCATAGCTGCTACGGCATTGCTGCCATTTTACTATGGAGCTGCTTAATTGCATTGTCTCGTAGTGTGTCAGAACAACTGGGCCCAATTGGTGGTGCAGCCAGTCTTTATACAGTGAGCTCACTGTTGTTAGTCTGTGTTATGGGTCTACCTAAGCTGTCGCGCTTCTCTAAATCGTATTTGATGATCGGTGGTGCCTTATTCGTTTGCTACGAAATCTTCTTGGCTCTGGCTTTAGGAATGGCAAATAGCCGACATCAAGCCTTAGAAATGGCCGTTATCAACTATCTATGGCCTGCACTAACGGTGTTGTTTGCGGTGCTGTTGAGTGACAAAAAGATCAACTGGTTGGTTTATCCAAGTATCGTCTTGGCGTTCTTTGGCGTGGCTTGGAGTATCAGCGGCGAGCAGGGGCTTTCTGTCGATCAAATCGCGGCTAATATTGCAACCAACCCTAAAACCTATTCGATGGCATTCTTCGGCGCGATTATTTGGGCGGTATATTGCAATTACACCCAACGCGTTGCTAAAGGGCAGAATGCGATTGTGCTTTTCTTTATCGCTACTGCGGTCACTCTGTGGATCAAATACGCATTGAGTGATGAAACCGGCATGGTGATGACTTCAAGTGCTGCGATTGACCTAATGCTTGCTGGGGCTTGTATGGGCGCTGGTTACGCGCTTTGGAACACGGCGATTCTGGGGGGGAATATGGTGTTTCTTGCAACCATGTCTTACTTTACGCCAATCTTCGCGACCTTACTGTCTTCCGTGATTCTCGGCTTGTCATTGAGCATCACGTTTTGGCAGGGCGTGTGTATGGTGACGATTGGTTCGCTCGCTTGCTGGTGGGTAACCAGAGAAAAGCCGACATCAAAGGTGTCGGCTTCTAAAGAGGTTCAATCTTCCCTTTAATCTGATTTCACTTTGTACGTGAGGTTTGTCCTCATTTGTTAGGTAAAAACTTAACTCGCGACATTGAGGTTCAATTGAAGCTCATAAGGCATCTTAGATAAGCGTCGCTTAAGTTTGCGGCGCGTTCGTTCAATATCATCGAACGCAATTGCTTGTTGGTCGTTGGTATGAATATCAACGTTAATTCTGAGTTCTGGGCCAACTTTAGTCACCCCCATCAGTTCTAAATTTTGTTCCGCTTCTTTGTTTACCTCGACAACATTCTTATCCACCGCGTCACAAATGTCTTTGGTTGCCGACATCATTAGAAGTTCACGCATTGCTTCGCGCAACATGTCAAACGGGACTTTGATGAAGTAGAAAGACATGATCAACATCATCACTGGGTCGGCATAAGCCGCATATGCTGACAGTGGAGAAAAAGTAACTAGCCAAGCAACTACGAACCCCGCGGTTACAGCCACACTCAACAATGTATCCATTTGCCATTGTTTTGACTCGGCTTGAATCAGGCCGGAAGAGATACTTTTGCTCTTATTGGTGATGTACCACCAAGCGTAACCACAACCTAATACATTGACAATACCGAACAGAGTTGCGATAGAAGTATCAACTTCACGGCCACCCGTCATAAGGGCACCAATCGCAGAGTAAAGTGAGTAACCAACCACAAGCAGAATGACTAGGGCTTTTATCGCAATAACAATCGGTTCTATGATAGCTCGACCGAACGGAAACTCTCTATCTGAAGGGCGATTAATATATTTTGAAGCAGCTAGTGACAATAAAGTTAACAGTAAGCTTATAAGAGAGTAGACACCGTCAAAGACTATGACCAGAGAGCCAACGATAAGACCCAACACCAATCCGCCAATAGCGAAGCCTGATGCTAAAAGGGCTGAGAATAATAGTACTCGATTTTCGTTTTGGCTTTTCCTGTCACACATAAAATTTTCCAGATGTTTTTAATAGCCTCATTGTTCTGATATTGAGCTAACTTTACAAACCTTATATAGTGAAGTTGACAGTTTTTATCTAATCTTTAATTATAAATCATTAAAATTCAAATAGTTAATATTGATTTGTGGTGCCAATTATATTGACGCTGAGTGTTTGTTGATGATTCAGCACAACTGAAATGGGAACATTTATGATTAATAAAACATATCGTTGGCAAATGTTGTATAGCTCTAGAAAATTAAGCGATACTCCAATAAAGGCTCAGGGTTAGAGCGCGATCAATAAATTGTTCAAGCTTTAACGAAATGGTATGAATTTCAAAGGAATGGGTAAATATGAAGTTTGACAATCTTAGCGATAGTGAATTATGGGGCATTGCTAAACCAATTATGGATAACCTGATGGAGGGCTCAACAAAAATTGATCATGCACAGCACAGCCGAGATTTTACGCAGAGGATGAAGGATATTGTTACGCCTGAATATCTGGAAAAGGTGTGTCGCTATTATCAGCACAGCAACGGATTTTTTGCTGAACGTGAGCCCGTTGCGCTATTCAGACGATCTGATTCCATCGCCTTTGTTTGGAAGCAAGCGTATACCATTGCTAAAGGCGAGTTTGTCGCCGAAATGGTACTGGTTGAAGAAGATGGACGTTACATGGTTGATCACGTTATGGTTTTCTAAGGAGAGGACGTGTTAGCTGTCGTATAATTTTACGTATTGAGATAGAAAAAAACCTGGTAGCCTAGAAATCAAATAGATAATCACTGATTTGATCCGCTAACCAACTCATACCTGGATGCTCAGCCATTCCCGCAGCTGTAAACATACAGTAATCTTCTTGCGTTAGTCCGTAAGTATGCTTAATAACAGCTAACTCTTGTTCACGAAGTAAGTGGCGAATCAATGGTTCAGGCAATACGCCCCAAGCGTTTTCACGTAGAATAGTATCCAACATAAAGTCGAAGCTAGAAAAGCCGATGTGGCGACGCGAGAAGGGCTCAAGCTCAGGGTTATCTTTTTCATTGAGATAAACCATTGTTACTTGCATCGAATTTCTCAACACTTCATCAGATACACGTCGCATCACACTCAGGTCGTGTCCTTTTTTACATACAGACATCATTCTAATCTTACCAAGTGGGTTGTAGATTATTCTTGGATCATCAACACGCTCGTAATCGACACCAAACGCGAAATCGACTTGCTGGGTTTCGACTAGGTTGGCTAAGTCACCACTCGATGCAAGAACGAAGTTGAATGAGGTGGAAGGATACTTCTTGTTGAGTGCATGGGATAAGTCCTGCCACATTGCATCGGGTAATGAATCGTCGCGAGCGATCCATATCTCCGCATTGAATTCACCTGATACATAGAGACAAGTTTGCTTAATGCGAGCTACCGTCACCAAAATGCCTTCGCAATCTTTATAGATGGCTTTGCCTGCTTCAGAAAGCTCAACGTGGTTTCCGCTGCGCACAAACAGTTCGATATCTAACTCTTTCTCTAAGGCTTTAATCGACATGCTAAGTTTAGTTCGGTTGCATTCTAACTGACGTGCAGCTTCAGAGACGGATCCTAAATCAGCAACAGAACAAAAGGCTTGGACTTGAGAAAGGTTCATTTCATTTCCATATTGAGCGGGAGTAGGCACATATTATCTGAATATTGTGCTGACTATCTTAGAAATAGTCCATCTTTGCATGATAACTCTATGACGAATTGGCTAATTTGGTTTATTCTGTGCGTGTTCCGAACCTACAAGAAGTAAAGATGGAGGCCATGATGGCGAAACAATGGGACGAGTACGCACCTGACTGGGATAAAGATCCCGCAACTGTAGTATTCGCACAGTCCGTATTTGACCAGTTGACACAGCTCGTTGATTTGAACGGAACCCGTGTCCTTGATTTTGGTTGTGGTACAGGACTACTCAGCCAAAAAATATCTCCTTTTGCAAAAGAGGTCATCGCGCTTGATATCTCTGAAGGGATGATCGAAGAGCTAGATAAAAAAGAGCTAACCAATGTTGAAGCTGTTGTCGATATTCTATCGCGCGGGCTTGCGGCGCAGCATCCAGCCTTCAGAAATCAATTTGATGTAGTCGTAGCGTCTTCGGTATGTGGTTTTATTCCGAATTTACAAGACACTGTCAGTTTGATTTATACGTTGCTCGAAAACGATGGCATTTTTGTTCACTGGGATTGGCACCTTGAAAACGACGATGAAGATTATGGCATCAGTCTAGAGCGTTCAAAAAATGTTCTAGGTGCTGCTGGTTTCTCTGTTGTTGAAGTATCAACACCGTTCTCAATTGACACTCCGCAAGGACCTTTAAAGGTATTGATGGGGGTTGGTCGTAAACAAGTGCTCCCTCACCTTTAACAGATACTGTCTCTCGTCTCTTTCTCTATAGCGTGAACTATAAATAACAAAGCTCACATTAACGGTCTCATGACCAGTTATGTGGGTTTTTTGTTTTGACCCGTTTGTGTTTCAAGATAAATGACTAGATTTGTACTTACAGAGCTCTGTTGTTTATTCGTTTAGCTTTCATTATTTTTCTATTCAATAATACCGAATTTCCATTTTGGAAATATAGTCTTTCATACCTTTCATTAGTGGAAACTTAAAATATAGGTGTAGAATAAACCCATAATAAAATAGAGGGTTTAATCATGAGCCACCAGCCTGCGCCATCTACTTCTTCACCACTTTCAGATCAACAACAACGCTTTAGCACTATCATTTCAGATGCCAATCTGTCTCCAAAACAGAAATCGCACTATCTTGCCTTAGAAGCTGAAGCGAGCCTGCCGTATATGTCGGTAAGCAATGAAGTAGAGCAAGCCTTACAAGAAGGTGTGCTATGTGACATGTTTGAAGGTCACGCCCCATTTAAGCCGCGCTATGTACTTCCAGACTATTCTAAATACTTACATCAAGGCTCAAAGTATTTAGAGCTTAGCGCGGCAACTAATTTCGACGAAGCATTGAACATGCTGACCATCCTTTATCATCACGTTCCATCAGTGACTTCCATTCCGGTTTACTTAGGTCAACTGGACGATGTATTGATGCCTTTCGTTGGCGACTTAACGGAAGAGCAGATTTATCAAAAGCTTAAGCTGTTCTGGATCATGCTGGATCGCACACTGCCAGATGCCTTCATGCACGTCAATATCGGCCCGACAGATAATATTATTTGCCGTACGATTTTGCGCGTAGATGCTGAACTGAAGCAGATCGCGCCAAACCTGACCTTTATGTATGACCCAACTGTCACTCCTGATGATCTGCTTCGTCACGCGGCGAGCAATATCTGTGAATGCAGTAAACCGCACATTGCCAACTATCCAGCGCATGCCGAAGCTTACGGCGACAAGCGTTTTGGCATTGTAAGCTGCTATAACTCTCTGCCTTTAGCGGGTGGTTCAAACACCTTAGTGCGTATGAACCTTAAGCAAGTGGCGTTGAAGTGTCAGGATAGTGATGATTTCTTACAGCACGTATTGCCTAACTACAGTGACATCATGGTCGAACTGATGAACGCGCGTAGCCGTTTCTTACATGAAGAGTCTAACTTCTTCGAAGGTTTCTTGACCAAAGAAGGTTTGATCGAAGAAGACCGCTTTGCGCCAATGTTTGGTATTTATGGCATGGCGGAAGCCGTTAACATCTTGATGGAAAAAGAAGGCAAAGCAGGGCGCTATGGCCACGATGAACAGGCTAATAAACTCGGTTACCGTATCTCTGAAAAACTGGCTGAGATCGTTGATAGCTCTGAAGTGAAGTATGGGCTGGAAGGCCGGGCTCTGTTGCACGCTCAAGGCGGTATCAGCTTAGATGAAGATGTAACACCAGGTGTGCGTATTCCTTATGGTTCGGAGCCAGATCCTGTCGCTTATGTTCGTGCTACAGCAGATCACCACAAGTTTTACACCTCGGGTATCAGTGACATTCTGACCATCGAGGAAACAGTGAAATCTAACCCTGAAGCGATGTTCAACCTGTGTAAAGGCGCGATTCAAGCGGGCTACCGTGAATTTACCGCTAACGTGGCATCAAACGACTTGGTTCGTGTGACGGGTTACATGATTAAGCTTTCAGACATTGCTAAATATGACGAGCGAGGCTCTCGCACTAACACGACTTTCTTAGGAGCCGAAGCTGCGAAGAACACGGGTATCTTAGAGCGTAAACCTCGTGTGGCGAGCTTAGAGATGTCGCCAATGTACGAATAAAACCTTAATCTAACTATATCCATAACCAAACAATATCAATAATGAAAATTTCTGATCTAACAACTCAAATGGCTAGGGTTAATAACAATAAGACAGAAAAACAAGCGAAGGTCAGCCGTGTGCTGACCTTTTCTTGTGTTGATGGGCCGGGAAATCGTCTAGTACTGTTTCTACAAGGCTGTAATTTTGATTGTATTACTTGTCATAACCCACACACCATTAATCACTGTAATCATTGTGGGGACTGCGTCAGCGGGTGTCCAAGCGGTGCACTAAGCGTTGTTGATGGCAAAGTGAAGTGGGCTCCGTCTGCCTGTACCAATTGCGATCAGTGCATTGATATCTGTAATCATAAATCGAGTCCGAGAATTACATCGATGACGGTCTCGGAGGTACTTGAACTCGTTAGGCACAATCAATTTTTCTTGAGTGGTATTACCGTTTCGGGCGGTGAAGCGACCATGCAACTGCCGTTTATTATCGAATTGTTTCAAGCAATCAAAAGCGATTCGCAGTTAGCACACTTAACGTGTTTTATTGACAGTAATGGTTCGCTGCCACAACAAGGGTGGGAAAAAGTGTTGCCTTTCCTTGATGGCGCGATGATTGACTTAAAGTCATGGCAATCGGAAACCCATCTATGGTTAGTTGGCAGAGGGAATCATAGGGTGTTTGAAACCATTAACTACCTTGCAGATAAAGGAAAACTACACGAAGTTAGGTTGCTGCATATCCCCAATAAAAGTGACCTCGATATTGAGGTAGAGCAGGTCGGTTATTACTTAAAAGGCTTGCCAAGTGATGTTCGTATTCGATTGAATGCCTTTCAACATCATGGCGTAATTGGTGAAGCATTAGAGTGGTCTAAATGTACAGAGCAACAAATGCAGAGCTTTCACGACAAGCTCTACGCTATCGTTCAAAGGCAGATGCAAACACCTGAGGTTTATACCTAATCTTTTATTAAAATCGAGTCTTTTATAAACACTAGTCTCGTTAGTTAGATCGGCTTCTAGCACAATCCTAGGCTTCTAAGAACAAGTCACACAGCCATTTGATCGCTTGGTCATTCATGTTTGGTTTGTTCCATACTAGGCTGTACGCCACCTTACCGTAATCAAAAGGAAGTGGCTTACTCACTAAGCCTTGTGCTTGTTTTGCATTTTCAGCCCATTGTTTAGAGCAAGTGAACAAGAACGGTGTGTGGTGACATAACACCGCCGCAGCACCGAAATCTGCTACCGATATTGCCACCTTTCTTGGCTGGTGGCATTGAACTAGATTTTGTTCAAAGTAAGGCTGAGACAGTTCGTTGTCTAGGATCCCAATATGTTTATGGTTTAAGTAACCTTCAATAGTCAGTTCCTGTCGGGCAAGTGGGTGGTGTGCGCCCATCAAGCAAATCATTTCATCTTGAAGTATGGTTTTCCAGACTAATTCTTTGTTGTTTGTCGGGGGTTGAGAAATGTCATGAGGCAGTAGAACCAAATTGATCTTGCCACTTAATAATGCATCGAAGCCGAGTTGTTGTTTTGAATAGATAGTTAGCTTGGCTTTGGGGGCGAGTTCCGTCGTTATTCTGCTTATCTTCGAGGCGAACACCTCAAAGGTACTTTCACGCATCGAAAGTGAAAAGTTGCCTTGGTAATCTTGCGGGGCAAAGCTTTTTTGATGAAGTAAGCCGTTCATACTGGCTAGAATTGCATGTACAGTAGGAGCGATTTTCAGTGCAAATGGTGTCGGAATCAACTTGGTGCCATCTCTATAGAATAGCTCATCATCTAAGATGTCACGCAGTTGAGAAAGGTTTTTACTCACACTTGAAGGGCTCACACAAAGCTGCTCAGAAGTTTGAGTAACACTATGAGTGTCCAGCATAATATGAAGTGCAGTGAGGTGCTTAAGGTTCACTCTCGATAAATGTAAGTAATCCATTTACAACTCACTTAATACTTGGACAGTTTAGGTTTTAAGGTTTGTAACCGAAATTAGCGTGCTAACTTGTGATGAGCTCGCGAGAAATGACCCGCACAGAAAGCACCGACAATAGAAAGTTCTCCTGCTAAACACAGCACCGCGCAAACTTCTGCTAACGCTTGTGACTTTCCGTTGCCATGTAACCCTAATAGATCTAAACAAGCTTTTTGACTAGGGAGGCTTGTACCGCCACCAACCGTACCCAGCATCAAGTTCGGCAGTGTAACACTAGCGTAAAGTCCGCCTTCTTTATTTAGCTCCATACGCGTCATACCAATCGCAGATTCAGCAACACACGCCGCGTCTTGGCCACAAGCGATATAAAGTGCAGCCAGTGCATTAGCATAATGGGCATTAATACCGATAGTACCACTCAAAGCGCCACCCACTGTAGTCATTTGGCCAAATTGGACCATCTTCTCTGGTGTGGTGTGTAGATACTTTGCGATAACCTCAGCAGGAATATTGATTTCAGCGGTTACCTTTTTACCACGAACGCTGCGTAAGGTTTGGGTATTGGCTTTCTTATCACCCGACAAATTACCATCAAGGAAAGCATGCTCGGGTTTAACCGGCGTGTTTTCTATGATGTACTCAAACACTGCATTAGTGGCAATTGTCACCATGTTCTGACCAGAAGCATCTCCAGTTAGGAATTCAAACACCAAGTAAACGTGGTTGCCTTCGATGTTGATATTGATGTCGGTAAGTTTGCCATGTGAAGTGGTGGCTTCTGCCAAGGCTTTAAACTGTTCATATTGAGTAACAGCCCAAGCGACAAACTGTCCCGCTTCAACTAACCCTCGGAATGCAAAACCAGGGGTACGTGTTACACCTTCATTGAGCAGCATTGCACTTGCGCCACCACAAGCGGTGATCAGCTTTGAACCACGGTTGTAAGACGCAACAAGTGCAGCTTCCGTCGTTGCAAGCGGTACCAAATAATCGCCCTCAGCAAACAGACCATTCACTCTTAGTGGGCCAGATATACCGACAGGCACTTTCACTGTTCCAATAAAGTGCTCGATGTTTTTTTCGTAAGCTTGAATCTGACTTTCAGTATGAGTATCGAGCAGCTCTTGTTGTGATTCTGCGTTATTAAGGGCCGCCCAGCGACGTGTAAGGTTTTTTTCTGTCAGATAGGGGCTTGGTGTCAGCTTGTTTAATGGCTTTTCAAAGTGAGGTTGAAGCTTTTTTTCTAATTCGTCTGCGGAGATGTCGCCTCCTAAAATAGAAACATAGTCACGGCGATGCAGATTTAGTTTTGGCATAAATAGTATGAAGTGAAGTTTGTGCAGCAAATTGGTTTGCGCTGATTCTACCGAGTAATAAGCCAGAAACAAGCGTCAGATATAATGAGTTACAGTTTGTGTGCTTATCGTGTCAAAAAGCGTCAAAAATCGTTGAATCAAACTGGTTTAGAACATCAAAAAAGTACGAAATGTAAGTGTAGTTTAGATATGGATGTTTAGAAGACTGCCGATAGCTTCGTTTTGACGATCAACGACACTCGCACCAACACGGTTATAATTGGCACTTTGGGTCAGCTTTAGCAAGGCATCATTCGAGGGCGAAACGGGTTCCGGTTCTTTGTCTTTAAACGAAGTGGATTGCTCAGGCTCTAATTGGTTAAAGCTGAGATCACTGCTTTTGAAAGAATCATCGGAGTTTGGAGCGTTTTCGGAGGCTTGGTTGAGCTCGATAGCGGCTTCTTCAGCCATTTTGGTTGACTGCTGAATAATGGCGTAATCAGATTGAATACCAGATATCGACATAGCAGGACCTTTAATTGACGTATTGATTAAGTCTAGGTGGACTATATTTTGAGCGCAATGGTTAAGGAATGATATTTATAGTGAAACGGTATACTTAAGCTAAAATAGTGAGGTCAGTCTATTAACTGAACAGGTCGTTTAGTACATTTAGCTCTTCATCGGTAAGAAGAGTTTGCTTGTCCGTTTCAAGATTACCATCGATCTCCTCTTGCAGCGCCTTTAATTGCTGCGAGTTAAGATGCTGTATCTGTTGTTTGAACGCTTCAAATTGTTGTGTATTCATAATGTGACCTTGCTTCAAATCCATATGCTTCATTGAGCATAGACTATTGATTCAGGAAATCAAACAAGATTAAGTGAATATTATTTGAAGTTTGCAGTTTCCTAAAATTAAGACAACTATAAATCTATTTGGTCGTTTTTTGTCCGGGAAGTGTTAGGCAAAGTTATAGTTTTGTCAGTTAAAATCAAAAAATTATTTATAATGTAAAAGCGATTCAGCCCTTTCACAACAAGGGTAGGAAAGTTGTTGCTCTACCTATTTTGGGGGTTGGTAGAGCAATATATAACTATACGTAATGATTGAAATTTGAGCGATTGGTGCTATCTGTCTATTTTTACAGCACTTTGTTCATCAAGAAGTTTCCTTGTTGATGTATTTATTAATGTTGACTTTAAATGCAAACTTGGTCGCTAAAGTATGCAGTTCCGGAAGCATTCGATAAATTAAATGCAGCTGTTGTAGAACCATTCTAACAGACCCCTCATCTTCTTCTCGCCACTCACTCAAGCGCTTATCAAGTTCAGGATCATAGGTATTTTTGATTTCACATTGCTCATGGTAGGAATAGAGCTGGTCATTCAGAGCGTCGAGGTGATCATGTATGACACGATGTGCATCCAACACAAGTTTATGTGTGGATTCGTCATCAATACGAGTTCTATGAGCACCTAATGCAGAAATATAGCTCAACAGAGCGTGATTGAGGGTCAGAAATCGAAAGCTATCGTCTTCAGAAGTGCGATATTTATCAGGCTCAGCTAGCATACTGCTAATTACCAGAGTTAGATTAGCGTCGTTATTGTGTGCACTGCGACGAGCGATACGATAATTCAAAGTGTCTTTTTTTCCGACGCGGTATTGGCCAATGATTTGGTCTAAGTAATTTTTATTGGAATCGAGAGCATCGGCCATGACCTTGTGCAGTCGCTTTGATTGCCAATCTGGCAACACGTATACCACTGCGAGCACGGCTAGGGCACACCCAATAAACGTATCCGCTAGCCTTGGCAGTACCACGGCATAACCTTCGCCGAGCTGATTAAAGCAGAATAATACCAGCAATGTGATGAAGCTTGTTGCGAAGCCGTAATTATTGATGCGAAACGCAAAGAACATAACACCACTGATAACAATGAATACTAACTGGCTTTCTTGAGAAGGGAAGAAGGTCAGTAGTGGAACGCCTATCAACAAGCCAGCCACAGTTCCGATCACGCGGGCCGTCAGCTTTTTTCGTGTGGCACTGTAGTTTGGTTGGCACACAAACAATGTAGTAAGTAAGATCCAATAACCACGTTCAATATCAAAGCCTTGGATGATGCCATAGCCGAGCGTTAGAGTGATTGCCAACCGAATTGCGTGACGAAACAACATGGAATCTTTGTGTAGGTTGGCTCTGATTTTCTGCCACATTGCGGTTAATGTGTGTGGATTCGTATCGTCCAAGACTCCTTCCTCTAACTTTTCGGCGTCTGGGTTGCTGATATTCGACAGTTGTTTTTCAACGGTTGCTAGGTTATCGAATAAGTAACCTAGTTGGTTTAGCAGTAGTTTCCATTCTGTCTTGTTCTGTTGGTGTAAATGATTGAGTGAAGACATCAGCTCATCAAGTGCCAGTACAGACTTATTGCCATGCTGGTACACAGCCCCAACCTTGAGTGAACTTGCCACTTCTTTGCATGCGGTTGCTTGTGACTCTAGTAGATATTTAAAGCGGAACAACACATCAGATCGTTCGAAATGTTTCGCGAGTTCTTGATAGCGATAGTGGGTGGAACTCACACGCTCATGAATGTCTTGCGCGATAAAATAAGTATTTAAGAATCGGTCACTCGGGCCATCAATGTGTCCACGCTTTGAGCGGTTAAGCAACGTCGCTTTACACATGTTGAGTGCATTAACGGTACTGGCATTCAGCTTGGCCTCGATAATACGGTGTGGCTGAGGGATAAGGTCAGAAACAGGGTAAAATAGCTCTGCTTTAGAGTCCATGTAGGTTCCAATTTGATCAAATACCGTTGCAAGGTTTTGCTGTACCGGTTGCATTGGCCATATAATCTGCCAAATCATAGACATAAAGTAATACCAAGCTGCCCCCGTTAATAGCAGCAGTGGTTGAAACCATAGGTTAGTGCTTTCGTGGGCGCCAAGCATTGCATAGATGGCTATCAACAAAGAGCCAAATGCGATACTTGCGTATTTCGGTCCAATAGCGCCAAGCATAATGAACGAGAATGTTGATGCGAAAAGACCTAATGCGAACAACCAAGGTGTGTTGAAGAGTAGCTCAATGGAAAAGGCGGCGATCGCAAAACAGATAAACGTAAGAGTGAGTGCCTTTAAGCGGCCCGTAAAGCTGTCGTCACTTTCAGCTAGTGCGGCAGCAATAACTCCTAAAATTAAAGGCGTGATGAGTGTGTTTAGTTCATAATACCAAGCAGGAATAACAACACCCAGTAGAGTGATGAGAATTAACACGCTGTAATTGATGGTTTTATTCGCCCAATAGAGGCGTAATTTGACAGAGAAGTCCACAGTCGCTCACTTAATACACTAAAACCATAATCCTAACAGAAATCAAGCACAAGAATTTGATACTTATCCATAATTGTCCCTAGGTGGTCATGAAAACGTCGATAAGATGTGAGACATTATTAATTCTCTTTGCATCATGATATAAATTCAACATTCCCAATTAAAGAGCACGCTCCAATGCAGCTAAGCGCTAACAAGACTGCACAGTTTTTTATTCAAAATGAATATCATCAAGTTGAACTTGATGGTCCACGCCTATTGCTATCTTCAGTAGGCAGTGAAGAACGTATCCCGTTTACTATTTGGAGTGGCAAGGTCGCGATAAAGCGCGGGTTGTTTTGGGGATCATTGCAGTTCTTTGCGAATCAGCAAGATGGCAAACAGCGCAGTTGGTTAGTACAAGGCCTACCTTGGGAGCAGTGTCGTCAATTTGCACGTGTATCGGTTGCCGCGTATCAGAAGTGGCATAATACACAGTGTGAGCAACTTGCTGAACACGTCCCTCAATGGGAAACAGAACTGACACGCCTTGAGCAACTTCCTGCTTTTCTTCCTCATTCAAAAGTTAACTCCTGGGTCGACATGGTTCACTCGGATTTACAAAGTATGCCCATGACGCTAGAAGAAGCCGCTCAACGTATGCCGCACCGCATCGCTCGAATGCAGCCATGGTTGTCTGAAACTGAGAGCAAGCAAGCTGATAGAAACCAGCAATGGATAGAGACAGAAAGAAAAAATTGGGAAGTGCTGTTTGCTCAGTGTGAGTCATCTCCTCTGAACTTATCGCAGCAATACGCAGTATTAATGAACGATGATCATAACCTTATTCTAGCGGGTGCTGGCTCGGGTAAAACCAGTGTTCTAACCGCTCGTGTTGCTTATCTATTGCAAAGCCACCAAGCTCAAGCTGAAGAACTTCTATTACTTGCATTTGGGCGTGAAGCCGCTGATGAGATGAAACAGCGGCTCGCCAGCAAGATTGGATTATCAGCGGAGAAGGTACAAGTTAGTACTTTCCACCAATTAGGTTTGAAGATCCTAAATGAAGTTGAAACTGAACGTGTCGTTATTTCTCCGCTGGCATTAGACGACAATCAACGCCAAGCATGGTGTATTGATTGGTTGAAAAAGCACTGGATGACACCCACTAATTTCAAGCGTTGGCAAAAGCACCTGTCTAAATGGCCAATTGCTTATCTTACTGGTGATGATGAGCTTGGCAGTCACGTATCGAATCTTAAATTGATTGCTTGGTTAGAAAAACAACTTGAGCAGCTTAACGCGTCGGGCTTATCGAAGAAAGAAGTACAGCAGCAGCTCATCGACCACCGAGATTATACGCGCTTAAATAGTGAACTCTCATTGTGTTGGCCATGTGTGACAGCGTGGCAAAAGGAACTGAAAGAACAGAATCATATAGACTTCTCAATCATGATCAGCCGTGCGACTCAATACGTCGAAAAGGGTAAATTTATCTCACCATGGAAGTTCATCATGATCGATGAATACCAAGATATCTCACCCGATCGTCTTGCTTTGGTTGAAGCGCTGTGTAATCAGTCGCAAGCTCAGCACCAAGCGTCTATTTTTGCTGTGGGCGATGACTGGCAGTCTATTTATCAGTTTGCGGGGGCCGATGTTGATTTAACAACGGGCTTTAAGGACCGCTTTGAAAGCTCGACTATTCATCACCTAGATACCACTTATCGATTTAACAATCAGCTCGGTGCGGTTGCCAATCGCTTTGTACAAGAAAATCCAATTCAGATTCCGAAAGAACTGAACAGCTTCAAGCAACAGAAGCAGAAAGCGGTGTACAGTGCGCCAAGTAAAGAAGTTGAGAAGATCCTTGACCAATTGAACCGTCAATCTAAAGGTAAAACCAAAAAATCAGTGATGCTGCTTGGTCGCAACCACTATCACAAACCAGAGTTGTTAGATGATTGGAAAAAGATCTATACCTCGATCGATCTTCATTTTATGACCTGTCATGCGAGTAAGGGTAAAGAAGCCGACTTCGTGATTATTCTTTGTGTTGATGAAGGGCAGTTTCCGGCGAAAAAGAAACAACTGCATATTGATGGCGCGTTGACTGAGTCATCAGATGTGTTTCCTTATGCCGAAGAGAGACGCCTATTTTACGTGGCAATGACGCGTGCTAAAGAGAAGGTATGGATTACGCATAGCGGTGATGGTTCTGGTTTTGTGCAAGAGCTTCACGGTTCTGATTACCCTGTGATACGCAAAAAGTAATATACCCTGTCGTTATCGTCTAAAATTAGATCTTAAACCTGAATATAGAAGGATGCGATATGGAACATGGCTCGATCAACTACATTGAATTTGCTGCACGAGATATGGCCGAAACTAAGGCATTTTTCAGTGCTGTGTTTGGCTGGAGTTTTGAAGATTATGGCCCAGAGTATTCTGCTTTCGAAGGTAAAGGTTTAATGGGGGGCTTCTATTTGGCAGATCTGGCGTCGAATACGGAGAACGGCGCGGCGCTGATGGTTTTCTATAGCCAAGATCTTGAGCAAACCGAGCGCGATGTGATTGATGCTGGTGGTCAGATAAACCGTGAGATCTTTAGCTTTCCCGGCGGCAGACGTTTCCATTTTAGAGAGCCAAGTGGCAATGAGATGGCGGTGTGGAGTGACAAGTAGAGAGACTCACTGAACTGTTTAATGTCTGAAAACGAGACATAAAAAAGCCTGCGATAATGCAGGCTTTTTAGTCTGTTCAGTAGAGAGCACATGTAACGTGCGATTACGTACGCTCAGCTAGATACGCTTCGTAATCTGGGATCTCAATGATCACTTCTTCTTCAAGCAATGAAGAATTAAATAGGAAGTTAGCGGTAGCACGGTTGGTTGCAACAGGAATGTTCCACACACTTGCAATACGAAGTAGTGCTTTCACATCTGGATCGTGTGGTACAGCATTGAGTGGATCCCAGAAGAAAATCAGCATATCGATATTTCCTTCTGAAATAAGCGCGCCAAGCTGTTGGTCGCCGCCCATTGGGCCGCTGATCATACTTTTGATTGCTAAGCCTGTTTCTTTGCTGAGTAGAGAACCCGTAGTACCCGTTGCATATAGAAAATGACTTTGCAGCTTTTCTTTGTTTTCCTTAACCCATCTTAGTAGCTCTGGTTTGAAGTGGTCATGAGCAACCAAAGCGATATTCTTATGCGTTGGCATAGTACGTGTTGTTTTTTGCATGAATGTTCCCTAATTATTGTTCGTATTTTTATTGTTATTGAGTGCTTAACTCAATATATCACTATGGATTCACACTGAATACTGGTCGAAACTCAGAAGGTGACAATGAATCGGCAATAATTTGATCTTTTAATGTGGCAGGAGTGAGAGGTTCAATAACTGGAGCACTGTGTTTCTCATAAGGTTGCCCTCTCAAGTAATTAATGGCTTGCTTGAGTGACAAGCGACCTTGTTCGACCATTTTATCCGTAGGTGCAAAAAGGACTTTATTACGCAGTAAACCGCGGTAGATACCGTGACTCAAATAGCTCGAAATCAGACCTATTTCATTTGTTTTTCCTGCTGCTCTGAGTTCACTGATCGCCGCTTCGATAGCAACCGCGCTTCCGACAATATATTGAATATTAGGCTGCTCAATGACTTGCTGGACAAGGTTTCGTTGTAGTTCTTTATCGTTATCAGCCCAATAGCTGATCGCGATTTCGACATCGCTCGTCTTGATCGCATCATAAAAGCCGAGAGCAACCGGCTTGGTGCCTCCGCTAGCTTGAGGGCCAAGTAACAGAGCGATGGGGGTTTTGCCGGAACCTTTAGGGTGTGATTTCGCTAAATACTCCCCAACTTGAAAGCCCATCTGATACCAATCAACGCCCACTGTACCTTTCAATATCTTCTGTTGAATTTTATTGACGGTAAGCTCATTGACCGTCACAAAAACGGGCGTTGAGCCGACCCAATCGGTCAGGTTATCGTGGTAAGCGTCAGGTGAAACCGTTCCTAAAATTATGGCGTCGGCCCCCCATTGAGTGCAAAGCACCAGTTGTGAAGCTTGTTTAGTTGCGTTGGGGTAACCGCCTGCTTCCAAAACTTTTAGCTCGACTTGCTGTTTTTCTGCTTCCGAGACCATACCGTAGTTAACGGACAACCAATAAGAGTCTTTCAGGTGCGGATAAATGGCACAAACTTTCTCTTTTTTGATTACAGCGGTAGCCGATTCTATCGGGCTTGGAAGCATGCTAGCACTAGCGTTACTGCTTATTACAGTAAACAAAGCTAGGAGAAGTTTTGAAGCGAAAGGTTTAAATAGCATGGATTGCCGTTTTGTTGGTCTTAGATAAGAAACACTGCAAAATATAGCGTATTCTGCAGGGGTAGAGAAGAACGTTTTAAGGTTTAGATTTTATGTTATTAGCTTCAGCAAGTATTGGACGCAAGCTACTAGCCTCATTTTTAGTGATGGCGATGCTCGTTCTTTTGTCTGCATTGATCGGTGTTTCTGGATTTAGCTTTGTAGCAAAAACAGAGAGAAACGTTGTTGATTCGGCACTGCCTGCGATGATTGAAGCTCGTCAGGTTTCCGGATTGAGTAATCGCATCATTTCGTCTGTACAAACACTTTCCAATGCAAGAAATGAAGCAGAGAGAAAAAAAGCCGGCACTGTTTTGTTTGATCAGCTTGAGGCGCTATTACAACATATCAAGGAACTAGGGAGTGACAGTTTTGACTCCGAGCTGCTTGATGAACTTGAAAACAATGTTCAAAGTGTTATCAATACATTGGCTGAGCTTGGTGTCTCTGTAAAGCGTAAGCTTTGGCTCGCCAAAGAACTGTCGTCTCGTGTTGAAGAGATGCGTTTACTCGCTGAAGAGCTTGAGCAATTAACTCGTACTCAAGTTTTAAATACGGCTACCATTGCGGTTGCTAACGTCACGCATATCTATGACCTGCTAGAAACCAAAGAAACGGATAAAGCCTACCAAGCCCTAGACGCGCTTGTAGAGGTTGATCTTGATTTGTCTGAACGCCTACACGAATTGCATTTGCTGGCGTTCAAAATGCTTAATCAAATTGAAGAAACGCAAACCGTTACCAACGTAGAGCGTATTCATCAAATCCAATCTGAATTTGAATCCAACCTAAGAATCATGGCGCGCCGCGTTAAAGCGGTCGAAGATCCTACTCGTTCAGCGCAGATGTCTCAGCTATTAGAAGAGCTCAGAAAACGCCAAGTCGTGTTCGATATTTCGTTAGAACAATATGAAAACACCAAAAAGTCAGAGTTTCTGATGCAAAATACGCTGGAGTTGTTCTCTAAGTTAAATACAACGGTTAACCAACTGGTTGATGATTCAAACCGAAGCACCAAAAAAGCGGTTGATGAGCTGACTAGTACGTTGAATTTGGCTCAATGGTCGCTGTCTGTGATTTCGGTTATTGGCTTGGTTATCGTCGCATTGATCGTGTGGCGAGTGGTGTATATCTCGGTTGTTAAGCGTCTTGCTGAATACTCATCGGCTTTGATGTCTATCGCACAAGGTCGCCTGAATATTGATATATCGGTAAAGGGTAATGATGAGTTGGCTCATATGGGCGAGGCGATCATCACTGCCAGAAATACGGCTCAAGCGTTGCAAGTGGTTGCTGTGGGCGAAGCTAAAGCGAAACGAGAACTTGAAGAGCACAAAGAGCATCTTGAAGAGTTAATCACTGAACGCACATATCAATTGCAACAAACTAACGAAAAACTGAATGTCGAAGTAAGTAACCACGCCAAAGCTCGTCACGCTGCAGAACAAGCGAGCCGTGCAAAGTCAGTTTTCCTAGCGACCATGAGTCACGAAATCAGAACACCAATGAATGGGGTGTTAGGTACAGCGAGATTGCTTAAAGACACTGGCCTAAATCCTTTACAGTCTGGTTATGCTGATATCATCAACCGCAGTGGTAAGAACCTGTTAGCGATTTTAAACGATGTACTTGATTATTCGAAGATTGAAGCGGGTCATTTGGAGATCCGAGTCGCTTCCTTCGACCTCCATCAAATGGTTCAAGATACTTATCAGTTGATGGAAGGGAGAGCCGGTGAGAAGAAGCTGAATTTTGATTTCCATATTGAAAGCGACGTGCAACGCTATTGGCGTGGTGACGTAACGCGAATCAGTCAAATCTTGAATAATTTGGTCGGTAACGCGATTAAGTTTACGGAAAGTGGCTCGGTCGATATCTTTATTAGCTTAGATATCGAAGATGAAAATCGAGTGATGTTTGAAGTGTCAGATACCGGTGTCGGTATTGATGCTAGCGAACAAGCTTGTCTGTTTGATGCCTTTACTCAAACCGACAGCGGTCGCAACAAAACCGGTGGCACAGGGCTTGGATTAGCGATCAGCAAAAGCATCATGCTGGCAATGAACGGGGATATTGGTGTTCATTCTGAAGAAAGCGAGGGTAGCCAGTTCTGGTTCTCACTGCCACTTGAAGCCGGTGAGAAGATAGAAACTAAAGTACCGGTCATTGAAGCGTGTATTCGAGCTAAGGTACTTCTGATTGAAGACAACCCCGTAAACTGCATCGTTGCTGAAGGCTTCTTGAATAACTTGGGGCACGAGGTTGTGATCGCGACAACAGGACAAGAAGCGAGAGCCATATTCAGTGAGCAAGAGTTCGATATTGCGCTGGTGGACATTAACTTACCGGACTGCGATGGCGTCGAGTTAATTCAACAACTCAAAGACGATGCGCTTCAGCATGAGAGTGAAGAAGACGTAATTCGAAAAGTACCACCAATGATCGCAGTATCGGCTCATGTGTTTAACGAAGAAGTAGAAAGCTACTTGTCGTCTGGCTTCGATGGTTTCTTACCTAAGCCGTTAGAGAAGGAAGCCTTGTCGGAATTGATTGTTGAGCAGTTGGACGGCCACACGCTGTTGCTGCCTCAGCCCGATCCAAACGATACCGTTTGTAAGCAAAACGGTAACCGTGTTACTAAGAGCAACTATGATGAACTGCACTCGACACAGTTGGCTGATGTTTTGACGAAACGCGCGACGACAACTGACGCTTTAGATGAAGGAGACACTCCGGTGAAACTGATTGATTCCAAGGTGATAGAGGGTGACCTATCGATTCTTGGTTTAGAGAAAATGAAGCAAATCGTTGTGCTTTTCGAGGAGAGCAGCAACCTTACTTTGAATGAATTAGTTGAGGCGAGTGAAGCCGATAGTGGACGAGAAGTGAAGTCTTTGGCGCACAAGCTTAAAGGATCTGCGGGTAGCTTGGGTTTATCTGCCCTGTACAGTTTGTGTCAGAGCATTGAAGCAAGCGAAGCCCCATTACTGCAGTACAGAGATAACGACCAAGCTTTATCTGAATTGGTTAAAGATTCGTTAGAGGCTCTCCTCCCTTATGTTTCTGCTTAATGGTGTAGATTTGTTTTAAGCAATACCCAATCAGCAAGACCAACAAAAAATCCTCTGTACGAATATCGTCAGAGGATTTTTTATATCATGCAAGTGAATCTTCTTTCAGAACGACTAGCCTCTTAAAACTAATCTCTCCCAAGAGCTAGAACTAAAACTAAGGCTTATCACTTATTATCTATTTTCAAAGCGGTTGTAATCCAACAAGCCAAACTCAATAGGCTGATCTTTTTGATACCAACGATGCACACGGTCACTGAACGACCAAAATTCCGGAGAGCTGCGTCGTACTGCAAACTTATCAAGTAACGCTATATAGTCTTCTTCTGTGTTCAAGTTTTGTAGTGTTTTAACCAGGTTCGGAATCTCGTTCTCTGTTAATGATAGGTAAGCTTCGGGGTAGCTGCCCAACACACCACGGACGAGCGTTAAGTCATCATTGGCGTAATCACGGTTACTTTCTTCATCAAAAAGGCTCGAAATGTTGCTGTGAGCGTTGTTATGAATCATGGTGAACAACTGGTCCTCGCCGTTTTTGCCTTTAATCATAATCATCACTAGTTGTGGTACATGACGTAAGCCTTCGCCCCGAATCAAACTCACTTGATTAAGCAGAGCCTCGTTTTTCTTACCAAACCCAGTCTCAACAATATCAAAGCGATTATCGAGTACAGGTGCTAGTCTATCTTTGAGCATGTGCAGCAGTTCACGCTTCGGATCGTCGGTTTTGTAAATCACGCTGGTTGGCTGCTCAAAAGGAGCAATATTACGCTGCAAAAAGTCACTTAATTGTACGCTTTGATTTTGGTACCAACTTGAATGCTCTATATGTCGGAAGTCTTTAGGAAGAAGGGTTAAGAAATTGCTCTCACCCTCAAGGCGTAAGAAATCCATAAACATACGAGTAATCAGTTGGTGGCCAAAGTTACCATACACATCAAATCCTGCTACAAGAAGGTAGTGAATTCGTTCTAAAAGAGCATAGTCAAGAACCCATGCCGTTTTCGGCTGAGGGCCAACCAAGCCTTGGACAACAGAGGCGCTATCAAAGTGTCTAAAGATGGTTAGAGCGGCATTGCGGTTAATGCCATTGCCGTCCCATATGATGCCAATGTCTAGGTTGACGCCACTTGCAAACCATTGGTTAGTGAAATCGGATTTAGCATTGAGATATCGTGCTTGTTGCTTTGAGTAGCGTACCCAATTAGTCGCCGGGACGGTATTGCTTTTTAATTCGCTCGGTAGCTTTAAGTTTTTCTTTTGACTGGCATAGAAGGCGTTGATTTCCGGTAAATCGGCTTTATCTGGGTCAATGAAAAATACCCAAAAACGGTCATTAATGACATTCAGTGCGAGCTGACCGCGGCACACCGGTCCTTTGATAAAGGCCATGATGGTGTTTTGTGCGTTATCCAACATGAAGTGGAAACGTGAGTTTACCGGCATCGCTTCGAAAGAAGTCATAGGGTTGGCTGCAACATCTATGTCATAGCTAGGAAGTTGTTTGACTTGGTAATCAGCATCTACAAACCACGTATTCCATTTTTGTAGGCGCTCTTTATTTAGCGCGAAGGGCATGTGCGTCTTGTCAACAATCGAGCCTTGCTCTGGAATTAATCGGTAGTAGACACGGGCGACTTTTGGGTCGTCGTAAGGGCGACGAGTCGTAATGCGCTGGACTGTTTCGCCTGGTGGTGTTGCGGAACGAACGATTGAGAAGAAACGTGTTGGCATACCTAAATCAGAAAAATAGACGTGCGATAAAAACAGATGCTCGTAGATGTAACGCGCGGAGAGCTGACTCTTGTTCGAGTTTTTATTCAGGAAGCTTTCATAGACGTTAACAAGCCTTTTCTCGGCATCGTTTAGCGGAATATGCTCGTTCATCAATGCCCCGTTTTCTAACCAGCTCATTAATGTCGCATACTCCGTCTTGTCGAGGTTTGGCATGCCATAAGGCATCCCCCAAGTCGGGTAGTCTTTTTCATATTGAGGATATTCTTCAATGGTTGGACACCGTTGGTCACGATCGGTTGAAAAGTCGAAACCTTCAAGCTGGGTTTGATCGGGTAGAGGGTGATTCTCTTTCTGAATCAGCATACGAGAAACAAGACCTGCGTCGAGGTTAGCCGTTGAGTTCTGCATACGTTCATTGAGGACTGGATGAAAATCCGCATCACGCCACTCTTGTGTGGTTAACGCGTCTTCAAACAAACGAGTAGGGGCTGAGGCGGTTAAGCGAGTGCCTTGGTAGACAAGTGCCTTACTTGCGCCACGATCGATACCTTCCACCGAAGACATTTTGAGTTGGCAAGGTGCGTCGTAGCACGCATGACACACCACACATCGGTTATTAATGATGGGCTTTACTTCGTCAATGAAGTGCTGTGCTTGAGCAGAAAGAATAGGAACTTGGCGATTACGAACTTGCTGTTCACCAAATAGTTCATCGAAGTTTAAACCCGCGTATACGGCACAACCTGAGAAGACGCTTACGAAAGCTAAAATGAATATTTTTTTCAAATTCATAGGTATTTAAATATTAGGAGTTTTTCCAATTATATCGAAAAGGCTTATGTTCTAACAATGTTACGGACAAAGTGGTTAATAGGGTTAATCAGTAGGAGAGAGATGAGGACTCGGGTTCGATTGTCGTTTGATACAAAAAGAGCCTAACCCTCAGGCTAAGCTCTTCAGTAACAAATTCAATCTTTTCTGACGATTAAGCTTGAGATGCTTTTAGTTCAGACACTTTAGCTTCAGAGATAGGCTTAGTGATGATTGCTAGAACAATACACACTGCCATCATAACTGCAGAGATTGTGTAAGCTAGGCCGTAACCTTCACCATTCGTCATTGAGTAACCAACAACCGCTGCACCGATAGCGCCGCCGATACCCCATGCTGTATAAAGCACGCCGTAGTTTGTACCGTAGTTTTTCAGGCCGTAGAACTCAGCAGTTAGAGTTGGGAATACGGCTAGAAGCGTACCGTAACCAACAGCTGCGATAGCCGTACCAATGATTAGCGTGAATTCAGAGTTGAATGTAGCGAATAGAGCCATGTTCGCGCCTTGAAGGATGAACGCTAGCAGTAGAGTACGTACGCCACCGATTTTATCTGCAAGCATACCCGCAGCAACGCGGCCGCCTGAGTTGAATACAGCAAGGATAGACGCTAAGTAAACGGCGTTTGGTAGGTTCGCTTGAACGCTAGCAATCGTAGTGATGTTACCGATGATCATAAGACCAACAGACGCAGCAAATGCGTACATGATCCATAGAGAGTAGAACTGAGGAGTCTTCAGCATTACTTTCCAAGTTAGGTCTTCAGTTTTCTTAACCGCTTTAGGTGCTTGGCCTGCTTTTACTTTTGGCTCAGCTGGCGTGTAATCCGAAGGTGGGTTGTTGATCGTTGCTGCCAGAGGTACTGCAATTGCAAGTACACCAACACCAAGAATCATAAAGCTTGTTTGGATACCCATGCTGTTGATTAGCGCAGAAGTTACTGGCGCTAGGTAAATAGCTGCAAGACCGAAGCCCGCTGCGATTAGACCGTTAACCATACCTTTCTTAGAAGAGTGGAACCATTTCATTGCAGATGGAGAAAGACAGGCGTAACCGAAGCCGATACCAGCACCTGTCATCACACCAAACGTTAGGTTTAGCATCATAGGAGTTGTCGCGAAACCAGAAGCAATCATGCCCAGGCCTGTAAGTGCTGTACCTAGAATAAGGATCTTACGTGGCCCCATGCGGTCTTGTAGGATGCCTGCAATAAGAAGACAAACAGAGAATGTGATAGTTGCAATAGCGTAAGGTGAAGATGCTTCAGCAGCACTCCAACCAGCTTCAGTCACTAGCGCCTTGTTAAATACACTCCAAGCATACAGGATGCCAAGACAAAGGTTGATACAGAAGCCTGCCAGCAGGATACGTGTTGCTTTATCAATCTTGCTCATTTTTATTCTCAGTTTTGTCATCAATTATGTGGAGAGTCACTTAACTAATGACGGGTTATTGTGATTATTTCTTCAAAATTAGTTTGCGTTTTTCAACAGGTGACGCAAAAGAGCGCGGATTATAACCAATAAAAATGTGATTGGAATCTATTTTTCCGTTTTTGGTCAATTAAGCTTTCTTTGTTAACAGGGTGTTTTTTGTTGGTTTTTAAATTGTTTTCAACACCTTTCTATTTTGTTTTTTTAGTGCTGTCATCTTATTTATCTTTAGGGATTTTTTCGTCATGGTTTCTGAGTAGCCTTGTATTGCGTGCGGATATCACAAATTTTAGAATTATTTTAAATTTTTTATAAAGTTAACTTTGTGTAACAAAATAAATCAAAATAGCGCTTTGTTTATATGAGACAAGGAGTAACGGAGTACAATCAAAAACAAGTTGTTAATTACTTGTTAATAGTGGTTTTTGTGGGTACTTTTGCTTACATTTTGTCCGATACAAGGGGTTGTGTTGTCGAGAGAAAGTGGGAAAATAGCACATAAACAAAGATTCCAAATTTGAAAGGATGCGTTTCCAACTTATGGCGAGGCGAGTATTATGAAACTGTTTTTAATTCTATTGATGTCAATTTCTGGTGGTTTGGCGGCAGCTGACCATATTCACTCTTTCTTGTTTGGCTTCTATATTGCTGCATTAGCGGTGGGTAGTTGCTATTGGCTTGCATTTCGCAGCACGCGTTTTCCGCAGTTGGCTTTAATGCTATTAATGTGTGGCTTCTTCGCGAAAATCGCTGTGACGGTTATCGGTGTTTCTTGGGGGATCTCGAACGATATCATTCAATCGCCGTTTATTTTCTCATTGTCATACCTGTTCTTCTTAGTGGTTGTGTCTTACGTTTGGTTTGCATACCGCGATAAATTGACGCTAAAAAAGCGCGCTAAGCAGATAGAAGAGTCTCGCAAACAAGCAGCAGCGTAATTCAATTTGATTCTTAAAAAGCTTTCTTCGGAAGGCTTTTTTGATCTTGCCTCGCTGAATTTGTAGGGCAGATAAAAGAACCCCCAGTATGGCGACATACTTGGGGTTCTTGTTATTTATCTAGTCTCTAGCCGCTATCATCTAGCAAATACAGGTCTTAACGTGTGTTACTTCTTCATCAACTTCGCTAGATCAGCAAAGGGATTGTGCGTTGCTGATTGATGGTCGTCTAAACGGGCTTTTGCATCAACACCGTAACGGTCATGATCCGTGTATTTTGAGTGCTCATGATCGTGACAGTACAAGCACAGTAGTTCCCAGTTGCTACCATCTTCAGGGTTGTTTGTATGGTCGTGATCCACGTGGTGAACGGTAAGCTCTCTTAAGTTTGAGTAAACAAATTCACGTGCACATTTACCACAAACCCAAGGGTACAGTTTCAGTGCTTTTTCGCGGTAGCCTTTCTCTTGG
Source organism: Vibrio sp. ECSMB14106 (assembly GCF_000972265.1). NCBI lineage: Bacteria > Pseudomonadati > Pseudomonadota > Gammaproteobacteria > Vibrionales > Vibrionaceae > Vibrio > Vibrio sp. ECSMB14106. The sequence continues at coordinate 25,477 of NZ_LAUM01000013.1, read as the reverse complement.
CGAGCGTACGCAGCACTCGAGCCTGTGTAATCAGAAGACATTGCCTAATCCTTATCAATTGTAATCTCCCGATTTTATCACAGCTTTCTGGAACGGGTAGGACTGTCGTTGCTAAATGATGCTCTAGACTGACCAACATTAAATGAGGTTCGAAACAAGATTAGAATAGGTGCTTACCTTTTATATGAATCCTCTCGGTAAACGGGTTATGTCTTTCAGGAATAAGCCATGCTTAACAGTTTGAAAATAAATCGTATTCAGGGGTTTTAACCAAGGACATGTGACCTAATATCAGTTTGTGAGACCCTATATTAATAAGGAAATATCATGTCACAACAATACACACCGCCAAAAGTTTGGGTTAACGATACTGCTGGTGGTAATAAGTGGGCAAACATTAACAGCCCTGAATCTGGCGCTCGATTTGATAAAGAGCTTCCTGTTGGTGACCATGCTTTGCAACTGTATTCTCTTGGCACACCTAACGGCCAGAAAGTCACTATCATGCTAGAAGAGCTGTTGGCGGTGGGTGTTAAAGAAGCTGAATATGATGCGTACTTGATCAATATCGGTGAGGCTGATCAGTTCTCTTCTGGCTTTGTTGGTGTGAACCCAAACTCTAAAATACCAGCACTTGTCGACAAGTCTGGTGATGAAGACGTTAATGTTTTCGAATCGGCATCTATCTTGATGCATCTGGCTGAAAAGTTTGGTTACTTCCTACCCAAAGAAGGAGCGGCAAGAACGCAAACTATCAATTGGTTGTTCTGGGCACAAGGTTCAGCGCCATTCTTAGGTGGTGGTTTTGGTCACTTCTACGCTTACGCTGATGAAAAACAAGAGTACCCAATTAACCGTTTTGCGATGGAAGCAAAGCGCCAGCTAGACGTGTTAGATAAACAGTTAGCAAACAACACATTTGTTGCAGGTGAAGAGCTTAGCATCGCTGATATCGCGATTTGGCCTTGGTATGGCAACCTTGTACTAGGCAAGCTGTATGATGCGGCTGAGTTCCTACAAGTTGAGTCTTACACCAATGTCGTTCGTTGGGCGAAGCAACTTGAAGCGCGTGAAGGTTTCCAACGCGGCCGAGTCGTTAACCGCTCATTTGGCGAAGAGTGGGAGCAAGTACCAGAGCGCCATTCTGCTGAAGATATTGATCGTGTTTTAAAACTACGCCCGTAGGTCTTCAAAGCGATAGTCGACACCACGTTATAGAGTTTGTTTTACCGGCCAACGTTGACTCAAACTCTATTTTTGTTTCTTATGGATCCTTTTGAAAGTAAGTCCACTTATTTAGATTTAGCTATTGAAGGCGGTTTAGGTATAAAATCGCGATATCATAATTCTAAAGGATGGTGCCATGTACCACGGTCACGTTTATTTCCCTCTGCGATTTGCAGAGCAAGCTGAGACACTACGTCAGAAAATTATTACAGAGCGTAAGGATGTATTAGAAGTTTATCCATTGATACAGCGCTTGGTAGGCCCACATAAAATGCCAATGTTTGAGGTCCATTTTGTTAATAAAGAATCTGGATTTGTTGAGTGGCTTGAGCAAGCACGAGGAGATATGTCAGTGCTGATTCACCCAGTAACGGGGGGCGAAGAGACCTTAGATCATACCGTTCGTGCTACGTGGCTTGGTCGCGAGTTAGGTGTGTTTGAAGAAGCGCTAACCAGTTAATTCAATTTTTCGCCCGACAATACGTAACGAATAAACGTACTGTCGGGTGTGCCGGTACACCCCTCGTTTTGCTCATCGACTTCTTATTGAAATGTTAGTTTCACTAGCTATTCCCCTGTAATAACACGCCACAACTGCAGCGCCTAGTGCATTAATATGTTGATTAGGCTCACCATCAAATAGCGATACATATCTCGATAGTTACCACTGTCCACACTAACGTTTCTTATGAGTGACAATAAGGGAGTTTTGGTAAATAAAAGCTCCCTTATTGTAAACTACCTACCTAACACAGCAATTTGGGACACTTTTTCCCATGCCGAATTGGTAATACTGACGCCATATTCATTTATGGGCTCAATAATGCTATTCAAACATCCCATCTCTCTTCTGACGATTATTCGTCTTAATCCATTACAGGTCGCCGCGACTTGGTTAATGATATTGGCTGAAAACGTGATGCTTAGTCTACGGGCTGATCTTTACTGTGTTGTTTGGCGCGGTAGTCGGCAATTTGTGGATGGTGAGCCGGCTTATTGGGCCAACCGCGGGGCAAGTGTTCTCCATTGTTACCTATTCACTGGAGTTTGTTGAAACTGCCGTAATGCTGCCAATCACATTACAAACCCTTTCTCGTCTTACTGAAATCAGTCAGCGACTTAATCACACCTCCGTTCAACAGGCTACCAAGGAGATGCCTTATGAGATTTAAAAAGCCACTTTCAGTACTTGTCGGTTGTGCGGCTATCTTTGTTGCTTTGGTTGTTGTCGATGAATTAGAACCCGAGGCGGTAGAGCCCGTAAAGAAACAAGCGGTACTGGCTCCCGTTTCCATGTTGGAGGTGACGCCATCACAACACGAATCGACGTTAACGGTATTAGGCTTGACCGCTGCTCGTTGGCCGATTCAGCTGAAAGCGTCGAGAAGTGCGCAATTGAAATGGCTGAATGAAAACATTGAGCCGGGAAAGTTGGTTAGCAAAGGCGATGTGTTAGCGAGGCTAGATACCAGTGCCGTCGATGCGAACTTGGCGCAAGCGTTAAGTGCATTGAAACAAGCGGAACTTGAGTTGAAACAGGCTAAGCATGAACAAACGGTCGCTCTCAAAATGCTTAACCCAAAAACAAGTTCATCCTTTGCTCGCAGAGAGCCTCAATTACTTGCAGCGAAAGCTAATCTAAAACAAGCAAAACAGGCTTACATAAGCGCGCGGAAACTACTGGAAGAGTCGGTGATTACCGCGCCTTTTGATGCGGTCATCATGAAACGCCACATTAGCCCGAGAGAGTGGATAGAGTCGGGGCAAGTGACCTTTGAATTAGCTGCCAGTGATTCGATTGATATTGAGCTGCCTATCTCTGAAATGCACTGGCAACAAGTACAAGCCGCCTTAGTTAAGCCAAGTATTCGTGTCGTCAGTCGTTCTGGGAATCAATGGCCGGCGAAGGTGCGCTATGTGTCTCCGGAAGTGGATTCGGTGACTCGTCAAAGACAGGTGGTACTCTTGGTTGAAGACCCTTACCAAAACAAGCCAAGACTGTTTCCGAATCAGCAGATTCAAGCCGTGGTTAACTTAGGTCTAAAAGATGACGTAGTAAGCGTACCTCTGAGCGCGATGACCCGAGATGGGTATGTGTGGACGTTAGACAAAGAAGATCGTTTACAAAAAGAGTCGGTAGCGCTCATTGGACAAGGCAGCCAACAGCTCGATATTCGCTTCAATGATCAAAGTGATAAGGCTCGCCGTGTGGTGCAATATCCGCTTTATTCGATGCTAATTGGTAAACAAGTCGCGCCTAGATTCTATGAAGGACGCTCTGAAGCAATGCTTGCCGGCAAATCTGATGCAGCACAGATTAAGGAATCAAACTAATGAGTTGGATGACTAAATGGTTTATTAACAATCCAGTCGCCGCTAATTTGTTGATGATGGCGATTGTTATTAGTGGCGTGCTGGCATTTGGGCTGTTACGTGTTGAGTCGTTTCCACAAATTGCACCATCTTCAATCAGCATTACCGTGGCTTACCCCGGCGGTACAGCGCAACAGATCGATGAGAGCGTGACCCAGCGAATCGAAGAGTCGATCAGCGGTATTCCAGGCATCAAACAGATCACCAGTCAGTCGAGTGCTAGCGTTTCTAGAGTCGTGGTGCGTAAAACCAGCAGCGCAGATTTAGACAAGCTGTTGGATGACATTCGTAATCAAGTTAACGCCATCAATGGCTTTCCCGTGCAAGCAGAAAGGCCGCAAGTCGTGCGTAACGAATTTACCAATTTAGCGGCGTTTGTGGTGGTGTCTGGGCCAAGAACCGATGACGAACTGCAACCTATCGCCAAGCAACTTGAACAAGCACTGAAGAAGAACCCGCGTATCTCGAAAGTATCAAATTGGGGAACTCGCGCATCTCAATTGGTTATCGAGCCAGATCCTGACCAACTGAAAGCGTTGGGGTTGAGTTTAGAAGATCTCGCAGAGCTCGTTGAGCAGCGTTCGCTTGAGACTCGTAGCGGTGAACTGATCAGTGACAAAGGCCGAATGGTGATTCGTGGTGAGGGTTATGCCGATGATCTACAGAAGCTGAATCAGCTTGTCGTAATTTCGGGAAGCAACGGAAAAATACTGTTGGGTGATATCGCCAAGTTAAGTCGTGGCTACCAGTACAGTGGTTCTATCGTGCGTAACAACGGCTCTAACGCCATCGCCTTATTGGTCAGCACTAGCCAAACCGACAATTTGCTTAAAGTCAGTGAAGCGATTAGCGAAACATTGGCTGTACAACGCGCGATTTTGCCGTCGGATATTGAGTTGAATACCATGGCCGACATGGCACCTTACATCGAAGACCAGTTATTTCGCCTGAGTGAGAACGCATGGCAAGGCTTGTTAATAGTTCTGATTTTGCTTGGCGTATTCCTTGAAATTAGGCTCGCGTTTTGGGTCGCAATGGGGATTCCGATTGCGCTGACTGGAACGCTAGCCGCAATGCAGTGGTTTAACTACAGCATCAACGACATCACCCTGTTTGGCTTTATCTTGGTGCTCGGTGTGCTGGTGGACGATGCAGTTGTTGTCGGGGAAGCGATACATGAAAAACGGACGGGTAACGTCGGCTATTCTCCTAATACCAATGGTTTCTCAAATATAAACGGCTCCTCAAATCTAAACGGGAAGACAGCCGCTTGGCAAGGCGTGCACTCCGTGTCAGTGGCAACTGTATTCGGTGTGCTGACAACCATCGCAGCGTTTTCTCCAATGTTATGGATTAACAATGAGTTAGCCAAGGTGCTTGCGGGGTTTTCTGCAGTAGTGATCTTCGCTTTGATCTTCTCACTTATCGAGAGCAAATTTATTCTGCCGTCACACTTGGCACAGCTTTCAGTGAAAAAGCCATCAACAAGTATCTTTGCCAAGGTGCAGAATGCTGCTCAAGGCGGGTTGCAGTGGTTCAATCTCAACATTTATAAGCCGGTATTGGAGTTTGCTCTTGGCTACAAAGTGGCGTCTTTGCTTGGGTTTGTGGCGGTTATTTCACTGGCTTATGGCATGTGGTCGAATGGTGCGATTCGCAGTGCGTTGTTCCCTGAAATTCCGGGGCGTTACATCACTGCGGTTATTGAGCTAGAAGATGGCGCGCCGTTGCCTTTACAGCGCCAAGCTTTGTTGCAAGTAGAGCAAGCAATGACGCAGGTCGAAAAGGGTTTAATGGAAAATTATCCGTTGCAAGAGAAGCCTGTTGTGAACCTGCTCGCTTGGTCTGATGGCTATGGTGAAATTGAAGTCACTGCCGAGCTCACCAATGAATCTTTGAGCTTATTGCCGGGTAACCTACTGTTGAAGCGATGGCGAGAAAATACTGGGCAAATTGAAGGCGCTTACTCGGTTAAATTCAGCGCAGCTGAGGAGCCTGCTGGTGGCACATTTTTAACGATCTCTTCCAATGAACGTGAGCTTGCATCAAGAGTAAGCGAGCAGTTAGCCAATACATTAGCGTCGTTGAAAGGCGTTTCGGATGTTTACGACGATGGTCAGGACGGTTTACCGCAAGTTCGCTTGGTGTTAAATCAATATGGGCAACAGCTTGGGTTAACTCAAGCCACGCTAGCTCAACTCGCAGGAGAAGCGTTTGGCGAAAGAGAAGTGCATCGTCTGTTGGAAAACGGGCAAGAAACTAAGGTGCTGCTGCAATATCCAAGGGATGAGCGTAGAACCTTAGCTCAGTTGGAAGAAGCCATTATTATGTTGCCGAATGGTGGTAGTGTGATGATTGGCGATATTGCTGAGTTCCGCCACAAGCAAGAGCCGCAAGTGGTTTACCGCCGTGACCGAGAGCAAGTCATCAACCTGTATTGGAAGCAGAACCGTGACCTACAATCCCCAGAGAAAACACGTGAGCAACTCGAAGATACAATTGAATCTTTGCACTTACAGTTTCCAAGCGTGACCATCAAAGCGGGCGGCGAGTTTGAAGAAATCGGTGAGGTGTCAAACGGCTTCAAATCAGCGATGATACTAACGCTTATCATGATCTACATTTTGTTGGCGGTGCCATTGAAGTCTTATTGGCAACCAATGATCATCATGGCGGTAATACCATTCGGATTCGCAGGCGCGATTTTTGGTCATTACTTGATGGATTTGCCAATCAGCATTCTTTCAATGTTCGGTATGATGGCCATGACGGGGATTGTGATTAATGACTCGCTGGTGCTGATCACGCGTTTTAATGTTGAATATCGCCAAGGCGTGCCGTTACAGAAAGCGTTAGTAATCGCAGGTACTAGCCGTTTGAGAGCGATTTTCTTAACCACGATTACCACTGTGTGTGGGTTGTTGCCTTTGTTAAGCGAAACTGCGGAACAAGCACAATACTTAAAGCCTGCGGCGGTGTCGTTAGTGTTTGGTGAGTTGTTTGCCACAGCGGTAACGCTGATTTTGATTCCCGTACTGCTTGGTTTGTTTTGCCGTAAGCCACCTTTACTTGAAAATTTAATTGAAAAAGAACCGGGCGAACAAGATTTATCAGAAGAACTCACTTTGGGGCGATCGTGATTGATTTTATAAAGGACAAAGACGATAGTGAAGTCAAGCTATCCGAGATCAGACCCAATGTACCTGAGAACAAAGACCGTATGAAGCAAGAGAACAAACCTGATTATCAATTGGTGCCTGGTTTCAAACTCGTGCCAGAGATTGCATTGATTGAATCTTTGCCAGAACATCTTCAAAAACGCTTTTCACATGCGCTTAATTTGATGCATGAAGAGTGGGGTGAGCGACGTACTTGGGAGGAGATAGCAACCGAGAGTGCGATTTCTCCCTATCACTTTCATCGGCAGTTTACTGAGCTGTTCAACGAAACGCCGGGCCAATATTTAGGTCGAGTTCGGCTGCAAGTCGCGGTCAGTTTGTTGCTCAATGATGAGCCGTGGAGCGTTATTGAAATTGCTCAGTATTGCGGGTTTTCATCGTCACAGTCGTTAGGTAAGGCGCTCAAGCGTGAACTTGGCGTCACGGCGAAGCACATTCGAGAAATGGGCTATAACGCGACACCTAAAGAAACGGCAGATTTCATTCAGAAATTGGCCCATCCGGGCGTGCAGTCTTCAATGGAAGAAGAACTGGTTAAGTCGATGCCTACCGAATTGGCTTGGTATCCAGAGCGTGGCATGCAGAAGCTTAAACTAGACGATCCTGACTGGGACACTGTGTTTGAGATGTATGGTCAGAAGTCGACTCAGTTGATGGGCACCACACCGATTAAACAAATGAGAAATAAGTGGGACGACATCGACGTTGAAATTGGAAACTGGCAAGTCGCTAAAGACCGTTACGATAAGATCATTCCAGAAGGCTACTACTTGTGTAGCGATGTTTATCTGGTTTCGGATGTGGCGTATAGCACGGCCTTAGAAGCTCTGTTTAAGGCGGTTGAGCAACAAGGTTTGAAGTTAGATGTGCAAGGTTATTTGGTAGAGATGATTCGTCAGATCGACACGGATGATGTCGAAGGTGTGACGTTTGCATTCCAGTTACCTGTGTTAGCGACCTCAGAAAAGTAACTCCAGAGCGAGCGTTTCTAGATAGTTCCAATAAAAAGGCTCCTCAAATGAGGAGCCTTTGTTTTAAGGAGCCGTTTTACCAAGAAACCGGTTATCAAGAGCCTCTGGTTATCGGGTTGAACCGTTAACCAGAGTAGGGGATTAAGCCTCTGCAGTTGCCTTAGAGTCGCTCATCTTTTTAAGAGCTGCGTAACCAAAGCCTGTTACTGCTGTACCCGCTGCAATCGCCACTAGGTACATAAGAACTGGAGAGATAGCACCAGGAATCAGTAGTACGAACAAGCCGCCGTGTGGAGCCATTAGCTGAGCACCAAACATCATTGAAAGAGCGCCAGTTAGTGCACCACCTGCCATACAAGCTGGGATAACACGCATTGGGTCTTTCGCTGCGAATGGAATCGCACCTTCAGAGATGAAGCATAGGCCAAGAACGAATGATGCTTTACCCGCTTCACGTTCGCCCGCTTCAAACTTGTCTTTCACTAGGAAAGTCGCAAGGCCCATACCTAGAGCTGGAACCATACCTGCTGCCATGATTGCTGCCATTGGTGCGTAAGTTTGCGAAGCCAGTAGGCCAACACCGAATGTGTAAGCTGCTTTGTTTACTGGACCACCAAGGTCGAAACACATCATTGCGCCTAGAATCACACCCAGAAGAATCGCGTTAGACGTTCCCATGTTGTTTAGGAAAGTTGTCATTGCGCTCATCACGCCAGATACAGGGCCACCCACGATGTAAACCATCACAAGACCGGTGAACAAACTCGCGATAAACGGAATGATCAGGATTGGCTTGAGGGCTTCCATGGATTGTGGAAGTTGAACCTTGTCGGCAATGAATTTAGCAGCGTAACCGGCAATGAAACCCGCTGCGATACCACCTAGGAAACCTGCGCCTGTTGAGCTAGCCAGCATACCGCCGATTAGACCTGGAGCCAGACCCGGACGATCAGCAATTGAGAATGCAATGAAACCAGCCAGAACAGGAATCATCAGTGCGAATGCAGAACCACCACCGATAGTCATCAGTGCTGCAGCCAGTGTGCCTTCTTCTTTAAACGCTTCGATACCGAATACGAAAGACAATGCGATGATCAAACCGCCCGCAACAACCACAGGGAGCATGTGAGAAACACCTGTCATTAGGTGCTTGTACACGCCTTTCTTCTCGTCAGCAGGCGCTGAATTTGAAGAAGCTGTGTGTTGGTATGGTTTAGCTTCTGCGAATGCTTTTTCCATCTCTTGCTTTGTTTTCTTCAAAGCAGGGCTTGTTGTTGTTTTGTATAGCGCTTTGCCGTTAAAACGATCCAGTGGAACGTCGATATCTGCTGCGATGATAACCAGATCAGCGTCTGCGATTTCTTGGTCTGTCAGTTGGTTCTTCGCACCTACAGAGCCGCGAGTTTCCACTTTGATTTGGTGACCTAGGCGTTTGCCTTCTGCTTCAAGCGCTTCAGCTGCCATAAAGGTATGTGCAACACCAGTCGGGCAAGCGGTAATCGCTACGATTTTTTTGCTGCCCGTGCTTGCTGTTGTAGAAGAGTTTGGAGAAGTACCCGTTACTGCAACCGTTTCTTCAACTTGAGAAGCATCTAGTACCGTTGCTTCAGCTACCGCTTTCTCTAGAAATGCTTTTGTATCAGCTGTGCATTCAGAGATAGCCGCTTGGTACACTTTCTTACCGACAAAGCGCGCTTTATCAACGTTGGTGTTAGCTGCGATAACCACGACGTCGCTGCTGTCGATAGTGTCTTGCGATACGGTTGAGTCAGGTAGCACGCTTGATTGACATTCAATAGCGGCGTTCCAACCCAGTGCTTTTGTCGCTTGCTCTAACAAGCCTGCGGCGATGATGCTGTTTGCTACGCCACTAGGGCAAGCTGTGATAATGGTAATATTCATAATAAACCTTTTGTCCTATTTGCTTGTGTCTAACTGGCTAGTTGGAGCACTAAGCGACTGTAATTGGATATTTTGTAGTACTGAATCCAGCTCTTGTTGGCTGGTGATGCCCACGCCTACCTGTGAAACTGCTAGAGCAGATAGGGCGGTTGCGAATTTAATAAGTTCTGGTTTTGGCATCTGTTGCATGTGACCCCAACATAGGCCTGCGACTAATGTGTCACCTGCACCTACCGTGCTTACCACTTGCATACGCGGAGGTTGAGCATGTAGCCATTCATCTTGGTTAAGCCACATCACGCCTTCTGCACCAAGTGATACCACGATGTTATCGATGCCTTTTTCACTTAGGGCTTGGCCTGCGTGTTGGCACTGGTCACGTGTTGTCAGTTCGGCATTGAACAGTTGAGACAGCTCTTCATCGTTTGGCTTAATTAACCAAGGTTGTGCATTGATACCGGCTTTGAGTGCGTCACGGCTGCTGTCGAACAACACCTTTTTACCTAGGTCACGCAAGCGCTGTACCCAAGAAGCGCAAAGCTCTGGCGATACGCCTTGTGGCAAGCTGCCTGCAATCACGAAGTATTCGTGGTCTTCAGCCAGTTCTAGCAAGGTTTCTTCAAACGCTTTGATAGCGTCAGCATCAACAGGAACACCTGGGAAGTTGATGTCGCTAACTTGGCCTGAGTTCTCTACCAGTTTCACGTTGATACGAGTTGCGCCATCAACACGGATGAAGCGGTCAGTTGCGCCCATCTGTTCAAACAGTTGGCAGAATGCTTCTTCGTTATTGCGACCAAGGAAACCAGTTACGGTCACTTTAGCGCCAAGCTCTGAAAGCACTTTTGCTACGTTTACGCCTTTACCTGCCGCATGTAGAGAGCCTTTGTTCACTAGGCTCACTGAACCCACGTTAAGTGCGTCGATAGCGCCAGTTAGATCTAGAGCAGGGTTTAGCGTAACGGTAACGGCTTTGATTTGTTGATTAGACATATCGATTCCTTAACCTTCGCCAAGGCCTGAAGCGATAGCTTTACCAATCGATTCAAGTGCTTGTGCTGCATCTTCACCTTCAGCAACAAACTGAAGCTGGTGGCCATGTTTAACGCCAAGTGCGATGACTTTCATCAAGCTCTTCGCGTTCACTTCTTTTCCGTCGCCATCTAGGTTTGAAACACGGATCGTTGATTCGAATTTCTTCGCTTCAGCCACTAGCATTGCACCCGGACGAGCGTGCAGACCGTGTGCGTTTTTGATTTTGAATACTGCGCAGTTGTCATCGTCTTGAGAAGCTGTAGAAACCGCTTCACCTTTTAGAAGGCCAATTACTTGCGCTGCGTCAGCGGTTAACAGTTGTTGCTGTTTACCTTCGAAAACCATCTTGCTTAGGTTTGCTAGAATCGATTGGTGTGCGCTGTTGCAAGCTGCAAATGCCACCAATGCTTTCACTGGTGTGCCTTCGAATTCACAATGGTTCGCTGTTGAAACGAAAGATACGCCAGTGCGAGTTACGCCTTTATCGCTGCCCAACAACCAAAGGCCTTGGCCTAGGTGAGTCGGTGTTTTCGTTACTAGGTCAGCAACGAATGCGTTGTCTGTGCAACCTGTGTTTTTAAGTAGGCCGCCCGCTACAGCAGACATTTGAATCATGTCGCTTGCAGGGAACAGTAGTTGAACCAAAGAAGCGTCTAGGTCGGCTTCTAGCTGAACTTCGCCGTTAAGTAGGGCGATGATTTCGTCTTCTGATTTCGCTTGCTTTAATTTCTCTTCAACACCGTCAGCCGCTAGAACTTTGGTCAGTTGCTTAAGAATGCCTAAGTGCTCGTCAGATTTAGCTGCAATACCAATCGCAACGTAAACACGGTTGCCGTCTGCCCAATCAATACCTTCAGGGAAGTGGTGTACCGCAACGCCTGTCTCTTTTACTAGGCCACGAGTATCCGTCGTTCCGTGAGGAATCGCGATGCCGTTACCTAGGAACGTAGAGTTCTGGTTTTCACGGTTCAGCATTCCTTCAACGTAACCAGAGTCAACTAAACCTTTAGCTGTCAGGTCGCCAGCAATGTTTTGAATTGCTTTGAATTTGTCTTCGGCAGATTGGCCTAGAGTGATGTCAGATTTTGATAATTTAAGCATGGTGCCTCTTTAGCGTATAGCTTGAGAATTTGTGTATCGCTACGATTCAGTCTAGAACAATATTTTCTCGTTGCTTTGCTCTTTGTTCGACGTTGGCTGAATCGATTCAGCATTCAGTGTAAAAAAATTCAGCAAAGCCGATTTTGGTTTTCAAAATAGTTTTGCTGCGTGTCGTAATTTCAGTTTCGTTAATAACGAGAAGTTGAATCACAACAAATGACGCTCAACCCATACAAAAGGATGATTGAAGTCACTTTTCAGATTTTGCTGAATCCTTTCAGCTTTCATACTGAATCGATTCAGCCTATAATTCAACTAATCCGAGGATCAGATCATTGGTTATATGATCCTACGCACAAAATACAGGTCACCCATATGACACTTGATGAAATTGCTAAATTGGCTGGAGTATCGAAAACCACAGCCAGTTATGTGATCAACGGCAAGGCGCAGAAATACAGAATCAGCGAGAAGACTCAGCAGAAAGTCATGGCTGTGGTGGAAGAGTACAACTACCGTCCAGACCATGCAGCGTCGTCGCTGCGTGCTGGTAATAGCCGTTCATTTGGTTTGATTATTCCGGATTTGGAAAACAGCAGTTACGCGCGTTTAGCAAAACTGATAGAGCAGAACTCACGTAAAGTGGGCTACCAGATTTTGATTGGTTGTTCAGATGATGACGCTGAAACCGAACGTAAAGTTGCGGAAGCCTTGGTGAGTCGTCGTATCGATGCCTTGTTGGTGGCGAGTTCCATGCCAGACGCCAACGAGTTCTACTTAAAGTTGCAAAACTCAGGAACGCCTGTGATCGCAATTGACCGTCCGTTAGATGACGAGCACTTTGCTTGCGTACTCAGTGAAGATTTTGAAGCTGCGTTTGAACTGACGCATTCGATTCTCGATGACAGTATTGATAGTGTTGGTTTGATAGGTGCATTGCCAGATCTAAACATATCACGTGAACGCCAGTTGGGTTTCGAAGCGGCAAACAAAGCGTATGGTCAACAAATCGGACTGTCAGAAGACAAACCTACCGTTGTGGGTTACGGCGCGCATTTTGACAGAGAATCTGGGCGTGAGATTTTTGAGGGTTGGATTGCCAAAGGCACGGTGCCCGATGCAATTGTTACCATGTCTTACACCTTGTTAGAAGGTGTGCTGGATGTGATGGTCGAAAAGCCAGAACTGGTTAATCAAGTGAAGTTGGCGACCTTTGGTGATAACCGACTGCTCGACTTCTTGCCTTTCAAAGTCCACTCACTGCCCCAGCAGTTTGAAGTGATTGCCGATAGTGCCTTTGCTTTGGCGTTAAATGCATCGGCTAAGCGTTACCAAGCGGGTATTGAACTCGTACCAAGAAGCTTAGTGAAACGAGGCTAGCTCGAGCTTTTCGGTTAGCTAGAAGCCTCGCGTTTAGCTCGAACTTGGGTTTTTAATCCGCACTTGGTTTTAACTCGAACCTGTAATTAACTAGAACTCAGCAATAAGCCCATTTCTACAATGGCAACAATGCCGAGCAACAAAGCCAACACTTTCCAAAACTGGATCGGGTTTCGGTTTATCAAAGGTTGCTTGGCTTTGCTTTTGACCAAGCTTTGGTTTGGTGTGTAAAGGTCTGCCACAAAATCTCCCAACACTTGATGACGTTCGCTTGGCGATTCCGAGCAGGCTTTCTGTAACACCAAATCCACCCAGCTTGGTAAGTCAGCTCGTTTCTGGGTGATGGGTTGGTATTTCCACTGATGATGACGAGATTGCTTAAGCGATTGTGCGGTCATTTCAGAGTAGGGCAATTCACCGGTTAGCATCTCATAGCCGATCACAGCGATAGAGAACAGATCAGAGCTGGTGGTCGCGCTGTTGTGCTTGATGGTCTCGGGTGCAATGTAATTGACCGCACCTAATGGAGTGTCGTCTTTGTCTGCGAGCTCTCCCTCTTCAAGTCCTCTGACTAATACAGCGCCAAGGTCGATGATTTTTATCTCACCATCATGTTGAAGCATAATGTTCTCGGGCTTTAAGTCTCGGTGCACCATGTCTGCGCGTTGTAATACTCGAATACCTTGTGTGATCTTTTCTAGTATGTCGCGTACTTCATTGAGTGACGGTTTTGGATTGTCGTACATCCATTGTCTTAGCGTGATGCCTTCTACCCATTCGCAGATTTGATATAAGAATTGCGAATGCTCTGGCGTCGGGTAAACCTTCATTACTCTCTTGTTTTTTAACAAGATCCCCGCCCATTGTTCATTAAAGAAAGCTCTGAGTTGCGAAGGGCTATCGTGATATTGAACGGAAGGGACTTTTAGCACGAACTCGGTTTGTGTCTCTTTCTGCATCACCCGGTACACATGGCTTCTAGAGCCTGCATACAACACCTCAAGTACCATAAAGTTGTCGATACTTTGCCCGAGCTTTAACGCGGGTGGGATGGCTCGTTTAGCCAGTTTTTCATGGAACTCAATGAGCGAAGGTTTAGGTAGATGGCTGACTTGCACAATCAAACAGCTCACGTTGTCTGAGCTATTGTGGCTTAAAGCAGTGTTACAGATGGTTTGTGCAGCGTATTCGAAATCCGCTCCAGGCTTATCGATGTGTTCATTGAATGTGTTGGGGGAGACAAATTCATGCACACCATCCGAAGTGAGGATAAAGCAGTCGTTTTTCTTGATGGGTAGGGCTTGATAGTCAACGTTGAGTTGGTTGTCCATGCCTAAGGCGCGTGTTAAGTAATGCTTCTGCCCCATATTTTTACGGGTGTGGTCGCGGGTCAGTTGGCGTAATTCACCATCTCTTAGTAAGTAGATACGGCTGTCGCCAACGTGGAATATATGTGCGGTGTTCGATTTGAGTATCACGCTGCTGAACGTCGAAACGAGGGCATTGTGGTTCACTTGTTGTGCGGGATGAATATTAGAAACAGACGTGTTGAAGAGCCAAGAATTGAGGGACGTTAAGACCTTTTGCGCCGAACGCTGAATGCTCCAGCTATTTGGCGTGGCGTAATAGTCGTCGATAAACTGCATCACGCTAGTGTGACTGGCTTTCTGGCCGTGTTCACTGCAACTTGCCCCGTCTGCTATGCAGGCGACACTGCCTTTCAACTCTTGCTCAGTACGAGTTTTGGGGTGCTTTACAATGATGGCGTCTTGGTTTTCATCACGTATGCCTTTATTCGAATAACCACCAAACTTAAGCGTTAACTGGTTGTTGGATTCTGGCGTGATAACTTGCCCTTGGCTGAATGAAATTGTCATAACTGGTCTTCTTCTTTACTGCTCTTCTTCCCGCTTCCTTGACAGAACATCCTAGGAAGAACAAAAGCCCTAGTGAACCTAGAGCCTTTGAACGCAGTACCAAAGTGGTGAAACACACCTCGGTACTACTCCCGATTCAATGAGTGGTTAGCTCGATACGTTAATCAAGGTCACGCTACCGTCGTCGTTTACTTCGGCGATTTGACCGTTAGGCTCTTCCATGAACAGTAGAGTTACAAAGCCAAGTACCGCTGTTGCAGCAATCACTAAGAAGAACGTTTGGTAGCTCACGAATGACAACACAGTTAGGTAAACTACCGCACCCACGTTACCGTAAGCTCCGGTCATACCTGCAATCTGACCTGTCATACGACGCTTAATCAGTGGCACTGTCGCAAACACCGCACCTTCACCTGCTTGCACGAAGAAAGAACACGCCATCGCCGCGACAACCGCTAGCCATACAGGCCATGTGCTGTCGACTTGCCCCATTGCGAAGTAACCCGCAGCAAGACCAATCGTCAGAATAAGCAGTGTTGGTTTACGACCGAACTTATCTGAAATCCAACCACCACCTGGGCGAGACATTAAGTTCATAAAGGCGTAAGCCGATGCAACCATACCTGCAAGAACCGGTGTTAATTCAAAGGTTTCAGAGAAGAACAACGGCAGCATAGAAACAACAGCCAGTTCAGAACCAAATGTCGCGAAGTACAATACGTTAAGTACCGCAACTTGCTTGAATTTGTACTGGTGAATCTCTGGCACTTCTTCTTTAAATACGTTCTTGTTTACTTTCCAAACTTGCGACACTTCGTACACGTAAAGCGCAGCCAAACCTGCGTAAACCGAGTTAACCGCCATGTCAGACAGCATGTTGATGTTGCTTGGTGATAGCTTCCATGTCAGTAGCGCTAAAGCGGCATACATCGGGATCTTCATAATAAGTAGGAAGAAAAAGTCACCCTTTGATGTCACTTCCATTGCTGTTACTTGAGCAGGCTTGAAGTAAGTCGAACCTTTTGGTGTATCTGACACGTTTTTGTAGAAGATAAACGAGAACGCTAAGCTCATTACGCCAGTAATACCAACCGCATAACGCCAGCCGTCTTCACCACCAAACGCTAGAGCGAGAGTTGGAAGGGTAAACGCTGCTGCTGCTGAACCGAAGTTACCCCAACCGCCGTAAATACCTTCTGCTGTACCCAGTTCGTTGTGTGGAAACCATTCAGACACAAGACGAATACCGACAACGAAACCTGCACCAATGAAGCCCAGTAGAAAACGAGCGATGGCCGCTTGAATGAAAGAGTCTGCCATAGCAAACATGAAACAAGGGATTGAACAGACCGCGAGTAGCGAAGAGTAGACCAACCTTGGGCCGTATCTGTCGGTCAACATACCAATGGCGACACGCGCCGGAATGGTCAATGCAACGTTGAGAATAAGCAGTGTTTTGATCTCTTCAGTAGAAAGACCAAGCGAAGTTTTTACCATTTGCAGTAGTGGGGCAAAGTTGAACCACACAACAAAGGTGATAAAAAAGGCCATCCAACTTAGGTGTAAGGTTTTTATCTTACCCGTAAATGAAAGCAGCGAAAATTTTGTGTTATCCATGGTTTAAATCCTTTAAATCTGGAAAATTACCCGGCTTTAGCTCGTGCGTTACTTCCGAAATTCGAACGCATTAATGTGGCTAAACCCTGTGCCGAAATTGCTCACGCTGATAAAGCGTTTACATGATGATGTCGGCGTTTAGTTAACTGGCGATAGCAAGCGGTGCGAGAACCTGAACCTGTTCTCCTTGCTTGCGAACTTCAAATTTCACGAGCTTGAGATCGGGTTGTTCAAGGCACGCGCCAGTTTCTAAGTGGTAATGCTGCTTGTATAAGGGTGAGGCTACGTAAGGCTCACCGCTTAATGAACCAATGATACCACGTGACATCACATTCGCCTTGCCAACAGGATCGTAATTAGAGAGTCCATAAAGCGTGTCACTGCGCTTGCAGTAAAAAATAGCCACTTGGTTATCGTCTACTTTGGCGCAAATCCCCCCGTTTGGGGTTAGGTCGCTGGTGCTGCATACGGTTGTCCAATTTTCCATGACTTTCTCCTAGTCAAAACATAAAACTAATAATCAATTTAATTAGGGTGATAGCCGACAGCAGTTTTCTTGGGCTGCGCCACTGTCGACTATCGATATTGGGTTTAGTTGTTACTGATTCACTCACCAGCAATTCGTCTTACGAAACTTCCGTGACTTCGATTTGGTCAGCCTTGGTTAGTATTTCATCGCGTTGTGAATCTGAAGAAGAGCTCAAGCTCGGCTTAGGAAAACGCTGTTCTCGTTCTTTGATGAATGACAGGCTAGTGTCCATTTCTTCGCTGTTGATGTAGTGCTGGAAACGCTTCATTTTTTCAGGGTTTTCGATGGTGGTTTTCCATTCACATTGGTATTTTTCGATGTTGAGAGCGATGTCAGCTTCAAGTTCTTCAGCAACATTGAGCTTGTCTTCAATCACGACTTGTTTGAGGTATTCAATGCCGCCTTCGAGGTTCTCCATCCATACCGATGTACGCTGTAAGCGGTCTGCAGTACGTGTGTAGAACATCAAAACGCGGTCGATGTATTTAAGGAGTGTGGTTTCATCTAAATCTGTGGCGAATAGGTCAGCATGGCGAGGGCGCATACCGCCGTTACCACAGATGTAAAGGTTCCAACCTTTGTCGGTTGCGATAATGCCAAAATCTTTTGATTGGGCTTCTGCACATTCGCGCGTACAGCCAGAAACCGCAAACTTGATCTTGTGTGGTGAGCGTAAGCCTTTGTAGCGGTTTTCTAGTCGAATCGCTAAGCCAACACTGTCGTCGACGCCGTATCGACACCAAGTGCTCCCGACACACGATTTCACGGTACGTACCGATTTACCGTAGGCATGGCCAGTTTCAAAACCAGCATCGATTAGCTTTTTCCAGATGATTGGCAGTTCGTTAAGTTGTGCGCCGAACAAGTCGACACGCTGACCACCGGTGATCTTGGTGTAAAGGTCGAATTCTTTAGCGACTTCGCCAAGCACGATCAATTTATCTGGAGTGATTTCCCCGCCAGCAATACGCGGAACCACAGAGTAGGTGCCGTCTTTTTGCATGTTACCTAGGTAGATGTCGTTGGTGTCTTGCAGTTCGATATGTTGATCTTCGAGGATGTAATCGTTCCAGTAGGAAGCCAGAATCGAACCGACAGCCGGTTTACACACGGTACAGCCCAATCCGTTGCCGTGAGAATCTAACAGCTCATCGAAGGTTTTGATTTTGTTGACTCTGATGATGTCGGTAAGCTCTTGGCGAGAATAAGCAAAGTGCTCACAGATATCGTTAGAAACCTCGACACCTAGGTTACTTAGCTCGCTATCGAGAACCTGTTTAGCAAGGGCAGAACAACCGCCACAACCTGTTGAAGCATTAGTGGTTTCTTTCAATGCAGCCATCGTGGTGCAGCCTGCTGAAACGGCGTCTTTAATGTCGCCTTTGGTCACATCAAAACACGAACAAATCACTGCGCTATCGGGCAGAGCTTCAACACCCATTGCCGAACCTGAATCATCGGCCACGTTAGGTAAAATCAACACTGATGGGTTTTCAGGAAGAGGCATGTCATTTTGCTTTATTTGCAGTAGCGAACCGTAAGCCTCTGCATCACCGACCAATACTGCACCGACAATCTTTGTGCCGTCTGCCGAGATGATCAGGCGTTTATAAACTTGTTCAATTTCATCGTTATAGGTATACGATTGAGCGCCTTCCGTCTTGCCGTGTACTTCACCAATACTGGCCACATCGACGCCAAGCAGCTTGAGCTTGGTGCTCATGTCAGCGCCAGTGAACGCAGCGTCGTCAGTACCGTCAGAGACAATATGCGAAGCCGCGACTTTCGCCATGGAATAACCGGGCGCGACTAAGCCGAAGATCTTGTTGTCCCAAAGCGCACATTCACCAATCGCATAGACGTTGTCGATGTTGGTTTGGCAGTGATCGTTAATCACGATGCCGCCACGTTCACCAATGGCGATATCAGAGCTGCGAGCTAGGGCATCTTGAGGGCGAATACCTGCAGAGAACACGATCATATCGGTTTCAAGGTGGGTGCCGTCTGCAAAGTTCATTCTGTAGCGAGCGTTCTCACCCGCGACTATTTCAGAGGTCGCTTTCTCGGTGTGAACTTGCACACCAAGGTCTTCAATTTTTCTGCGCAGTAGGGCACCGCCACCGTCATCTAATTGAACGGCCATTAGGCGAGGCGCGAATTCAACTACATGGGTTTCCAAACCAAGGTTTTTGACTGCGTTTGCCGCTTCTAAGCCAAGCAGACCACCACCAATAACGACGCCAGATTTACTGCCTTTGCTAGATAGTTCAATGGCGTCTAGATCTTCGATAGTGCGATAAACGTGGCAGTGTTCCTGGTCGTTACCGGGAATTGGGGGAACAAAAGGGAATGAACCGGTCGCCAGAATCAAAGTGTCATAACTCTCGGTATGTCCCGATTCAGTCACAACGCACTTATTTTCAGTATCCAGTTGAGCGACTCTCGCGTTGAGAAGGTAATTGACGCCATTGCTTTGATAATACTCTTCGCTGGTTAATGCCAAGTCATCAGCATTTCCGCGCTTGAAGTAAGCCGTCAGCTGAACTCTGTCGTAGGCTAACCTTGGCTCTTCACTGAAAGTAATAACATCAAACTCATCACTGTCTGATTGTAGGATGTTGTCGATAAATTTGTGTCCAACCATGCCGTTACCCACAACGACGATTTTCTTCTTGCTCATAATCCATTCCTTATTCTCGGCATCACCATCATCTCATTTCTAGTCGTTAGCAGATGAATACCGGGTTGAGATTCCACTCAATTCATAATCATCAAGAAAAACAAAAATGTTTTTTCTAAGTCTTGGTTTCTAGTGGAGCAAGGAGGGTGCCAGATTGCAGATTGTCCATTTAAATAAAATATAATTTATATTTTTCAGTGGCTTAAAACTTGGTAGTGGCACGCAAATACCCCTAAAGTGGTATGTAAATTTTTTGTTAGATTTATATAAATGAGCGTTTGTGGTGCAACTTTCCGCAAGATGGTGCAAAAATTAAGTTTCTGTCTTCATTAAATTCTGATTGGTTCGTTGTTGATATTTGTATTTTTATTAACTTGTTGTTTTTAAATTAAAATATTTGAGAATAAAGGGCTGCTATTAAGTGGCGTGCTATTTGCTTGGTTTGAGTTATTACAATTATGGATAATTGAGCGAAAAACGGATGACCGATTCAAACAGCGGCTGGATAAAATCGACCTGTGCTTATTGTGGTGTAGGGTGTGGAATAGAAGCGAGACCGACATCGCTAGGAAAACTTGAAGTACGTGGTGATAAAGATCATCCATCAAACTATGGAAAGTTATGTACTAAAGGAATTGCGCTTGGTGATACCGTCACGCCTTTAGGTCGTCTTACACAGCCTGCTTATATTCAGAATGAGCAAAAACAACAGCTGGATTGGAACAGGGCCACTCAGTTGGTCGCAGACAAATTCAATCAAACCATCGAAGAATTTGGGGCCGATTCGGTTGCGTTCTATGTGTCTGGTCAGCTGCTTACCGAAGACTACTATGTTGCCAATAAACTGATGAAAGGCTTCATTGGTAGTGGCAACATCGACAGTAACTCTAGGCTATGTATGGCTTCAACCGTGGTCGGGCATAAGCGAGCATTTGGCGCAGACACAGTGCCGGTTTGCTATGAAGATCTCGAGCAAGCTGATCTAGTCGTGATTACAGGTTCCAACCTAGCATGGTGTCACCCGGTACTTTTCCAAAGGCTAAGAGCCGCGAAACAAGCCAACCCAGCATTGAAAGTCATCGTCATCGACCCGCGTTATACCGACACCTGTGAAATCGCAGACATTCACTTGGCATTAGAATCCGGCTCAGACGTGGCGCTGTTTAACGGCTTATTAGGCTACCTCGACGATAACGACAAGCTAGATGCAGACTACATAGAAAACCACACTCAAGGCTTTACTGAATCGATTCGATCTGCAACCCAATACCGCTATACCGAAGCTGGCTGGGGCGACAAAAGCGTTCCTGAGATCACAGGGTTAACAGAGCAGCAGCTAAAACAGTTCTACAGTTTGTTTGCATCGAACGAGAAGGTGCTGACTATTTACTCCCAAGGCGTGAACCAATCGACACAAGGTTGTGACAAGGTGAATGCCATTATTAACTGCCATTTAGCCACCGGGAAAATCGGCAAGCCGGGCATGGGGCCATTCTCTGTAACGGGTCAGCCGAACGCCATGGGTGGGCGTGAAGTAGGCGGCTTAGCCAATACCTTAGCGGCGCACTTTGAATTTGGTGACCCACAGTCACATCAAATCGTCAGCGAATTTTGGGAAACTGACAGCTTAGCTACTCGCGCAGGCTTAAAAGCCATCGACCTATTTGATGCCATGAATGAAGGCAGAATCAAAGCGGTGTGGATTATGGCAACCAACCCAGTTGTGAGCCTGCCTGACAGTGAAAAGATCAAAGCGGCATTAGAGAAGTGCCCATTTGTGGTGGTATCTGACTGTATTGCCGACACTGAAACCACGCGCTTGGCCGATGTGGTGCTGCCCGCGCAAGGGTGGAGCGAGAAGTCGGGTACTGTGACTAACTCTGAACGCCGAATCTCACGCCAACGCCGCGTGTTACCAAGCCCAGGGGAAGCCAAACCCGATTGGTGGATATTGAAAGAAGTGGCACAGAAAATGGGATTCAAAGAGCAGTTCGAGTTCCGCCACGAAGGTGAGATCTTCAAAGAGTATTGCGAGATGACAGCGCTCGGCAATGAAACAGGTAAAGCGCGTGATTTGTGCTTAATCGGACTCACGCAACTGGATGAGAAAGGCTATGGCGAACTCACTCCACAGCAATGGCCAGTGTTAGAGTATCAACCAGAGATTATTGAGCAGCGCATGTTTACCAATGGTGAGTTCTTTACTGAATCTGGCAAAGCGCAGTTTATTGCAGTTGAGCACGACAAACCGATTGCCGATACCAGCCTTGAATTCCCACTTATCATGAACACAGGCCGAATCCGAGACCAATGGCACACCATGAGCCGCACAGGCTTGGCCGCAGGTTTAGGCGAACACACACCAGAACCCTTTGTAGCCATGCACCCAGATACCGTTTCAGAACTGAACTTGGATGAATTTGGGCTAGATGCGTTCAACCACACCACTATTAATCCAGTGGTGAAAGTGCGCAGCGCACAAGGGGAGTGCCAAGCGCGATTAGTGGTGACCAAAGAGATGCGCCGAGAACAAGTTTTCATGCCTATCCACTGGAACGCACCGACCGCCAAAGACAGCAAACCGTGTGACTTGATCTTGCCTCATACCGATGCCGCATCTGGTCAGCCAGAATTCAAACACACACCTGTTGTGGTAGAGCCGTGTGGCTATCGCAGTGAAGCCGCACTGGTCAGTGACAAAGTGATGGATTGCAGCGGTTTTGATTACTGGGTACGCCAAAGAGTGGAGGGCGGTTTTCTGTATCGCATCTCATCATCTAAGAACCCTATGGAGTTGGTGATTCAGCTTGCCAACACCCTTGATGCCTTACCAGAACCTAACACGGAGGCGATCAAATCACTCCATTATCACGGCAATAAATCATTCAAGAACTATGGTTCAGCCAAGCTTGGTAAGTTTGGCGTGAAACAGGCGTTCGTGGTAAATAGTAACCTAGATCATGAAAGCATCAACTGGCTGGTGGAGTGCCTAACCCGAGAAGCCGATGAAGAATTCGAAGCCGAATTTTTGAGCACCATGGCGAAGTAGAGGACACCTTCGTAATATAGAGCAATACCCCAAGGGTCTATATATTGCGGCTACTCGCCCAAATTAGAGACTATCTCTAAGCCGCTCATATTTATAGCGTAATGTCGACAATCATGTTGCTATTATTTGGGGTACACGGCACCGAAGGCGTAATCGTTCATTGTCACACTGCGACCTAGTCATTCGTTTTCTGCATTTTTCTGATGTTTTATAGATAAAATCTGTATTTAGTCACATCTATTGCGTGAGTTAATCAGTAAGGTACTGTTATTAAATAGCTTATTAGACTCGAGCTGATCTGGATAGGTGACTAGACAGAATAGTTTCAGGGATAAAATGTAGAATTTCTCGGTCTAATAACTGTTAGTTTGCAAAGGGCAGAAAAGCGTTTGTGGTCTAAAAGCTTTGTTCTACGTTCTAGCTATTCACCTGTTATTTCCCAAAGATTTATCATCGAAATAGGCATCTCGCGTAGCCCGTTTTTCGGTTAAGTGGCTTCCGTGTTACTCATCTCTTTCGTGTTAGTAAGGTTCATTTCTCAATATTCTTGCACGCTGCTTCTTTGGTTTTGAAAGTTAAGCGGGAGCATTGAAAGATGGTATTTGTGGCTGTCGGCATCTACGAAAGTCTTCTTTGCCAAGTGCGTTTTGTTGGTTGGGTTTAAATTCTGAGCTGTCCGTTTTACTTTTGTGTTCAAAGCCAGTACTTTCATAGCTAATTCAGCATCTTGGCGCTAAACCTCTGGTTTCATCGTGGTGGCAAACTAACAAAGCGCTTAAGACGGACTAACAAACGCTCGGCATTTTTGGTTTGGTTAAGCTGTGTGTTTAAGGTGTTCAAATTTAGTAGGGTGGCAGGTTTGTTAGCCACTTAGCTTAGCGTTATGTTTACTTGTATTTCAGTGGCTTAAAGCTTCTTCGATCTGTGTTCTTTGCCCCTTTGGCAGTTCGTCCGAGTTTCCTCAGCAAATCCGCATTGTCGGCCTCAATTCGTGAATTTCTCAACCCGTAAAACATGTCAATGTTCGCGGGTTGCTTCATTTTCAGGTCGTGGCGGTTGGTTGCAAATTCCACTGGCTCAAAGTCGCTTTTAGCTTCTTTGCCAAGTAGCATGTCAATTTGGCAGTTGCCTCGGCAACTTGCCATTGTTCTGCGCTGTGGTTGGAAAGAGAGGGCGCTTGTTGAACGTTTATCGGGTTGCCTCATTGGGCAGGGAAGTGGACTTACGCGCTTGGTGTTCCGTGCGTCTGGCGGTCAAGTGAGGTTTGGCTTGTGATTCACTTCTTGAAATACGTTTAACAACACAGTTCTTTGCCAAATAAATCAGTCGTTTGTGGTAAAACATAACAAACAATTCAAGCAGACCCTCAACGCGTGGCATTTTTGGTTTGCGTCGGCTTTTGTGTTGCCGAGCAATGCGGAAGGTTAGCCAGAGCGTTTCGGGCTACTTAATTGGGCGTTATATTTCCCAGGTGAACAAGGAGTTATTATGGTTTTGAAAAAAATATTGTTGTCATGCTTATTTGTTAGCTTAACAGGCTGTGTGGGCACTAAATTTAACGATAGTGAAGCATTAATTGCGCAATCAGACGCAACTGTAGTGTCAGGATATACGTATATACCAATGGATCCCTTTGCTGTGAAAGTGGATAAAAGCGATAATTCTAAGGTTAATTGTAATTTACTTTCATCACTACCTGATAATGCTGTTCGCATGTCAGTTGAGAGCTTTGCTGCTAATGGTAACGTGTCTTATGCTGCATCGGGTTTAGGTGTTAAAGGCGAACGGTATAGAGTTACGGTCGATTACGTAAATTCTGATACTACTAATTTTGCAATTAGAATTAGGAAAACTGCATATAATAAGCAGCTTAGAATTAACGAATTTGTACATCCATTAGAAATTTTAAACACTGAAGTTTATGAACCTAAATCAGTTTCTTACATTATTGTTAGTGGTGAGTCCCTAGCAAGACTGGATGAGAGTGAGAAGGAGAAAAATAAGAGCTTCCCATTCTCCTGGATGAATAAGACAGAAATGAAAATAACTCCGAACGATGCTGATGAATCAGAAATAAGCGCGAAAGATAAATATGTCGATTATAACGTACCGGTCTATGTTGGAATTGGCTTACGAGTTACTGCCAATATTCAAGTTCTAGCTTCCACATCTAACATTTCTGGTTTAGGTGTTATTGGGATAGAGGCTGAGTCTAATGCATTACAGGGAGCTCTCGTTGTCCAAACATTGGGCATCAATGGCAAATCAGTATCAGCAGCTCTACCTATTCAAAGCGAACTCAATCGAACTACAGCACAAAACTCAATCGTTGCTGTAGGGCAAATCAAAACATTACTTTATGACGAGGAAACCATAAAATCTCCAAGAATTGTAGGGATCTATCTGCCATTTGAAGGGAGTAAAAAATTAGTAAATGCTATTATTTCTGAAATTTCAAAATCAGACAACTTGGTTTGGAAGCAGAAGTGCCCATCTATGGTGAAATAATATAACAAGAGACTATGGCGTCAATAGTTAATTTTTGGCGCTACCTTTA
>NZ_LAUM01000012.1:0-78659 GCF_000972265.1 Vibrio sp. ECSMB14106 | reverse complement strand
TCAACGAGTGCCCACACAGATTGATAGGTTTAAATTGTTAAAGAGCTTTACTTATTGAGCGTTCCTTTAAGTAAGGAGCCTCTCTAAGTGGACGGACATTCTAGCGAATTGGATTTCAGTGTCAAACACTTTTTTCAGCTAGTTTTTCAAAGCATCTTAAATGCTTATTACCATCTTGTTAGTCAATTAAAACCGCTTGGTTTCCCTTGGTAACGGAGGCGCATTATAGGGATAATAATCCTTTGCACAAGGCCAAAAACGAAAAAAAACCGCCACAGGTGACCGTTCGAACATTATTCAAGCAAATCATCCAAAATAGGTACGATTACGGCATAGTTTCGACAATCGTACCTATTGTTAGTGGTTAAATTATTGGTGCACGATAATTCTATCGTTGTTTACTAATAGCTGTACTTTCTTATCTGGGTTTATTTTGCCAGCAAGTATCGCTTTCGCTAACGGGTTCTCAACACTTTGTTGGATTGCTCGTTTCAAAGGCCTTGCACCATAAACAGGATCGAAGCCAGTTTGAGCAATAAACTTCAACGCTTTGTCTGAAACTTCAAGTTCATATCCACTGCCTTCCATACGCTTACTTAAATGTTCAAGCTGAATAGAGGCAATTGATTGAATGTGTTCTTGAGCTAATGGATGGAATACAACACTTTCATCAACACGGTTTAAAAACTCAGGTCGGAAATGTTTCCCTACTACTTCCATCACTTCATTTTTGATTCCTTGGTAATCCAGTGTATTGAAATTCTCCTGAATACGAGCAGAACCTAGATTAGATGTCATGATGACTACCGTGTTCCTAAAATCCACAGTACGACCTTGACCATCGGTTAAGCGCCCATCATCAAGAACCTGTAATAGAATGTTGAAAACATCTGGGTGAGCTTTCTCTACTTCATCCAACAAAATTACCGAGTACGGCTTACGACGTACTGCTTCTGTTAGATACCCACCCTCTTCATACCCAACATAACCCGGAGGCGCACCGACTAAACGAGCAACTGAGTGCTTCTCCATGAACTCAGACATATCGATACGTACCATGGCATCTTCACTATCAAACATGAAGTTCGCTAATGTTTTACACAGTTCTGTTTTACCTACCCCTGTAGGACCGAGAAATAAGAAAGAACCAATGGGCTTGTTCGGATCAGACAAACCCGCACGGCTACGACGAATGGCGTTCGACACCACTTCGACAGCTTCGGCTTGACCTATAACTCGCTTATGCAAAGCACTTTCCATTTTAAGAAGCTTGTCTTTCTCAGCCTCTAACATTTTGGATACCGGGATACCCGTTTGCTTCGATAGCACTACTGCGATTTCTGCATCAGTGACCTTATTACGAAGCAATGTCATTTCTTGCATTTCAGCTTGAGTCGCTAGATCCAGCTGTTTCTCTAATTCAGGAATACGACCATATTGAAGCTCTGACATACGATTAAGGTCACCTGCTCGCCTTGCAAAGTCCATATCCATACGAGCTTGTTCTAGCTCTGACTTAATATGTTGCGTACCCGATAGGGCCGCTTTATCCGCATTCCATACTTCTTCAAGCTCTGCGAAGTCTCGCTCTTTATCGGTCAACTCAGCTTGTAATGTACGGAGCCGCTTTTCACTAGCTTCATCGTTTTCGTTGGTTAAAGCTTGTTGTTCGATCTTCAGTTGAATGATTTTCCGCTCTAATTTATCCAATGACTCAGGTTTTGAATCGATCTGCATGCGAATACTCGAAGCCGCTTCATCAATCAAATCAATAGCTTTATCTGGTAACTGACGATCCGAGACGTACCTATGAGATAGAGTCGCCGCAGCAACAATAGCAGGATCAGTAATCTCTACATGGTGATGAAGCTCATAACGCTCTTTTAAGCCTCTTAGGATAGCTACGGTATCCTCGACCGTTGGTTCATCAACTAGTATTTTTTGGAATCGACGCTCTAATGCCGGGTCTTTCTCAATATACTTGCGATATTCATCAAGCGTTGTTGCGCCGACACAATGCAGTTCACCACGAGCTAATGCTGGTTTTAGCATATTACCGGCATCCATAGAGCCTTCGCCTTTACCCGCCCCCACCATAGTATGAATTTCGTCAATGAAGAGAATGATATTTCCCTCTTCTTTGGATAACTCATTAAGAACCGATTTCAAGCGCTCTTCGAACTCACCACGATATTTAGCGCCGGCAACCAAAGATCCCATATCTAATGAAAGTACCCGTCGACCTCTTAACCCTTCAGGCACCTCATTATTGATAATACGCTGCGCTAAACCTTCTACGATCGCGGTTTTACCCACACCAGGCTCACCGATAATAACTGGATTATTTTTAGTACGACGTTGCAGAACTTGAATAGTACGGCGAATCTCATCATCTCGACCGATCACAGGATCCAGTTTGCCTTGCTCTGCTCTTTCAGTCAGATCAATGGTGAACTTCTCTAGTGCTTGGCGTCTATCTTCCGCATTTGGGTCATCAACTTTTTGACCGCCTCGAACTTGCTCGATAGCTTGAGATAACTTTTGTTCAGTAAGACCTAGCTCTTTAAGTAAGTTACCTAAAGGGCCTTTGTCTTCAATGGCTGCAAGTAAGAAAACTTCCGAAGAGATGTAGCTGTCTTGACGCTTTTGCGCGACCTTGTCACATAGGTTGAATAGCGTTCCCATTGAATTTGAGAGCTGAACATCCCCACCGATACCACTTACTTTCGGCACACGATCTAACATTTCGCTCAATTTCGAACGTAACTGAACAACATCAACATTCAACATAGTTAAAAGTGGACGAATCGCACTACTATCTTGATTTAGCAATGACACCATTAGGTGTACGGGTTCTATATATTGATGATCACGACCTAATGCGAGTGACTGAGCATCAGATATCGCAATTTGAAATTTACTAGTGAATCGATCGAGACGCATATCAACCTTCTTACTCTTAGAGATATTGATCTTATGACTAAAAGATGGATACGAGAGCGAGGGTTTTCAAGGGATAAGAATGAAGAATAGAGCTTATATGAAAATATAAATGAGCAGGATGGCCATTTGCGGTCGCTAGAGGTTACTCTAACCAAATAAAAGTAGCCTGACGCCCAGTAATACCATCTCGACGATAAGAATAGAAAGTATCTGAATCAGCGTATGTACACAGATTCGAACCTGTCACTGAAGTCACGCCAGCTTTATGCAATCGTTGAGTCGCGAGTTGAGACATGTTTGCTAACCACTTGCCAGGTTCAGATTTGGCTTTAAATGCTAATTTCGCTTGAGGGTCAAAACTAACAAAAGCGTCCAATACATCATAACCTACCTCAAACACATCCTCACCAATAGCAGGACCAAGCCAAGCGATAACCTGGTTAGCTTCATCAATATTTGAGAACTTTGCGACTGCATTTTCAAGAATACCACCAGCAAGACCACGCCAACCTGCATGAACCGCCGCAACTTGTGTACCGTTAGTATTAGTGAGGATAACCGGTAAACAATCTGCCGTCATCGCAGAGCATACAACGCCTTTTGCAGTGGTAAATGCACCATCAGCATCAAT
This sequence comes from Vibrio sp. ECSMB14106, assembly GCF_000972265.1. Classification (NCBI taxonomy): domain Bacteria; kingdom Pseudomonadati; phylum Pseudomonadota; class Gammaproteobacteria; order Vibrionales; family Vibrionaceae; genus Vibrio; species Vibrio sp. ECSMB14106. The sequence goes on along the minus strand of NZ_LAUM01000012.1, from coordinate 75,085 downwards.
AATATCTGTCGTCGGTTCTAAAACCGTAACGACATCTGTTGAGTGAGTTTGATTTAACCATATCGGTGAAGCAGGCATGTTAGCTTGTTGCTTGAGCCATGCTCTATTATTTTCAACAAATGAAGCATCATCCCCAACATGTGTACCTAAGTTTAAACCTTGGTACGCATCGCTAGAAAAACCACCAACACGCGTCGAAGCAAACGCTTTGACGTTTTGGGGGACATTCCAATTAGGGATGAGCATCGACATGATTAAATGTCGTCTTCTAAGTTTTCGCGAGCATCAACACGTAACGCTTCAGCCATCACGACCATGTCATTTGGCACAGGAGCGTGAAATTCAACTTCTTCACCTGTAATAGGGTGAACAAATTTAAGCATAACTGCGTGTAGTGCTTGGCGATCAAAAGAACGAATCATCGTCGTTAGTTCTTCAGATGCACCTTTTGGAATACGAGCACGGCCACCGTATGCAACATCACCTAGCAGCGGGTGCTGAAGGTATGACATATGAACACGGATTTGGTGAGTACGACCCGTTTCTAGGCGTAAGCGAATACGAGTATGCTCACGGAAGTGTTCTGCAACACGATAGTGAGTTACCGCTGGCTTTCCTAATTCGTTCACGTCCATTAATGTACGCTTAGTTGCATGACGGCTAATGCCCTTCTCTACAACACCACCAGCGGTCATTTTACCAATTGCAATTGCTTCATATTCACGAGTGATACGACGCTTAGCAAGAGCACGCACTAAACGAGTTTGAGCTGGAACCGTTTTAGCCACAACCATAAGGCCAGTGGTGTCTTTATCAAGACGGTGCACAATACCCGCACGAGGTACTTCTGCGATCTGAGGATAATGGAAAAGCAATGCGTTTAGTATGGTTCCATCCGGTGTGCCTGCTCCTGGGTGTACAACCAGATCGCGAGGTTTATTGATCACCAATAAGTCATCATCTTCATAGACAATGTCTAAAGGAATATCTTGTGCTTCCCAGCGCTCTTCATCTGCAAGTTCAGCTTGCAAGATGATCTCCTCACCACCTAAAACCTTAACACGTGGCTTAGTGATAACTTCACCATCCACTTGGATTTTGCCATCAAGAAGCCACTCTTTAATACGAGAGCGAGAAAAATCGGTAAATAGTTCAGCGACAGCTTGGTCTAAACGTTGACCTAACTGGCTGCTTTTTACTGTGTCTGTTAATGTGATCTGCTGAGCCATATCGAACTTTTTTAAAAACCGTGAGACTAATACCCATTAGTATGGATAAAATAGAATAATTGCATCATTGTATCTGTTACTGGTTAGAAAGTAACGGAAGCTTACGAAATATTTAATTCAAGGAATCGACGCCTGACATGAAACACCTTACTTTATCGGGTCTATTAGCCGTATCACTCTTGGTTGGTTGTTCAAGTAGTGAAGAGATAGTGCCAGATGTACCACCATCGGTTCTCTACTCTGACGCTCAAGAGTCACTGCAGAGCGGTAGCTGGCTTTCTGCAATCGAAAAGCTAGAAGCCTTAGACTCTCGCTATCCCTTCGGCGCCTATTCCGAGCAAGTACAGCTCGATCTGATTTACGCGTACTACAAAAATGATGACTTGGCACTCGGACTTGCCACCATTTCACGATTCCTACGCTTAAACCCAACTCATGAAAAACAAGATTGGGTTCTTTACATGCGCGGCTTAACGCACATGGCGCAAGATCGAAATTTCATGCACGATATTTTTAATATCGATCGAAGTGACCGAGATCCAGAACCAGTGAAGCTTGCCTTTGCTGATTTCAAGCGACTCCTCGAACGCTTCCCTAGCAGCCCTTATGCTGAAGACTCACAAAAACGCATGTTTGCACTTAAAAACCGCCTAGCGGAATATGATCTAGCAACGGCTGATTTCTACCTAAGGCGTGAAGCGTGGATTGCGGCAGTAAACCGCACACAAGAGCTGCAAAAGACTTACCCAGATACCATTGCAGCTCGTAAATCTTTAAAAATACAGTTAAAAGCTTATAAAAAAATTGGTTTAGAAGATGCAGTTTTAAGAACAGAGAAGTTAATTGAGCTAAACCCACTACCTTAATCAACTTGCTTACATATCAATCTAAAAAAGCGCGCTAATTTATTAGCGCGCTTTTTTAAACCACATTTCGCAAACTTGATGAATCGCATAATACACGATATCTTCAATAAATAACTTTTAACAAATCATCAACATGGAGTGTGGATGTGAGTAGGTTGTTATTATTTATTGGGATCATGCTATTTAGCCAATATTCCCACTCATTGGAGTTGTCCCCATTAAGCAATAAGCCTTACATGGGAGACTTAGATGTACTTAAAACCAAAGGAATGGTGAGAGTGCTCGTATCTGCCGATCTTGGTTTTTATTACATCGAGGATGGCAAGCCAAAAGGCATCGTGGCAGAAATGCTCTACCACTTTGAGAAAAGCCTTCGTAAGAAACACCCCTACCTCAATGTTCAAATAATCCCCGTACAACGAGATGATCTACTTCCCTCTTTAGAATCTGGCTATGGTGATGTCGCTGTCGCTAACCTAACGATCACCGACAAACGACTACGAACCATCGATTTCTCAGATCCAATGATTAAAGATGGTAAAGAACTCATTATCACTGGGAAAAAGGCCGAACCTATCACCAAAATCAAACAATTGAGCGGTAAAGAAGTATGGATCCGAGCAAGCTCGAGTTACTTCGAGAGCGTGCAAAAGTTAAATAAAGACCTTAATGAACTGGATTTACCTCCACTGCATGTCCACTTCATTGAAGAGTCACTGCAAGACTACGAGCTGATAGAGCTAGTCAACCAAGGTTATATACAAGGCACAATTCTGGACAGCCATAAAGCCAAGCTTTGGACTGACGTAATGGAAAACATTCAAGTTCATCATGACTTGCCCTTACGTGAAAATGGCCAAATAGCATGGGCATTGAGAAAAAACAGCCCTTTGTTAAAGAAAGAGGTCAACAAATACGTTAAGACCGCACGAACAGGCACCCTACTTGGGAATGTTATTTATCAGAAATACATCGACAACACTCGCTGGTTAGGTAGAGCACTCAACCCAAATAAAATAGACCGAGTAGCTAAGCTGTCAGATGTCTTTGAAAAGTATTCGAATAAATACGAATTCGACCCTTTGATGATATCTGCACAAGGTTTCCAAGAGTCAGGGCTTGATCAAAGCAGAGTTTCTCATCGTGGAGCTATTGGTGTGATGCAAGTATTACCGAGTACCGCAAAAGATAAAAACGTCAACATCAAGAACATCCACAAGGTAGATAACAACATCCATGCGGGTGTGAAATACATGCGCTTTATCAAAGACCGATACTTTGACGACCCAGCAATATCATCGGACAACCAAATCTACTTCACTTTGGCTTCTTACAACGCGGGCCCCGCGAAAATCAGAAAGATGAGGCACCTTGCTAAGCAAAAAGGCTACAACCCAAACATTTGGTTTAAAAACGTAGAAATCATCACTCGCAAATACGTGAGTAAAGAACCCGTAACCTATGTTGCCAACATCAATCGTTACTTCGTAATCTATAAACAATTACAAGCTATCAATGCCATCCGAGAGGACGGTACAGCGAGATTACTGAACACTAATGATTAAATTTCCCTTCAATCCTAGCACTTGGGGAACAAAGGTTTTAGATAAGGCTAAAAACACAAAAGCCGCATAAGACAACTTATGCGGCTTTTGTTTATCTAATTCTGAAGAAGCTTACGTAGCGATCTATATCACGAGACCTATATCACAAAACACTATTGAGTAAATTTCAATCAAGCACTTTCTATAGGCTGTAAAACGCCTCTAAAAACTGGTTTAATTTTTAGCGAAGCCTTGCCTCTAAGTTATCGTTTTTCATAAGGATAACAAGCATTTTTCGCCAAAAACATATCAAGACTTGCGTAAGATCACATTTGATTTTAATGCTTATCCCACCCAGCCAAAATAAGATCTAGATCACATTCTTTATTCCTGAAAGTCGTAATCTGAAGTTAACCCATGAGGGATACAACAGAGGAAAACTTCTATGAAAATGAACATCACTGGTAAAAACATCGACATTACCTCTGCAATCCGTGATCACATAGAAAGCAAATTTAAGAAGCTGGATAAATGGCAAGTAGACATCATTGGCTGCCAAGCGAGCTTTAGCGAAGAACCAAACAAGAAGAAGAAATTTGAAGCGGTACTAACCGTACCAAAAGGCCAACTTGTTGCCTCATCAATTCATGACGACCTCTACGTAGCGATCAACGAAGTGGAACAAAAACTAGAGCGTCAACTCAACAAGCTACGCCATAAACCAGAAGCGCGCCGCGCTGACAAGCCTGAAATCGAAGAGCTAGAAGCTGAAGTAGAATAAGGAAAGATAACAGATTAAAAAATAGCGCCTCAGGGCGCTATTTTTTTGCTTGACGCTTGTTGCTCGCTTGCTTATTGTGTTTAAACATTCATAAAACAATCACTTTTTATGCATACTCAATCTTTGTTTATTTTTGACTTCTTTTTTCTTCCGTAAATCGGAGGCTAAGTCGTTTTAGAAAAACAAGTCAAAAACGAACAAGAAGCCTCCCACACTAGGGAGGCTTTTTTATAAGGACACATTTATGACTGACCGCTCAATTTCACTGGATGATATCCGCCTTCGTCTTAATGATTTAGACGACGAACTCCTGAAGCTACTTTCGGAGCGTCGCAAGCTAAGTATCGAAGTCGCTAAAAGCAAGGTAGAGACATCAAAACCAGTTCGTGATGCAGTACGAGAGCAGCAACTATTAGTTAAGCTGATCAACAACGGCAAAGATAAATACGAACTTGATGCACAGTACATTACCAAGCTGTTTCACACTATCATCGAAGATTCCGTTTTACTACAGCAGTCATACTTACAAAACCTAGCGAACCCGCAAAGCCGTAAACCATTGGCTCGCGTTGCATTTTTAGGTTCTAAGGGATCATATTCGCACCTTGCGAGTCGCGAATACTTCAGTCGCAAGAATATGGAATTGATTGAGCTGAACTGTAATCACTTCAAAGAAGTCGCATCAACAGTAGAGTCTGGTCATGCCGACTACGGTGTCCTACCGATTGAGAACACCAGCTCAGGGTCAATCAACGAAGTCTACGACCTACTACAACACACGACGCTTTACATCGTTGGTGAGCTTTCTCAGCCTATTGAGCACTGCCTTGTTGCGAAAAGTGATATCCGTTTAGAAGACATCAAAACACTCTATTCGCACCCACAGCCCCATCAGCAATGCAGCGAATTTTTAAGTCGTCTTAAAGGAGTGAACCTCGAGTCATGCGCAAGCACCGCTGATGCAATGAAAAAAGTGAAAGAGCTAGATGACGATGATGTTGCTGCTATTGGTAATGCATCTAGCGGTAAGCTTTACGGCCTACAAGCAATCCAAGGCAATATTGCAAACCAAACTGAAAACCATACTCGTTTCATCGTGGTAGCTCGTAAACCTGTTGAAGTGTCGACTCAAATCCCTGCAAAAACGACACTGATCATGTCGACCTCTCAAGAGGCAGGTTCTTTAGTCGAAACTCTACTGATTTTACAGCGCTTAGGTATCAATATGACTAAACTGGAGTCTCGTCCTATCATGGGTAACCCGTGGGAAGAGATGTTCTATGTAGATTTAGAAGCACACCTGGATTCAGATAAGATGCAACAAGCAATAACCGAACTGACAGCCATTACTCGTCACTTGAAAGTATTGGGTTGTTACCCAAGTGAAAACATCAAAGCGACTCAGGTTAAGTTATCGTAAGCATTCATCTACTAGTAATAGACGGAGTATTTCGCCTACTGTAGGTCAATAAATAAAATAAGATCGCAGCTAACGCAATAACTGAACATATTGGGCGAAAGACAGAAGTGATATTTTGTTTATATCTCAATTAGTTATTCGTTAGCAGGCTGTTCTCAGGCCTGAAGGTATCCCTCACCTCGCAAATCTTGCTATCCAATTACGTCTTTCATTCATGATATTACTAACAATAGAACAAAAATCTAATTCCCTTCACAGGAATGCATCGAACTACGTTTAATTAATAGCGAGTGAACATTAAGTAACATAAACTCAAGCGCTAAATTACAAATAGTGTTGTCATTAACTATGAAGCTAAGTACTAAAATATTACTACTGATAGCCCCTGTGATCCTGATCAGTGCCGCTGCTTCTAGCTATATTATTTATTCAACTCAGAAAAACAGCTTCATTAAACGTGAAAACAACGTTCTACAGCTCAACATGGAGAAGTTAGCCGGGCATTTTCGACAATCTCGGTCATTTCTACATAGTTACGCTTATACCTTGACCCAAAGTGACATGGTGAAACGTTACTTTCTCACTGAACAAAATTTATCTCGCGATCTTGAACTGGTCAATAACCTTAGGGAGGCCATATATTTCTTACAAGATGGCGATGAAAGTTATACTGGATTAGCGATACTCGATAGCGATCGTAAACTCAGTTATTACGCTGACAATAGTGACGACTCTTTAGCTCAGATTGATGAAAATATATTGGAGTTCGTTGATCAACATTATCAAGATACCTTAGAGACATCGAGTACCAACTATATACAAAACTCTCAAGGGGAGGGAATGTTGGTCCACTATGAGATGTTAGATAATGAAATGGCCTCCCCAACCATAAGTAACCAATTCAACGATGTGTTTTTTGTTGTCGCATCCGTCTCACTCGACAAGTTTACTGCGTTGAGAAAACAGATAGAGTTCGACTATCAAACAAGCCTGTTTTTTACACCAATTGCGGTTTCTCTAGAAAATGGGGTTACCCATTCCATAAAACTTGCGCCTGAACTATATGCCACAGTAGATCCTGCGCAGTTTCTATTAGAGAACAAGCTTGACTCCATTTGGAACAAGCTAAGTTTATCATTTGCACTATCTGCATTTATCACTGTCGTTTTACTGCTGATACTATTATCTCGCAATGTTATTACTCCGATAACACGGCTAGATCGACAGTTACAACAAGTAGAAAAAAAACAGCGCAAGAACATTGAACGCTTAGGCACTCGCGATGAGCTTGGTCGCCTATCACAGCGTTTTTATGACATGTACCAAGAGCTAGATAACACCTACCAACAAACCAAGCTCTTAGCAGAAAATGATCAATTAACCCATATAGCGAACAGACATCAGTTTCAAACCTTTGTTCAGCAATCTCTCCCGAAACCCGGCTCGAATACCGAAACTTGGGTACTCTATTTCGACTTGGATAACTTCAAGTTTGTAAACGACACATACGGACATCAAATCGGTGACTCGATACTGGTCTGTTTTGCCAAGCGTATCTCTGCTATTTGTACTCATTATAAAACAGAGTTCGATGCTCATTGTATGCCCGCACGACTCTCTGGAGATGAATTTGTAGTGTACATTAACGCTCCAACTGACAAAGGAAACATCGCCCATAGGTTTTCTGATGACTTACTCATCCCGTTGCAAAAAGGCTTTGTTACTCAGTCTGGGAGTTTCCCGATTACGGTCAGTATCGGCATTGCAACGTATCCTAACGATGGTTACTCGATTGAAAAGTTACTCTCTAATGCTGATACCGCTATGTATCAAGCCAAGCGTGCAGGTAAAAACCAATTTGCTGACTATTCACGAGATTTAGACAAAGCGATTCAACGCCAAGCAAATATTGAACGCGCACTCAGAGACAAAAACTTTGATGATGAATTTAAACTCGTTTATATGCCCTATATGGATTCAACCGGAAGCCATATTATTGGCGTTGAAGCCTTACTACGTTGGCATTCAAAGCAGCTTGGTTTAGTTCCGCCCGATGAATTCATTCCTATTGCCGAGCAAACAGGGTTATTTGAGATAGTTGATTGCTGGGTGATACAGAATGCCTTTGCTTCTTTTCATCGACTTCAGGCTCAATTTACCCATTCAATTCAACTGTCGATTAACTTATCTTCAGCCGGGATTGAAACCACACACCTTGCTGAATTCATTGATGAACAGGCTAAAATGAATACTATTCCGCCAAGCTTGATTGATTTTGAAATCACGGAAACCTTTTATTCAAATTCTCAAGGCTTCCCACTGCTCAACGAGCTGTCTAGGATGGGCTACCGATTAGCGATTGATGACTTTGGCTCTGGTTACACCTCTATCACTCAGCTGGTGCAGTATCCAACTCAAAAAATTAAGCTCGATAAAGCATTTTTGGATACCTTGATTAAGACCGATAATCAAAACATCGTGAAACCGATTATTGGGCTGTGCCATGCTCAAGGCAAAAAGGTAACAGCCGAAGGTATAGAAACAAAAGATATGCATCAGTGGTTGCAAGAAGCACAATGCGATATGCTGCAAGGCTATTACTTTGGTAAACCCATGCCACTAGAAGAACTGCATGAGTGGTACCGACAGCATCAACTCAGTCTAATCCATAACAGTAAGAATCCAACACATGAAATCCGTCGTTATTGCATCACTGAACCCAGCTAAAGTTAACGCTGTTAAAAGCGCGTTCTTGTCTGCTTTTCCTAATACTGAATTCGAATTTATCGGTGTTAGCGTACCCAGCGGGGTTGCTGAACAACCCATGAGCAATGATGAAACCTATCAAGGTGCAGTGAACCGCGTGCACAACGCTATTCAAGCGCAGTCGGATGCGGATTTCTATGTCGGTCTAGAAGCTGGAATAGAAGGCAGTGTTACCTTTGCATGGATGGTGATTGAAGCGAATGGTCAGCGTGGAGAGTCACGCTCGGCAAGTCTGATGCTGCCACCTGCGGTACTTGAGAAGCTAGAACATGCAAACGAGTTAGGTGATGTAATGGATGAAGTCTTCGGTACAGACAACATCAAGCAAAAAGGTGGGGCGATTGGTCTGCTGACACACAACCAACTCTCGCGCAGTTCGGTATATCATCAGGCTTTGATCTTAGCATTGATCCCATTTGTAAACCCTGAACATTTCTCCGATAACTAATCATACGAATACCCCTCATTACAACCTCAAGAAGTCAAACAGTGCTATATAGAAACAACAAACGCTAACATTTCGTTAGCGTTTGTTGTTAAATTCGAACTGACATTATTCAATATTTACTTCAGCAATAGTTCGGCAATAGCGGCTTTCTCTTGTTCAGATTTGGCTTTTAACTCATTCGAGCCTCTTGTGATCGTCGCCACACCGACTCCAAGCATTTGGCTCACTTGACGCTGAGACATCTCCCCTTTCATAAGTTCACAAAGGATGTTTACTCGAGCAACCAAAGCATCGCGTTCGTCAGAGGTCATCATCATGGTCAACAACAACTCATGCTGATCTTTTTCAGCCGCTATTTTTACCAAGTCCATTAGTTGTTGCCAATTATCATATTCAGGTTTTGATGCCATATCTCTACACTTACTTTAAAATTATGACTTTAAGTATTCGCTTAATGATTAAAAGCGTTCAACACTTTATACCTAAACACTTGATGTAATCCAATGTAAAAAAGCAGTAAGTGCAAATGGTTCGCACTCACTGCTTTCGATACAACTCAATTTAGGACAAAGCACCGAGTATTAGTATTTCGTTTTTACCTCATGAGGAGCTAAGAATGTCCCCTTCACTCCTAAGATATCTCGGTAATAAGCTTCAAACATCAAGATGTTTTGGACGTAACCACGAGTCTCTTTAAAAGGGATCATTTCAATAAAGGCATACGCATCGAGCTTTTCGTCACTGCGCGAACGCCACTGCCTCACTCGGCTCGGTCCGGCATTGTAAGCAGCCAAAGCAAAAATACGGTTGTTGTCGTATTGAGAAAGTAAACCATCTAAATAGTGACTACCAATCTCAATGTTCTTGCCAACATCATAAAGATCATCGCTACCCTGATACTTAATTTGATGCTTATTAGCCGTGTATCGAGCCGTTTTCGGCATGATTTGCATGATACCACGGGCCCCAACAGGAGAGTGTGCCTCTGAGTCCAGAGCGCTCTCTTGTCTCGATAAAGCCATTAAAGTGATGGGATCAATATCGTGCTTTTCGGCGTAGAAATTAAACCACCATTTATGGGCAACAGGGAAACGCAGAATGAGATTATCCCACATCTTCGCTGCAATACTCGCCGTTACTGTTAAGTGATTCCAACGCTGTGTCGCGGCATGGGCAGCAAACATCGCCTTCTGATCTTTGTCCGCATTGGTTAATAACCAACGCCATTCACTCTTCGCTGCCGCAATTTTATCTCGGTCAATCAACTCACCAATACGAACCAAAGAGGTGTCGAACGGCTTCATCATCTCAGCATTGTATTTGAGTACTGATGTCGGATATTGAACGGGCTTACCTAACTGTTTAGCCGCCGCGACACTGTAAAAATTACGCCTACCTAAAATATCGGCTAGTCGCTTGTTGCCTTTGGCAGTATCACCCAACGCAATCTCAGCTCTGCCCTGCCAATATTGCCAACGCAGCGAAGCTTGATGTTTATCATCCAAGCGCGCTATCCACTCTTGTAAGCCAGTCCAATCTGCATGCTGAATAGCTAAACGAGCACGTCGTTCAAGCAACACTTGCTTTGATGAACTCACGAGTATTTTGTCTCGCCACGCCATCAACTCTTCAGAATCCGTATTAATCAAACGAAATGCTAGGTAATCGGCAAGCTCTTGAGATTTCTCTTTCGAGAACTTCTGAGCCTTGATGACCTCATCAAACACCTCCTGAGCACTGCTTGCTGACTTCCTTGCCAATTTCTCGAAACCAAACTCGGTTTGAGCTTGGTAAAATTCATTCTCAGGGTGCTTCTTAGCGAACGCGAGAACATCCTCAGGTTTGTTGTACAACGCCTTCATTTGTTTCGCTTGGGCAATTGACTCATCACTATCCAATTGCTTAATTAGATAAGTCATCAATTTACCGCTACGACCTTCGAACGCTAACAGCATCCTTTCTAGTATCAGCTCATCCGTTCTTAAACCCGCTTGATCCCAGCTCTCAAACAGAGGATCACAGGCGTCATCAACACCACGACCACTTAACCAAAGTTGCCTAGCCCCTTTAAAAGCAAGCTCTTTATTGCCTTGTTCGTAATGCGCTCGGTAATAGATACATTGGTATTTTTCACCAACAGGTTCTTTAGTTTGAAACTCAAGGATGGTCTTCCACTGCTTTTGAAAAGCCAATGAATCCAAATAAGGTGCGCGCATGCGATTAGAAAATGGCAGTGCTTTATTCTGTTCAATAAAAGCATCCACCTCAGCAGGTGTACGCTCTCCTAAGCCAATAAGAAAAGCTCGATAATCTGTATAAGGTGTTAAAGGATATGTTTGAATCTTGTTACGTAGCGCGGAGTAGGCTTTTAGATCATGGTTGTCTAAAACCTCTTGCGCTCTATCATAAACATCACGCTGCATTTCAAGCTCGGATGCATTGCTCGCTAAAGCCATCGGAGCCAGTGAAAATGAAGACAAAATTGCCGATGCAGCCACAGCAATTTTCGTATTACCAATTCGGAAAAACATTCGCTCTTTCCTTAGTGCGTGTATGAATACGTGAAATCTATTTACGCCCGACCTCACATCAAATGTAAAGGATTTGAGTGTAAATATTATTAATATTTAACACTTCGCCTCAGAAGCCTATTAAATATAGTTTTAATGACCAATGTGACAATAATAGGTAAGGATTCGTTCAAGAGTGGCTTTTCTTTCCTAGGAGTAACATCTTTGAGGATATTGGTATAAAATAGCAGACAATTTTGAACAATAATTAGGATCGATCGGCAATGGCTGAATACGTATATACCATGTCTCGGGTGAGCAAAACTGTTCCACCTAAGCGTCAAATTCTTAAAGACATTTCTCTTAGCTTTTTTCCTGGCGCTAAAATCGGTGTTTTGGGTTTAAATGGTTCAGGTAAATCTACCCTACTACGTATCATGGCTGGTATTGATACTGATATTGATGGTGAAGCACGTGCACAACAAGGTCTTAAAGTAGGTTACCTACCGCAAGAACCTGTACTAGACGAATCAAAAACCGTTCGTGAAATCGTAGAAGAAGCGGTTTCTGACGTTGCTGACGCACTTAAGCGTATTGATGCGGTTTACGCAGCTTACGCAGAACCAGATGCAGATTTCGATGCACTTGCTAAAGAGCAAGGCGAACTAGAAGCACTGATTCAAGCAAAAGACGGTCACAACCTAGAGACAGCTCTAGAGCGTGCTGCTGATGCACTTCGTCTTCCTGAGTGGGATGCGAAAATTGAATTCCTATCCGGTGGTGAGCGTCGTCGTGTTGCTATCTGTCGCCTACTTCTTGAAAAGCCAGACATGCTGCTGCTTGATGAACCAACCAACCACTTGGATGCTGAATCAGTAGCATGGCTTGAGCACTTCCTCGTCGATTACAGCGGTACTGTTGTGGCGATTACTCACGACCGTTACTTCCTAGACAACGCTGCTGGCTGGATTCTAGAACTTGACCGTGGTGAAGGTATCCCATGGGAAGGTAACTACACGTCTTGGCTAGAGCAAAAAGACGAGCGTCTAAAGCAAGAAAAAGCGGGCGAAAGCGCACGTCAAAAGACAATCGAGAAAGAACTTGAATGGGTTCGTCAAAACCCTAAAGGCCGTCAAGCTAAATCTAAAGCTCGTATGGCTCGTTTTGAAGAACTGACGACAGGTCAATACCAGAAGCGTAACGAAACCAACGAACTGTTCATCCCGCCAGGTGAGCGTCTAGGTGACAAAGTTCTTGAAGTGAACAACCTGACTAAATCGTTTGGTGATCGCGTTCTTATCGACGACCTATCGTTCAGCATGCCTAAAGGCGCTATCGTCGGTATCGTTGGTGCCAACGGTGCAGGTAAATCAACACTATTCAAGATGCTAAGCGGTGCAGAACAGCCAGATTCAGGTACAGTTGAACTAGGCGAAACCGTTAAACTTGCTTCTGTTGATCAGTTCCGTGACAGCATGGACGACACTAAGACAGTATTCCAAGAGATCTCTGAAGGCGCTGATATCATTAAGATCAACAACTTCGAAATCCCTGCGCGTGCTTACTGTTCTCGTTTCAACTTTAAAGGCAACGACCAACAGAAGATCATCGGTGAGCTTTCTGGTGGTGAGCGTAACCGTGTTCACTTAGCGAAACTGCTAAAAGCGGGCGGTAACGTACTGCTACTCGATGAGCCTACCAACGACCTTGACGTTGAAACGCTACGTGCTCTTGAAGAAGCACTGCTTGAATTCCCTGGCTGTGCAATGGTTATCTCGCATGACCGTTGGTTCCTTGACCGTATTGCAACCCATATCTTAGACTACCGTGATGAAGGTCAAGTTAACTTCTACGAAGGTAACTACACTGAGTACACGGAGTGGCTAAAACAGACTCTGGGCGCTCAAGCGGCGGAACCACACCGCATCAAGTACAAGCGTATAGCTAAGTAAATTAGCTTGTATTCTGAACAAAGGCCGCGATAATAGCGGCCTTTGATATATCTGAATTACGTATTACACATTGATATAGAGATATTCGTTATGATAGAAAGACGTCAGTTTTCACGAGTTGTTTATCAAGTCCCAGTAGAATTGTCACAAGGACAAGGAAACATATCTGGATCGATACAAGACTTATCTCTTCATGGCCTACTCATTCAATGTAATGAATTACAACAACTCAGCGACAATGTTCCTGTTCAGGTCAGCTTTACGCTGACAAACAGTAATATCAATATTCAGTTAGAAGCAACGATAGTCTCTACCATCAATACCTCAATGCGTTTACGCATAGAGCATTTAGATATTGATAGTATCAGTCACCTTAAGCGCCTTGTGGAACTTAATGTTGGCGACGATGAATTGCTTTATAGAGAGATTAAGCACCTTACCGACTTAGGTTGTGAATAAGATCTCAGTTACCTTTTTTCTATTAAAAGCATCTAATTAGTACAGAACCATGTCTAAAAAAGTTTCCATTACTATTCCCTCTAGTCAGGGGGAACAGACGTTTTACTTCGGCCGAAAAGCCGTGCTCATGTGCACCACTGCGATTTTTTCAGTACCGCTATTAATTGGCGGCGCTGCATACATGCACTTTGAAACCCAACAAGAGCTCGCGATGCAAGCGAACGATGCCCAACAATTAATTGAGACGCTGATTGTTGAAAAAGAACAAACCGAGTTTCTTTATGCTGAACAAGTTGATACCAATCATTCTCTATCGCAAACATTGACAGAGAAAGAAGGCACGATTCAACTGCTTGGTAAGCGTGTATTTGACGTTGAGTCGGTACTTGGCCTTGCTGACGAAGAACTACTGACCGATGATGTCTCTTTAGAAGACAGAATTGATGCCGCAGCCATCGATTCAGCGGTAAGAGCAACCATGTTCCGTTTGATTCCAAACGACAGCCCTATGGCTTATCAACGAATCTCTTCTTCTTATGGTCGCCGCACTAACCCTATTACAGGTAAACGCCACGTTCATACAGGCATCGACCTGACGTGTAAGCGTGGTGAAGACATCTTAGCCCCCGCAGATGGTGTCATTGAAACGGTTCGCCCAAGTAACAAAGGCTTCGGTAACTTCATAACCATGCGCCACTCATTTGGTTTCATGAGTTCTTATGCTCATCTGCAGAAATTCAAAGTACGTAGCGGGCAATTTGTGAGCAAAGGCGATGTCATTGCAAGCTGTGGTAACTCCGGTAGCTCAACCGGTCCACATTTACATTATGAAGTACGCTTCCTTGGTCGTTCACTGAACCCTCAATATCTGATGGATTGGACGCCTGAAAACTTCAATTACGTTTTTGAAAAAGAAAATAAAGTGAAGTGGGGCCCGCTGGTTCAGTTGATTGATAATGTGGTTCGCTTGCAAATCAACCTGACAAACGTGCCTTACATCAGTTCGACCATAGACACCGTATCGAGTGAAGATAGTAAGAAACCCATTACGACTAACTAGACACGGCTAACTAGAACCTGTTGATTTGGCCTATGATGATCGAACTGCTTTTAGCCTACAGTAGGCCAAATGCTTTCATGGCGTTCAGCACAAACAAAAAGAGCGACCATCTGGTCGCTCTTTTTTATGATTTCAAATCGGTATTAACCACGATGAATCGAGTCATGTGCTTGTTTTAGAAGACTTTGGCTTTCTTGCAAGAATTGTTGTGAGTAATCACCAAACCAATCACTCACTTGGTTGAAGCTCTCAACAAACTTAGCCTTATCTTTGCCATCTAGGATTTCTAACGCTTCTCCGAAACAGCTATGGAAGCGTCGAATCATCTCAATGTTCTCATCCGAAGAAAGAATGATATCACCGTACAAGTTCGGGTCTTGAGCAAACAGACGACCAACCATCGCAATCTCAAGTCGGTAGATTGGCGAGCTTAGCTTCAGAAGCTGATCAATATTCGGGTTCTCTTTACTCAGGTGTAAGCCGTAAGCAAAAGAGGTGAAGTGGCGTAGTGCTTGAATCAAGGTCATGCCGTGATCGTGCTCAGCGGCATCCATCTGGCAAAGGCTCGCGCCCCAAATACCAAATTGATTCAGTAGCCATTGGTAGCTTTCAGAACCCCGCCCATCACTGTAAACAATCACTTGCTTCGCAAGGCTAGGAACATCAGGGCCAAACATTGGGTGCAATCCAACCACTGGGCCTTGGTGGATGTTCATCATTGCTTGCAGAGGTTTAGATTTAATTGACGTCAAATCACATAGAATACAATCGCTTGGTAGATTACCTAGTTTAGTGATCACACCTTCCGTTAGGTGAATTGGAACCGTAACAACCACAAGGCCCGCATTATCTAAGATTTCGTTGGCCTTATCCCAATCTTGGCTGCCGAGGATCTTCACTTCGTAGCCAGACAGTTTGAACATACGACCAAACAAGCCACCAAGTTGACCATTACCACCAACGATAACCACTGAACGTAACTCTGGGTTAAGACACTTAAAGCCAGAATCTTTCTCACTGGCATAAGACTCACGCATGGTACGACGCAAAATATCTTCGATTAACTGTGGTGGAACCCCTATTTTCTCGGCTTCTTGACGACGAGATGCCAGCATTGCCGCTTCACGCTCTGGTACATAAATAGGTAAACCATGTTCACTTTTTACTTCGCCCACTTTCTCTACCAGAGCAAGGCGTTGAGCCAGTAAATCCAGCATTTGTTTATCGACAGCATCGATTTGGTCGCGTAATTCGTTCAGTTCAACGGCCATTTTATTCCTTACTAATCTATAAGCCCGTACTAATCTAAAAGCCCGCACTGACGCAGGTTCGTTAGCAACAGATCTTAAAATGCCCCATTAGATGAGGCACTTAAATTTAAAACTCTGACTAACCTTTCAAGCGGTTCTCTAAGAACGGGACTAATTCCGTATGTGCATGTTTCAATAGTGCCTCAGTTGAATCCCAATTGATACACGCGTCGGTTATAGATACACCGTATTTCATTTCATTGAGAGGTATATCCGAAGATTGATTTCCTTCGTTAATATGGCTTTCAATCATCAGGCCGATAATCGACTTGTTGCCTTCACGAATTTGGTGAATCACATCCTCTGCAACTAAAGGTTGGCGACGGAAATCTTTACGAGAGTTCGCGTGGCTACAGTCGACCATTAGCGCTGCCTCTAAACCAGATTTACCCAGCTCTTGCTCACATTCGTGTACCGATACTGAATCGTAGTTCGTCTGCTTACCGCCACGTAAAATCACGTGACCATTTGGGTTACCTTGCGTTGTTAGTAGTGCAACTTGACCTTCGCGGCTGATACCCATGAAACGGTGGCTAGAAGAAGCCGCCTGCATTGCATTGATTGCAGTGCCTAGGTTGCCATCGGTACCGTTTTTAAAACCGATTGGCATTGAAAGACCACTTGCCATCTCACGGTGAGTTTGAGATTCAGTAGTACGTGCGCCAATCGCCGCCCAGCTGAAGGTATCTGCTAGGTATTGCGGGCTAATTGGATCTAATGCTTCAGTCGCTAGTGGGATTTCCATCTCAGCGAGTTCAACAAGTAGCTCACGGCCAACATGCAGGCCATGCTCAATATCGAAAGTGCCGTCTAGATGCGGGTCATTGATCAAACCTTTCCAACCGACAGTGGTACGAGGTTTCTCAAAGTAAACACGCATAACAATATACAGTTGATCGCTAAGTTGCTCAGATAAGGATTTTAGGCGTTTCGCGTACTCTTTCGCCGCTTCAATGTCATGGATAGAACATGGGCCACATACAACAAGCATGCGATGATCTTTCTTATGAATGATGTTTGCGATAGTTTGACGAGACTCTTGAATGAAACGACGAGCATTATCACTCAAAGGCAGTTTTGCTTTTAACTCTTCAGGAGTAATCAGTACCTGTTCGTCGATGATATTGACATTGCTTAATTCACTTTTCTGCATAACTCAACCTGTATATTTATTTTTACACCCAACATTTCCATTTGGGCTAACAATCTTTAAAAACACAATAACAGCTAAAAAAACGATTTCAAGTGTACATTAAAAAAAACATTTGATGTAAATATTAATTTACACATTTACTTTAACTTGTTCAGAGAAATAAAAAGGCCTAAACCACGCCCCGCACATACAAAAAAGGCGATATTTCTCATATCGCCCTATCTAAATTTATTATGTGTTTATTTATCACTCACTGCCGAGCATTCGCTTGATCGTCTCTGAGGTCTCTTTCCACCTAGCATCCGAGTGAAGCATCGACAAATCAAAGCTGTGTTTTTTAAGCAATGAATTGGCTAAAGGCACCTCTTGAATCGCTAAGTGATCCAGAGCTGCAATTTGTGCCTCTCGTTTATTACACATCAACACCATGTCACAACCTGCATTCAAGGCAGCTTTCGCTCTATCGGCTGGTCCGCCCATTATGGCAGCGCCTTCCATCGTTAAATCGTCAGAGAACACCAAGCCTTTGAACCCAAGCTGCTGCTTCAATACTTTCTGCAACCAATACTCAGAGCCACTCGCTGGCTGATCATCATAGTGCGAAAAAACCACGTGCGCAGGCATCATCGCATCTAATATTCCAGCTTCAATTTGAGCCTTGAAGATGGCCATGTCGGTTTCAAAGATATCGTCTCTAGGATCGTAAGGCGTTTCAAGGTGCGAATCAGCAATCACACCACCGTGTCCAGGGAAGTGCTTGCCTGTTGTCGCCATGCCAACCGACTTCATGCCCTTGATGAAAGCGCTGCTATGACGAACAATAGTATCGATATCTTCACCAAATGCTCGGCTACCAATCGCCTTACAGTCGTGACCTTTATCTAAGACTGGCGCAAAGCTCAGATCGATATCATGGGCAATCAATTCCGCAGCCATCAACCAACCGGCTTGTTCTGCCAACTGCTCACCATTATTCTTGGCCGCAAATTCTTGCGCGGCAGGGATAATTGAAAAGCCGTCGCGGAAGCGTTGTACTCGTCCTCCCTCTTGGTCAACACCAATCAAAATAGGACGCTTGGCAACTTTACGGATCTCTTTGTTTAACGCCGATAACTGTTTGCTATCGTGATAATTTCGAGTAAATAAGATGAGACCACCAACGGTTGGATGCTCTAAAATTTCTCTGTCTTCAGCGGTCAGTTCGTAGCCTGCAACATCAACCCACAACGGTCCCATAAAATTTCCTTCTATTGCTTAAATTCCGCTACTGCAGATTTACTTTGTTCAATTAATTGGTCGGCTTGCTCTTCTTGCTGAGTTAACGCTATGAACAACAAGTCAGTAATAAAAAGCTGGCTATCACGAGCAGTAATCGATGAACTGCGAATATGATTTTCGTCAGCTGCCGAGATAAGTTTGATGTCCGCATATTTGTCTAAAGCAGAAGGAGATAATTGACTAATCACAATCACCTTGGCCTTTTCGACCTCGCCAGCTGCGCAACCTTCACCACTTCTCTGGTTTCTCCCGAGTAGGAAATCGCAACCAAGACATCATTTTCAGAGAGAGAAGCAGCATTAGCAATCTGAATATGGGCATCTTGCTCTGCATTTGCAGCATGGCCTATTTTCATCAGTTTGTAAGCGAAGTCTTTGGCGACTAGAGACGATGCGCCCACTCCTGAGATTTGTACCTTATTAGCAAGGTGCAGTAAATCAGCGGCATTGCTCAGCTGTTCGCCTTCATTTAATAACACGGTACGCTCAAGCGATTGTGTTTTACTTGCAAGAAGTTTGTCCATCACGGTATCAGGCGGATCTTTTCTGGTGATGGTGCCATGTATCCCGCGCTGGGATACAGGTTGATAAGTCATATCACTCTGATAGAGCTTCATCTTCATCTCAGAAAAACCTTTGTAACCGAGTTTCTGACTAAACTTTACGATCGTCGACTGGCTCACGCCTACCGCTTTAGCCAACTCAGGAGACGAGAGCTGCTTAACTTGTTGTGGATGATCCAATACGTAACGAGCCACCAGCGAATCTGATGGCGAGAGTTTTGGTAATAACGCTTTAACTTTCGCAATGCCTTTCATTAAACGCTCTTCCCCTTCCCTCTGACCGCATCTCGTTATCATAACGAGTTTTGTATTTTGATTGGAATAATTATTCCTTCACATTCTGCCGTTTGGAATAGCTAACACAACCTTCTGGGATCACTGTCAAAGAAAACCATTGGTCACTATTCCACCAAGGAATAGATTTTGAAACTCATTATTCAAACTGACATTCTGAAAAAAATAACAATAAACACCCTCTACCCTATTCATGCTACGGAGCTGCTATGAATTCACTATTTACCTCACTGGACTGGGCGGTATTCGCGATATATTTCGCCATTATCGCTTTTACAGGTTGGCACTTTAGCCGAACAAAAATCACAAGTACCAAAGACTATTTCTTAGGTGGTAACTCAATGCCGATGTGGGTTGTTGCTATCTCGGTACTGGCAACCTCGCAATCTGCAGCGACGTTCTTAGGAGGGCCAGAGTCTAGCTACCGTGGTGATCTTACCTACCTAGCGACCAACATTGGTGGAATTATTGGGGCTGTCTTTGTCGCATTAGTCCTAATACCTCGCTTCTACAAAAACAAAGTATCTACCGTTTACGAACTGCTGAAAGTTCGCTTTGGTGAGAAGACCAAACAGCGTGCAGGTGTCATGTATTTAGTCGGGCGTGTGTTTGCTTCTGGTGCGCGCCTATACATGGCAGCTATCGCAGTATCCATGATTCTATTTACCAACATAGACCCAAGCAGCGTAGTCACTTCTGTTGTGATTCTTGTTGCCGTTGGCCTCGCTTATACCTATATGGGCGGCATTCGTTCCGTGATCTGGAGTGACTTAATCCAACTCGTTGTTTATGTCGGTGCAGCTATTGCGGTAATTATCTACCTACTGGGTCAGATCCCTGCCGACTTTAGCCAAATTGCTCAGGTACTTACTAACCCGGGTGAAGGACAATCTTCGAAGCTGACTCTACTCGATTTCACGCTCGACTTTAGCCCTGCTGGCACCTTCAGTTTTTGGGCATGTATCACTGGTTTTGTCTTGTTAAACATCGGTGCATTTGGTCTTGATCAAGACATGACTCAACGCGTTTTGACTTGTAAGGATGCCAAGCAAGGTTCAAAGGCGATGATCAACTCAATCATCTTCTCGATTCCTGTCGTGTTGGTATTTATGTCGATTGGCTTACTCTTGTATGTCTTCTACCAAAGACCTGAACTGATGGGTGTTGAAGGCAAAGACGTCGTGCAAAATTTTAATGGCGAAAACGTCACGATCTTCATGTACTACGTATTAAATGAAATGCCTGCAGGTCTTCGTGGCTTAGTAACGGTTGGTGTGGTTGCCGCGGCACTATCAACACTAAACTCTGGCTTAAACTCGATGTCTTCGGTTGCGGTACAAGATATTTACAAACCTTGGTTAGAAGCTCGTAAAGGAGAACAAGATGACTTCCATTACGTGAAAGCTGGCCGATTTGGAATGGCTGCAGCGGCCGTAGCCTTAGGTAGCATGGGTATCCTTTGTTACTACTGGCAACAGTACACAGACATGCCACTGTTATCGTTCGCTTTAAGTGTGATGGTGTTTGCTTACACCGGATTACTGGGCGTCTACTTCACGGCGATTTTCACTGAACGCGGCAACGAAACTTCAGTCGCTTTAGCTCTAATGGCAGGCTTCTTAACGACATTACTGATGCAAGCTTATGTGTGGGACAGTGTGATGGGCGCGGTTAACGCGGATTGGGTGGGTGTTCGATTAGCCTTTCCGTATCAACTCTGCGTGGGCACGTTTGTATCATTAATCGTGTGCCTTCTAGGTAAGAAGCAGACTCAAGAAGTTAATAAACTACAAACGGTTTAGCCAATGATTACCCATACTTTGGCAGTCGATGGCGGTGGAACCAAAACCGCCATGAGACTGAAGCAAATATCAACTACACCAAGTGTCATTCAAGAACGTACTTTAGCGGCAACGTCATTGACCTTGTATGGTGAGGCGGCAATCATTCAACTGACTCATTATATTGAGGAAATGTTGAGTGTGAATCAGATTAAAGCCAAACAGTGCTATATTGTGGTTGGCGTTGCTGGTGCTGGAAATAGTCATTTAAAAGCCAAGCTAAAATCGGCGTTAGCCCACTGCCCACACCTATATGTGACAACCGATGCTGAAGCGTCAGTGTTTGGTGCTAACGCAGGGCAAGGCGTTAACTGCATTGCGATTGGGACCGGTTCAGTTGCCATTCAGTTAGACAACCAACATGTGACTCATCAGTTTGGCGGGTGGGGTTTCCCGATTGGCGATCAAGGGGGTGGCGCTTGGCTTGGATTTCGAGCGGTGCAGCAAACTCTAGCCGAATTTGATGACAAACGTTCCTCTTTAACAAGCCTGCTTGTCATGAATAAAATAGGCAGCGAACGTAGTGACATTCTAAAGTGGCTCAACACGGCCAATGCGACCGATTATGCGCAATTTGCACGAGAGCTCGTTGATATAGAACAGCGCTGCTCAACGGCAAGTACCATATTAAAACAAGGTATTGAAGAAATAGAGAAGCTCACACGAACATGCTCAGAAAACAACAGCTTACCAATTATGTTTTTAGGAAGCTTAGGACAATTCTATCGTTCTAAGCTCTCTCAAGGGCTTCAAGCTCGCGCTTTAGACATTCAAGGTAACGCTCAGGATGGTGCCGAAGTTATCGCTCACCAGAAGATCCACATGCTCAACTTAGGAAATGAACAATGAAGTCAGAGTTATATATTGGCGTGATGTCAGGCACGAGTATGGACGGCGTTGATACGGCTTTAGTGTCAATAGAAGGCACTCGTATCACATTGCTTGATCATGATGAATTCCCTATGCCTGAAGATATCAAAGCCCGTCTGCTTGAAGTCTGTCTTGGCCAGAGAACGGATTTGATTGCCATTGGTGAACTTGACCACCAGCTTGGCCATCTATTTGCTAACGCGGTTCTGCAACTTCTCGAAAAATCAGGAACTCCAGCATCTTCAGTGACGGCCATTGGTAATCATGGTCAAACGGTATTCCACCAGCCAAGCGGCGAATCGCCATTTACCATGCAGTTGGGTGATGCCAATATCATTGCTGCTAAAACAGAGATACAAACGGTCGCCGATTTCAGACGCAAAGACATGGCACTCGGTGGGCAAGGTGCGCCATTAGTCCCCGCCTTCCACCATACTATTTTTCACCCGCAAGAAAGCTCAGTTGTGGTGTTGAATATTGGTGGTATCTCGAATATTTCGGTGCTGCGACCAAATCAGCCAACACTCGGTTATGATACAGGCCCTGGCAATATGTTGATGGACGCTTGGGTAGATAAGCACACAGGAGAGAAGTTTGACCGCGATGCGCAGTTTGCGCTTAAAGGCCAACTCAATCAAGCCTTGCTCGAACAGCTGTTAAATGAGTCTTATCTATCTCAGATACCACCGAAAAGCACTGGCAGAGAGCTGTTCAACCTGCCTTGGCTAGAGCAACAATTAATAGAATTTAAAGACCTTGCAGCAGAAGATGTTCAGCACACGCTTTGTGAGTACACCGCATTGACGATAGCCAATGAAGTGGAGACTTATCGCTTGGGTGAGCAGCCTGCACTCTATGTGTGTGGCGGTGGTACACGAAATCCATTGTTAATGAAAAGGTTGGCTGAACTGCTTCCTAGCTGGGAAGTAGCGTCGACCACCAGTAAAGGTGTTGATGCCGATTATATGGAAGCCATGGCCTTTGCGTGGCTTGCTCAGCGTCATGTTCATCAACTGCCAAGCAACTTACCAGAAGTGACTGGCGCAAGCAGGGCGGCCTCTCTAGGCGTTCTTTATCGTGCTGGCTAAACAACTTTAGAACCATCATTTTGGAATCACCATTTAAGGATCATTATGAGTAACAACGCTCTCATATCAGCGCTCTCGCACCTCGTTTCGGAGGGGAGAAACCCTGATACTATGGATATTGATCTGCTCACCTCTCTCGAAGTGGTTGAAAAGATTAACCAACAAGACAAACAAGTCCCACTGGCGATTGAAGCAGAACTGCCACAGATCGCGAAAGCGGTCGATAAAATTGCTCATGCCTTTCAAAACGGTGGTCGACTGATTTATATGGGCGCAGGCACCAGTGGTCGATTAGGTGTGTTAGACGCCTCAGAATGCCCACCGACTTTCGGTGTTTCAGACAAAATGGTTATCGGCCTAATCGCTGGCGGCCCAGAAGCCATTTTAAAAGCCAAAGAAGGCGCGGAAGACTCGCTGACTCTTGGTATTGAAGATCTGAAAGCGATTCAATTTTCAGAAAACGATGTTGTGGTCGGTATCGCAGCCAGTGGCCGTACACCTTACGTGATTGGTGCCCTTAATTATGCCAATCAAATCGGTGCGGTGACGGTTGCATTGTCTTGTAACCCTAGCTCTCCAATTGCCGAGATCGCACAGATCGCAATTAGCCCAGTCGTTGGCCCAGAAGCATTGACTGGTTCAACACGACTCAAATCAGGTACAGCACAAAAGCTGGTACTTAATATGCTGACGACTGCGAGCATGATTCGTATCGGTAAGATCTACCAAAATCTGATGGTCGACGTAAAAGCGACCAATGAAAAGTTGGTTGCCCGCGCAGCTCGTATCGTTATCCAAGCGACGGAGTGTGACAAAGCACTGGCAGTGTCGACACTTAAAACGACTGATTACGATGTGAAGTTATCTATTTTGATGATTCTAACAGGGCTAGATTTAGAGTTAGCCAAAGCACAACTTGATAAGCAAAATGGCTTCTTGAGAAAAGCCGTCGAGAATAATCAGTAATCTGCTGATACCAATCACAGTAAGTAAGTGATCATAAATAGCGCAGGAAAAATGCTTGAGAACAAGGCAGAAATTTTCGATAAGTAGTTATTCTACAATCAAAATTTCTAACGATGTTATCGAGTGTTTTAACCAGCTAGGATGAACAGTTATTTACTACGATTGGTATTATACTGTTGTGAGCGTCACGCTCGCGACATACAAAAAGACCAGTACACACGCGGTACTGGTCTTTTTTAGTTTTAATTTTTTATCGCTAGCTTGGGCTTAATAGTCATTTGAGAACTCATCCCAGCCACGTTGCCATTCCATGCGGAAACGTTGAGCGTCTTCCGTACCAGAACACACGCCTTCATACACCTGACCAGATAAACCAATCTGATAAGCATGGTTCGGATTACAATATTCAGTCACACCTAGGTGATAACCTTCGGTGTAACTCGCTTGATCGACTGCGCCAAGCTCACTCATCTCCGAATACGAACGCTGAGTGTGGCCTTTAATACCGTCACGGTAACCAATCTCTTGCCAGTTACCTTCTGCCGCTAAATCTTGAATATTGGCGCTGCATCCTGCAAGGCTAAATGCCACGGCGAATAATGCGATTATTTTTTTCATTTCAGTCCTTTATATTTACCTAGCCACTTCCTGACCAAGCGTTGCCTTTGTGGTGATTCTCCGCTGAACACTGGCTGATGTCCACTTATGTCTGTTATCTGCCACTGATATCTATTGGCTACCGCTTAAAGCTGATAAGCCGCCACTTGCCAGAAGCAAGACACTTCTCAACACGAATAACCAACCGCTCTACAAACGTAGCAAACCACTCAATCATTCATAGCACCGTTAAATTGACTATTCGACCACTCACTCCCGTAGCGGAAGTTTCTTTTCATCGACTCCTTTAATATACACCCTGACTTAATTAATACATTCAGGGATAACAAATTATGATGTGGTTTCTTACCTGTGTTGCAGCACTCATTGGTGGCTACTTTATTTACGGTACCTTTATCGAGAAGATTTTCGGTATCAATGAAAAGCGCCAAACACCCGCTCATACCAAGCAAGATGGCGTGGACTACGTTCCAATGTCAACACCAAAGGTTTACCTAGTTCAGCTGCTTAACATTGCAGGTGTAGGTCCAATCTTCGGCCCTATCATGGGTGCCCTTTACGGCCCAGCAGCAATGCTTTGGATCGTGCTAGGTTGTATCTTCGCAGGTGCAGTACACGACTACTTCTCAGGTATGTTATCTATCCGTAATGGCGGCGCTTCAGTTCCAACCATCACTGGACGTTACCTAGGCAATGGCGCAAAACACTTTATGAACATCTTTGCCATTGTTCTACTGCTTCTTGTTGGTGTGGTATTCGTATCTGCTCCTGCAGGCATGATCACTAACCTAGTGAACGACCAAACTGATTTCGCGATGTCTGCAACAACGATGGTTGTTATCATCTTTGCTTACTACATCATCGCAACGATTGTCCCTGTCGATAAAATCATTGGTCGCTTCTATCCACTGTTCGGTGCGCTGCTTATCTTTATGTCTGTTGGCTTAATCACGGCGATTGGTCTATCTGACGAACACCAAATCATGGGTGGCTTTGAGATGAGCGACATGTTCACCAACATGAACCCGAATGACCTACCACTTTGGCCTGCTCTATTCATCACCATCGCATGTGGCGCTATCTCTGGCTTCCACGCAACTCAGTCTCCTTTGATGGCGCGTTGTATGGAAAATGAGAAGAACGGTCGCTTTGTATTCTACGGCGCAATGATTGGTGAAGGCATTATCGCTCTAATCTGGTGTGCCCTTGCTCTGTCTTTCTTTGGTTCAGTTGAGTCTTTGTCTGACGCGATTGCAAACGGCGGCCCTGGTAACGTGGTATACAGCGCTTCATTTGGTCTACTGGGTGTATTTGGCGGTATCCTTGCTTTCCTTGGCGTGGTTATCCTACCAATCACTTCTGGTGACACAGCGTTCCGCTCAAGCCGTCTTATCCTTGCTGAATACTTCAACATGGAACAGAAAACACTGCGCAACCGCCTACTGATGGCACTACCGCTATTCGTTCTTGGTGGCATCCTGACTCAAGTAGATTTCGGTATTATCTGGCGCTACTTCGGTTTTGCTAACCAATCAACGGCGGTAATGATGCTGTGGACGGCTTCTGCTTACCTACTTCGTCACAACAAACTGCACTGGGTAACAACAGTTCCAGCTATCTTCATGACGTCTGTGTGTATCACATTCATCTTAAACAATAGCCAACTGGGGTTTGGGCTACCTATGCAAATATCAACAATCGTAGGCGTGGTGTCATCTCTACTGATTACGGCTTACGTTATCAAGATTTCAAAAGGCAAAGGCGATATCGACCTAGCTGATGAAGAACAAGAGAAAGAAGCAAAAGGCGTAACCAAAACTGCCTAGTTATTTCAGACTCTTGATAAAAGAGACACGTCTTCATAGAGAGACAAAAGAACAGCCAAACACACTTCACTTGCTCCGGTAATCACCCAGTGATTCGTGGAAATTAAGACTAAAGCCCGTCCTCTGTGATGGGCTTTACTGTATCTCAGCATTGAGAAGCAATCGTCACTGGATATAACCAACGAAAACACAAGCAAAGCTACCGTTACCACGCAATGAGCTTTACACTTAACAAGCGTCTCAATAGGTGAAAATATGGAACTCATTCTCTCTCTGCTGCAACAAACCTGTGTCTACTTAGTGATTGCTTACATGTTAAGTAAAACGCCATTGATTCTCCCTTTGTTGAGCATCTCTTCACGCTTAAGTCATAAAGTCAGCTGTTATGTTCTGTTTTCTCTGTTCTGTATTATGGGCACCTATTTTGGACTGCAGATTAATGACGCGATAGCCAACACTCGTGCGATGGGCGCAGTAATGGGCGGTCTGTTTGGTGGCCCTGTCGTTGGCTTTGCGGTCGGCTTTACTGGCGGTATTCATCGTTACTCATTAGGTGGTTTTACGGACTTAGCTTGTGCCATTTCCACCACAGCAGAAGGTTTGATTGGTGGCCTATTGCACGTTTACTTAGTCAGAAAGAACAAAGCCAGCCAGCTGTTTAATCCGCTGGTAGTGTTCTCTGTCACCCTGTTTGCAGAGATCATTCAAATGCTAATTCTACTGGCGGTCGCCAAACCGTTTGAGCAATCCTACGCTCTGGTTTCTGATATTGCTGCGCCAATGATCATTGCAAACTCAGTGGGTGCGGCGCTGTTCATGAGCATCATCCAAGACAGGAAAACCATCTTCGAAAAGTACTCGGCTACTTTCTCGCGCCGCGCATTAACCATCGCCGAGCGTTCTGTGGGTATTCTGCATGGTGGCTTCAATTCCGATAACGCACAAAAAATCGTGCGTATCGTTTACGAAGAAACCAACGTCGGTGCGGTGGCGATTACCGACCGAGAAAAAATCCTCGCGTTCGTCGGCATTGGCGATGAACACCATATTCCGAACACCCCTATTTCATCGCAGAGCACCCTCACCTCGATGGAACAAAACGACATCATCTACCTTGATGGTAAAGAGAACCCATACCAATGTTCTCTATCTCAAGATTGCAAGTTAGGTTCTGCGCTTATTATCCCACTGCGTGCCGGTAACGAAGTCGTCGGTACCATCAAACTGTATGAGCCTAAGCTGAAGCTATTCTCGACCATTAACATGTCGATGGCAGAAGGTATCGCTCAACTGCTTTCAAGCCAGATCCTATTCAGCAACTATCAGCAGCAGCAGACCCTGCTCACCCAAGCTGAAATCAAACTGTTGCACGCTCAGGTTAACCCGCACTTCTTGTTTAATGCGCTGAATACCATCAGTGCCGTTACACGTCGTGACCCAGATAAAGCACGAGAGCTTATTCAGCACCTATCTCACTTCTTTAGAAGCAACCTTAAGCAGAACATCAACACTGTGAAACTCAAAGACGAACTGGCACACGTCAATGCTTACCTGACCATAGAGAAGGCACGCTTTACCGACCGCTTAGAAGTGGAATTGGATATCGACCCTCTACTGTATAACTCTCAACTGCCGAGCTTTACCCTGCAGCCACTGGTTGAAAATGCCATAAAGCATGGTATTTCAAACATGCTAGAAGGCGGCAAAGTGAAGATTTATAGTGAGGCTTTCAAGGGTGGATTCAAGCTGACCGTGGAAGACAATGCAGGCAACTATCAGAAGCCGCCTCAAGACCATGTGGGTTTAGGAATGGAAATTGTTGATAAACGACTCGCGAATTTCTTTGGACAAGACTCAGCACTAAAAATAGAATCTCAACCACAGCAATTTACTCGAATGAGCTTTATCATACCTATACTAAAATAACGGTGCTTTCGTAGATGATAGCCTCTTGGTAACCGTATTATTTAGAAGCCAAACGTGAATCAAACAGGGATAGAATCAAGATGAAGATTGTAGGATGTTAAAAGCATTAGTTGTCGATGATGAGCTTTTTGCTCGTGAAGAACTGATTGAACTACTGACTGAAACTGGAGAAGTGGAAGTCATCGGTCAAGCAAGCAACGCGATCGAAGGCCTGAAGCAGATCAACCAGCTCAAGCCTGATGTAGTGTATTTAGATATTCAAATGCCACAAGTTACCGGGATTGAACTGCTGAGCATGCTTGATCCAGACACTATGCCTTACGTAGTATTCGTAACAGCCTATGATCAATATGCTATTCAAGCATTCGAAGATAACGCCTTTGATTACCTACTCAAGCCGGTTGAACCTTGTCGATTAAACAAGAGCGTTTGTCGCCTGAATAAGATCATCAAACAGAACCACAAAGCGCCAGAACAAGACATATCAGTCATCGCCCCCTCTCATTTAGAGCAGATTCCGTGTATTGGCCATAACCGTATAGTGATCATGGCAAGCCAAACGGTCGAGTGCGCCTATTCAGACATCAGTGGGGTACATGTTCGTAGTTCATCGCAAACAGCAACTTCACAATTAACCTTGAAGACCTTAGAAGAAAAGACCGATTTGATCCGCTGTCATCGCCAATATTTGATCAACATAAAATCGATCCAAGAGATCAAGCTATTAGAAAATGGATTAGCCGAGATAGTCACACTGACGGGCTTTGAAGTGCCAGTCAGCCGTCGCTACCTCAAGACGTTAAAAGAGCAACTCGGCCTTCAGTAAACATACTTCAGGTCAAGACATAGCATGATCAAAAAAGCCAACGCATCAACGTTGGCTGTTTACTAGTCGCTAGTGTCACGAATCAATAGAGATTAGTCGACTTGCTTGATCTGCAGCTCTTTTGGCACTTCGAAGAACATGTTCTCTTCACGACCTTGAATCTCTTCAACGTCAGTCGCACCCAACTCACGAATGCGGTCCAAGATTTGGTTTACTAGCTCTTCTGGAGCCGAAGCCCCCGCCGTTACACCAATTTTCTTCTTGCCTTCAACCCATTCTGTTTGAATGTCTTCAGGGCAATCCGTAAGGTAACCGGGTGTGCCTAGTTTCTCAGCCAGCTCTTTCAAACGTGTTGAGTTCGATGAGTTCTTAGAACCAACCACAATCACTACGTCTACATCATTTGCCATATCACGTACTGCGTCTTGACGGTTTTGAGTCGCGTAACAGATGTCGTCTTTACGAGGGCCTTGGATCTGTGGGAACACGCGACGTAGCTCTTCAATTACATCCGCCGTCTCATCAACTGACAAGGTTGTTTGGCTAACGTAATGTAAGTTAGTTGGGTCGTTCACTACTAGGTTTTGTACGTCCTCTGGTCTTTCAACCAAATACATTCCACCGGTTTTGCTAGCGTACTGACCCATAGTCCCTTCCACTTCAGGGTGACCTGCGTGACCAATCAGTACCACTTCCA
Organism: Vibrio sp. ECSMB14106; assembly: GCF_000972265.1. Taxonomy (NCBI): domain Bacteria; kingdom Pseudomonadati; phylum Pseudomonadota; class Gammaproteobacteria; order Vibrionales; family Vibrionaceae; genus Vibrio; species Vibrio sp. ECSMB14106. The sequence continues at coordinate 44,795 of NZ_LAUM01000012.1, read as the reverse complement.
TATGTTTGCGACTCGCACGAGCAACTTCCATATGTACTTTAGTGACCAATGGACACGTCGCATCAAATACGGTGAGATCGCGCTCTTTCGCTTCTTTACGAACAGCTTGAGATACACCGTGAGCAGAAAAGATCACAATGTTATCGTCTGGCACTTCACTCAGCTCTTCGACAAAAATAGCACCACGTTGCTTAAGCCCTTCAACAACAAAGCGGTTATGCACCACTTCATGGCGAACATAGATCGGTGGCTGATACATTTCAAGTGCGCGCTCTACGATGCTGATCGCACGATCAACACCGGCACAGAAGCCACGAGGGTTAGCTAACATTATTTTCATTTCATTGCTCATCATTTACCGCGGTACTAAGGTTGTTTCTCTAGAGTTCGCCGTCAGCGAGGTTCGCATTCTACAGTGAAGCGCCTAGACAGTGAAGCTCTGGGTTACATAACAGCTGTAAGGCGATGCTGCTCCACCGTGAAGATAATTATTCAACCGCTAAGATGTTGACGTCAAACGTAACGTCTTGACCAGCTAACGGGTGATTAAAATCAACCGTTACTGAATCTCCCGCGATATCAGTGATAATCCCTGGGATTTCCATACCGTCAGGACCAGAGAATGCCATGATAGTGCCGACTTCAACATCAGTATCACCAGCAAATTTTGTTTTATCCATATGGTGGATATGGTCTGGGTTCGGCATACCAAACGCATCTTGTGCTTTCAGTTCGATAGACTTTTCAGTTCCAGCTTCAAGTCCAAGTAAGCACGCTTCAAAGTTCTCACTTAGGCTACCATCACCCATGACAAACTTTGCTGGTTTACCCATGTTTTCCGTACTATCGGCAACTGAACCATCCTTCATTTTAATCGTAAAATGTAGGGATACTGCTGAATCGTTTTTAATTGCTGCCACGTTACTTTCCTTAGACTTCTTTATTATTTGGAGGACGCATGGTGCTTTGCTTCCTTGTTGACTGAAGCATAAAAAAAAGCGCCACCGGAATCAACCGACAGCGCTTAGGGCTATTCTATTCTGTGAGTCATAGACTGACTTTAGGACAATCTATTTCAAGGCTCTTTTACCTAAGGCTCATTCGCCTATTTGCTCTCATCTTTCTTGCGGAAGCCATCGAGGATGATCATCGCTGCACCGATACAGATTCCCATATCCGCTAAGTTGAAGGCAGGCCAATGGTAAGTGCCCCAGTAAAAGTCTAAGTAATCGACAACAAAGCCGTGTACTACTCGGTCAAATACGTTACCAACTGCACCACCAATGATGATGGCGTAAGCAATGTTGTTCCACTTTTCTGTCGCTGGTAGTTTGCTCATCCAGTACGTCAGCATGCCTGTTACTGCAAATGCGATACCAGTAAATAACCAACGTTGCCAACCACTTTGGTCGCTCAAGAAGCTAAATGCTGCACCGTAGTTATGAACATACAAAAAGTTAAAGAACGGCAGCACCTCAATACGATTTGCCCAGCCATAACCCATGTTGTCCATGACGAAAAGTTTGATGCCGATATCTGCAGCGAAAACCAGCAGAGCCAACCATAACCAACGCACACCAGATTGTTTTAACGAAACTTCACTCATTTCTATTCCTAGTATTTACTAAACCAGCACCCATTTCGTCACCCCGTTTAAAGGTAACAAGCACTCGACTTGGTTAAACACATTTCCTATAACTAAAAATAACCCCAGTTGATACTGGGGCTATGATTTTTACAAAAAGTTCAGTCTTTCTCTGAGCTGTTATGCGAACTTACGCACTTCGCCTTCACCGTCAATGTTCGACACACAACGACCACAAACTTTCTCGTGACCTTCGATAGTGCCTACATCTGGAGTGTGGTGCCAACAACGGTCACACTTCTCAGCTTCAGTCGCCGCTACTTCAACGAATAGACCTTCAACGTCTGTCGCTTGAGCTGCATCAGACTTCTCGCTCAGTGGCTTAACAACAGCTGCAGAAGTGATAAGTACGAAACGTAGCTCATCTTCTAGCTTGTTGATCTTAGCCGCGAGTGCGTCGTCAGCGTATAGAGTAACTTCAGCTTGCAGTGCGCCACCGATCGTTTTCTCTTTACGAGCATCTTCAAGTAGCTTGTTCACTGCACCACGAACAGACTGGATTTCAGTCCAGAATTCGTTGCTTAGCTCTTCGCCTTCAGCAAGACCAAATAGACCTTCGAACCACTCGCCTGTGAATACGAACTTGTCACGTTTTTCACCTGTTGGAAGAGAAGCAGGCATTTCGTTCCAGATTTCATCTGCAGTGAACGACATGATAGGTGCCATCCAACGAACTAGAGCTTCTACGATGTAGTAAAGCGCCGTTTGGCAGCTACGTTGAGCATGGCTGCCCTGCTTCGCTGTGTACTGACGATCTTTAATTACATCTAGGTAGAAAGAACCCATTTCGATAGAACAGAACTGCATTAAACGTTGAGTCACACCATGAGTGTTGTACTCGCCGTATGCTTTAACAATCTCTTCTTGTGCAGCTTGAGCACGGCCAACAGCCCAGCGATCAAGTGCAACCATCTCTTCAGCAGGTACTAGGTCCGTTTCAGGGTTGAAACCGTTCAAGTTCGCTAAGAAGAAACGAGCCGTGTTACGAATACGACGGTAAGCATCAGCTGAACGCTTCAGGATTTCATCAGAAACCGCCACTTCACCGGTATAGTCTGTGGAAGCAACCCATAGACGCAGGATATCAGCACCTAGCTTGTTGGTTACATCTTTAGGAGCAACAACGTTGCCGATAGATTTAGACATCTTACGGCCTTTACCATCAACCACGAAACCGTGCGTTAGCACTTGCTTGTATGGTGCTTCGTCTTTCATCGCGATAGATGAAATCAAAGAAGACTGGAACCAGCCACGGTGTTGGTCAGAACCTTCAAGGTAAAGATCGGCACTGTGCGTTCTTTCTTCATTCGGGAAGTTGTACTCTTCACGAGAGTCAACCACAGAGAAGTGCGTCACACCTGAGTCGAACCATACGTCTAGCGTATCCATTACTTTTTCGTACTTATCAGCGTCTTCTGCACCCATAAGTTCAGCAGCGTCTACATCCCACCAAGCTTGAATGCCTTTCTCTTCAACGAGCTTCGCGACTTTTTCAATCAGCGCAGGGCTTTCTGGGTGAAGTTCCGCTGTTTCTTTATGAACGAACAGAGCAATTGGCACACCCCAAGTACGTTGACGAGAGATACACCACTCAGGGCGACCTTCAACCATGCCTTCGATACGGCTTTGACCCCATTCAGGCAACCACTCAACACTCTTGATTGACTCTAGTGCTTTAGCACGTAGGCCAGCTTGATCCATAGAGATGAACCATTGTGGTGTTGCACGGAAGATGATTGGAGTTTTGTGTCTCCAACAGTGTGGGTAGCTGTGCTCGTAAGCGTGGTGATGCAGAAGTGCACCTTTCTCTTTTAGAACGTCTAAAACAGAGTCGTTCGCTTTGAATACGTGCTGACCAGCGAATAGCTCAGTATCTGGCAGGTAAACGCCGTTTGAACCGACTGGGTTAGCGATTTCTAGGTCGTATTTCTTACCAACCACGAAATCCTCTTGACCGTGACCAGGCGCAGTGTGAACCACACCAGTACCTGAATCCGTTGTCACGTGGTCGCCAAGAACAGCAGGAACCGTAAAGTCATAGAACGGGTGGTTGAACAGAGAAAGCTCAAGATCAGCGCCAGTCGCAAAACCAAGGTTATGGAAGTGCTCGATACCAGCACGATCCATTACGTCTTTTGCTAGTTCAGAAGCAACAACGATACGTTGAGCTGGCTGTTCACCATTCGCTTCAACTTGGATAAGCACGTATTCAAGATCATCACGTAGACATACTGCGCGGTTAGCCGGCAGAGTCCATGGTGTTGTTGTCCAGATAACGATAGAAATTTCGCCTTGACCCGCATGACCTTCCGCTAGAGTAAATTTCTCTAAAAGCGCCGCTTCGTCAGCTGCTGTAAATTTCACATCGATAGATGGAGAAACTTTATCTTTGTATTCAACTTCAGCTTCAGCCAGAGCAGAACCACAGTCAGTACACCAGTGAACAGGTTTGAAACCTTTAAGAAGGTGACCTTTGTCTGCGATTTTTCCTAGAGAACGAATGATGTTCGCTTCTGTGCCGAAATCCATAGTGCGGTAAGGTTTGTCCCACTCGCCCATGATACCAAGACGTTTGAAGCTCTCTTTCTGACCTTCAACTTGGCCCGCAGCGTACTTACGACACTCTTCGCGGAATTCAGCAGCCGAAATCTTCTGACCAGGCTTACCTTTCTTCTTCTCAACCATTAGCTCGATTGGAAGACCGTGACAGTCCCAACCTGGGATGTACGGTGCATCAAAACCAGAAAGGGTCTTAGATTTAATAATAATGTCTTTAAGAATCTTATTCAGCGCGTGACCAATGTGAATGTCGCCGTTCGCGTATGGAGGGCCATCATGCAATACGAAAGATTTTTTACCTTTCTTTGCCTTACGGATTTCGCCGTAAAGATCTTCTTTATACCAACGCTTAAGCATTTCTGGCTCACGATTTGCCAGATTGCCACGCATTGGGAACCCTGTTTCTGGTAAGTTCAGGGTAGTTTTATAATCACTCATCGATTCTTAATTCCGTTATATTGGGCGAAGTTAGACATTATGTTAACCGGTGGAATCATCCGATTAATTCTTTAGCTGAAGCAGCCACACCCTTGCGGCTTCAGCATCCAATTCTATTTGATTCTTTAATGCGTCGAACGATTCAAATTTTATCTCGTCGCGCAGTTTGTGTAAAAGTCGTACTTCTAACTGTTTACCATATAAATTGGCTTTAAAGTCAAAAAAGTGCACTTCTAATTGCTGCCTTACGCCATTAACCGTTGGTCGTTGTCCAATGTTAGCCACGCCACCGACAGGAACACCGTCGATATCCAAAGCTTCAACAACATACACTCCTGAAACAGGAGAAACGCAACGCTTTAATGGAATGTTAGCGGTAGGGAAACCTATGGTTCTCCCTAATTTTCGACCATGAGAAACACGACCACTAATACTGTAATCACGCCCTAACATGGTTGCACTTGCAGCCAAGTCATCAGCCGCTAATGTATTTCGTATCTCGGTGCTGCTTACTCGTAATTGGTTTAAGCAATAGCTCTGTGTGCTTACCACCTCAAAACCATATTTTTCGCCAGCTTCTTTAAGCATAGCGAAATTACCCGTACGGCCTTTGCCAAAACAAAAATCGTCACCAACCACCAAAAACTTAACACCAAGCTTATCAACCAGAAGATCTTTAATGAATGCTCCCGCAGATAAACTTGCAAAATACTGGTTAAAATTAACACACAGTAAACGACTGATATCTAGCTTACTCAGTTGCACGTATTTATCTCGCAAGCGAGTTAAACGTGCTGGCGCTCTATCTCGGGCAAACAGCTCCATAGGCTGTGGTTCAAACGTCATGACAACAGAAGGGAGCCCTAATACTGCCGCTTGTTTAGAAACCTGACTTAGAACCTCTTGATGTCCTAAATGAACACCATCGAAGTTACCTATGGTTAATACACAGCCACGATGCTGCGCTTTTATATTGTGTATACCTCGGATCAGTTCCATTATGATCAACTAAAACCTGCTATTTGCATCATTTATTGTGTGAAACCGACGGATTATATACTAATCAGTATTAATCTGTCGCTGCTTTTAAATGTTTTACTCGGACACCTAAAATCAATACAGAAACAATATAAACAAAGCCACCAAGTCCAATCAAGCCTGTTAATGCCATCGCTCTCTGACTGAATCCCCATTCAAGCCACTTTTGCATACTATCCAGCTGCCACAAAATAGCCGCTACCATCACCACACCAGAGATAATCAATTTGGCACTGAACAATAAGGTTGTCTTCGTTAATTGATATACACCCGCAAGATGTAATCCACGATATAACAAGGCCATATTCACAAAAGCAGATAAGGCTGTCGCAATCGCTAAACCAACATAACCATAAAAATAAGCAAAGATCGCGTTAAACACCATGTTGGTCACCATAGCGATAATGCCGTACTTAACCGGCGTTTTGGTATCTTGGCGAGAGTAATAGCCAGGGGCTAACACTTTAATCAACATGAAGTTAAGCAAACCTGACGCGTAAGCGACCAATGACATCGACGCCTGCTGCACATCGTGTGGAGAAAACTCACCACGCATGAAGAGCACCATCAGCATAGGTTTAGCCAAAACAATCAGGCCTAACATCGCCGGAATGCCGAGAAGCAAAACCATGCGTACGCCCCAGTCCATCGTATGTGCGAATCCTTCACCTTGAGCGTCTACATGTTTACGGGATAAAGCGGGCAGAATCACAGTCGCAATCGCGATACCGAATAAACCTAGTGGAAATTCAAGTAGTCGGTCTGAGTAGTACAACCAACTGATAGAGCCCGTCGCAAGGAAACTTGCAATGAAGGTATCAAACAGTAAGTTAATTTGGCTAACAGACACGCCAAACAACGCAGGGATCATTAATGTTCGGATCTTAACCACTCCCGGATCTCTCCATCCCCATTTAGGCTTAACTAACACACCCGCTTTGATTAAGAATGGCATTTGGAAAAGGAACTGAACGAGACCTCCAAGAAACACACCAATTGCCAAGCCAATTTCAGGTTGCTCTAGGTTAGGGGAAATAAACCATGCAGCACCAATGATCATTACGTTCAAGAACACAGGCGTAAAAGAAGAGACAGCAAACTTACCTAAGGTATTGAGGATCGCACCAGACAAAGCCACAAAGGTGATAAACCATAAATAAGGAAAGGTAATTTTTAGTATAAAGCTCGCCAACTCAAATTTTGGTGCCGCAGGGCCGTCGTTAAGCCAGTCGATAAACCAACCTGCGCCAAACATCGCGGTGATCACTCCAGACCCCAAAACCCCGGCAATCGTTACGATCGAGACTAATACTCCGAGCGTACCCGAAACTTTAGCGATTAAATCTCGAGTTTTATCTTTATCACCAGCAGCGTGATATTCCGTTAATACAGGAACAAACGCTTGAGAAAATGCACCTTCTGCAAAAAGTCGACGTAAGAAATTAGGAATTTTATTAGCGAAGAAAAATACATCGGCACTTGCTCCTGCCCCCATCAAATTTGCTACTACTACATCACGTACTAGCCCCAACACACGGGAAACAAAAGTCATTGCACTGACAATCAGGCCTGACTTTAATAGTCGTTTACTCACAGAAACCTCTGACACTAGTTGATTACTTTTAAGCGGGGGGATAAATACTATCCAGTCCTAAGAAGCATAATTATTAGCATTGGTATAAAAATGCTGTTAGAATCCCCGCCATCTTAACCGCGATGACCTTTCTATACCAAAGTTTGTTTGGCTACGACTGGTTTTTGCACAAATCATTTGACAATTAAGCGCTAATGAGGGATAGTCCTCGCCCTTAAATTGTCACCGAACTAAGTTTTTGGGAGTTAGACCCTTGGCAAACAGTAAATCTGCTAAGAAGCGCGCTATCCAAGCTGAGAAACGTCGCCAGCACAATGCTAGCCGTCGTTCTATGATGCGCACTTACATGAAAAAGACTATCGCAGCTATCACAGCTGGTGATAAAGAAGCTGCAACTGCTGCTCTTGTAGAAGTTACACCACTTCTTGACCGTATGGCGACTAAAGGCCTTATTCATAAGAATAAAGCTGCACGTCATAAGTCTCGTTTCGCGGCTGCAATCAAAGCTCTTTAATAGAAATTTGATTACAACGCAAAACGAAAAAAACCGGCCTAGGCCGGTTTTTTTATATCTAAATTTTGAGTAACGCTTTGATTTAGTTTCTTGCTGAACGTTATTTTTTTTATTGACAGCTATGGGCTTATTGAAAAATAGTTTGTTTACTAAAAATTATTTCGTTTCCCGATAGACAAATAAGCAAATAGATAAACGGCTAACAGATCAATAAAAGAGAGTGGATTTATAAAAGATCACAGATAGGCATAAACGTTCGACGTGAAATACTGACACTTCCTTGTGTCGACCTTATTCCTGATAAGAAATCACCTTCCTCACCAACAATAAGCTACTTGCAATATAGGCCATGCAGTAGGTTAATCATTGCTTTAATTTCTTCACTGCTCAATGTGTAATACACGGTTTGAGCTTCTTTGCGAGTTTCGACTAAACCATCTCTTCTCAACCAAGCAAGATGTTGAGATAAAGCCGATTGGCTCAGTTCCAACTTACCACACAACTCTCCAACCGACAGCTCAGTACCATGCAATAGGCACAAGATCTGTAAACGACGTTCGTTGGCCATGGCTTTGAGTAGAATCACAGCTTTTGCTGAGTTCTTCTCCATCTCTTTTAAGTTCATAGTTTGGCTCCCTACCACCTCTACGCCAACTACGGGCTATCAGTATTTCCGGTACATTGAGTGATCATAATAATCGATATCAATTCATTAACAAACTACCTCACTCGAACAATTTGCTAAAATCTGCGTCACATACGTTTTTTACTGCTGGATGTTGGATCATCCTCTCAGCGAATATGACATAGTACTCCTCTTTTAACTCTTCAATGTCACCCAGCAACTGCAGCGATGTGTCTTGCTCAACCTCAGACATATAGAGTGTGGGAGCTAAGAAAATAGCATCATGGTGATAACGAGCAAAAGCTTTCATCAATGCTGCATCATCAAACTCCCCCAAGATGTCAGGTTTAAGTCCTTGCCTATCGAACCATTGCAGCACTTTACGACCCATTGAGGTACGGCTACCTGGGATCAACAATTTTCTTTGCTCTAATACAGCGGGGAAACTTACCTCTTTAACATTACCTGAACAGAAAAAACTCAGACTGCTTTCGCCCAACTTCTTGCTGAACAAGCCAGGGCTTTGGCTAGAGTCAACCGGACAATCAGACAAGATCATATCCAGCTTATGCTGAGAGAGCTGTTCAAGCAGCATTTCGTGGGTAGATTCAAAGCAACGTAAGTGAATACTGTTGTCTGACGGAATTGTCGACATCAATATCTTGCTGACTAATCTTTTAGATAGCGCATCCGCGACACCTACATCAAACAAAATATTTGAGTGCTGGCTGTAATTCACAATATCGAGCATTTCATAACTCAGACCAAACATACGATCGGCATATTTAAAGACCAGTTGACCAAGCTCAGTAGGCTCAACGCTGCGCCCATTACGCTTAGTCAGCTTGCCATCCATACGTTCTTCTAACGCTTTAATTTGACCAGTTACTGTTTGTGGCGTTAAAAATAGAGCTTCCGCCGCTTTAGTAACAGAGCCTTGCTTGCAGACCATCCAGAAATAGTAGACATGGTTATAGTTGAGGTGCGACATAAATGTGCCGTAATAGAGAGTAGATACCTTGTTATATCAAATATCCCCTCCCCACTCAATAAACTCGGAAAAACCTAAAGAAACACCAGTAAATATTTGTTTTTCCGAAGAATAAGATTGAACAATGTAATATGAAAATGATTATTTTCCATTTTCCTTACCAATCAAAAGCCATATCCCCCATCATCACAAACTCAAAAACAAACTAATAAACAAAGACTTAAATAAGCGTTTTTTATAGGAAAAATATTTAAATAGTAAATTGACGCAAAAAAGCCTCACCGAAATCAAAATGTAATATTACTGACATATTTAATCTCTAACATCTCGCTCAGATTAAACAAACAGACCACACTCAGACTTAAACGGTCCAATGGAGAAAACATTATGAACCAAGCTACTACTGCAGCAGCGCCTATTTCGAGTACCACTCGTTGGCTACGCTGGGCTAACTTGGCATTCATGCTTTACCTACTATTACTTTCAGTTTCAATGGTTGGTACAGGCTTCAAATGGGCAACAGGCGAGCAAGCAAAGGTTCTTTTTGAATTTGCTTCACACCCAGTTGGAGGCTTAATGATTGGTTTAGTGGCAACAGCACTTATTCAGTCATCAAGTACCGTTACTTCAATTATTGTTGGCCTTGTAGCAGGTGGTTTGCCTGTTGAGCTAGCCATCCCGATGATCATGGGTGCAAACATTGGTACTACGGTAACCAATACGCTAGTGAGCCTTGGTCATGTTCGTTGTAAAGATGAGTTCAAAAGAGCATTCGCAAGCGCGACCATTCACGACTTCTTTAACCTATTAGCCGTTGCTATCTTCCTACCACTAGAGATGGCATTTGGTATTCTAGAGAAAATTTCTCACTGGTTAGTATCTCCAATGCTAGCAACAGGTGATATGAGCATGAAGGGTCTTAACTTCATCAAGCCAATCACTAAACCTGTAGTAAGCGCGATTAAAGAGCCACTATCAACATTTGGCGACACCGTTGGCGGCATCATGCTTATCGTTCTTGGTATCGCGACTATCTTCGTAGCGATCACAGTAATGGGTAAGCTAATGAAGAGCCTAATGGTTGGCCGAGCTCGTGAGATTCTAAAGAACGCAATCGGTCGTGGTCCACTTCACGGTATCGCTTCTGGCTCTATCGTTACTATCCTTGTTCAGTCTTCTTCAACGACGACAAGCTTGATGGTTCCGCTCGTAGGCTCAGGTGTTCTTAAAGTGCGTGACGTTTACCCATTCACTCTGGGCGCAAATATCGGTACCTGTATTACCGCTCTACTTGCAGCAACAGCAGTATCTGGTGAGTTCGCTGTATTTGCACTACAGATTGCTCTAGTACACTTGGTATTCAACATCATGGCAACGGTATTCATCTTCGGCATTCCGTTCCTACGTGAAATACCCGTTAAAGCAGCAGACATAATTTCAGACATGGCTGTGAAGAACAAAGCTGTAGTCGCGGGTTACCTTGTTGCAGTATTTCTTGTACTGCCTGGTACCGTGTTAGCTCTTACTGCTTAAACACCATTCCATCGCTTACAGTAAACCCCGCCACCTACTAGGTTGCGGGTTTTTTCTTTTTAGAAGCCGGAGTAACGAAAGACATCTCTTTAGATAGGAAAAGCACCACACCTACATGAATAAACTATCCGTATATCGTATATCGTTACCGAACCATAGATACAAAAAAGGCTGCACAGAGACAGCCTTTCAATCAAACAAAGCGGATGATATTAAACCGAGAATGGGTACTTAATCGCTTCGTGGCATTCGTAACCTTCAACCCAGAAGTCATCCATCGTTACCCACGTTTCCAAATCTTCTAAAGACTTAATCTCAGGGTTGATATGGAATGTTGGGCCAGCTAACGGCTCACGCTTTAACTGGATATCACGCATTGGTGCGAGTTGATCTTCGTAAATATGAGCATTCACAAGCTTATGGTAAGCCACGCCAGCTTTCTTACCCGTGATTTGCGCCATGATAGCTAGGAAGACATACACTTGAACCATGTTGAAGTTCAGGCCTAGCGGTACATCACAAGAGCGCTGAGTGCTGTTTAGGTACAGAGTATCACCAAGTAGAGAGAAGTGATGGCTGTACATACACGGACGCAAACAACCCATGTGGAACTCACCTGGGTTATAGAAGTTTAAGATCTCGCCACGGTCATCAATACCGTTTGTTAGATCATCAACAATCTTCTTCAGTTGGTCGATATGACCGCCGTCAGGTTTTGCCCATGCACGTCCTTGAACGCCATAAACACGGCCCATGTCATCTTCCCCCTTGCGGTAAGGGTTATTCAGCCATGCTTCGTTCAGGTTCGAGTTTGCATCCCAGGTTTTAGTCCCTAGCTTGCGGAAGTCTTCAGCATTATCGTAACCACGTATATAGCCAAGCAGTTCAGCAACTGCCGCTTTCCAGAAACTTTTACGCGTTGTTACCAGTGGGAATTGGTTATTACCAACATCATATTCAAGGTCAGCATTGATCACAGTTAGGCAGCGCTTGCCCGTGCGTTCATTTTCAATCCAAGTACCGTCATCAACGATACGCTGACAGAGATCTAAATACTGTTTCACACCAATTCCTTACTTCGTTTGTTGTGGTAATTCATCTTTGTAGTAACCACGCTTGTATGCCCACACCATCATCAGCACACCGATGACAACCATTGGCAGTGACAAAATTTGTCCCATAGAGATAAATCCACCGAACAAACCTAGGTGAGCATCAGGTTCACGTACGTATTCTACTAAGAAGCGGAATGTACCATATCCAGCTAGGAATAACCCTGATACCGACCCAAGAGGGCGCGGTTTTTTGATAAACCAGTTCAAGATGAAGAACAGCAAAATACCTTCAAGCGCCATCTCGTAAAGTTGAGATGGGTGACGAGGAAGTGGACCACCGTTAGGGAACACAATCGCCCATGGCACATCAGTCACACGGCCCCAAAGCTCGCTGTTCATGAAGTTGCCTAAACGACCCATACCTAAACCAAACGGAACCAATGGTGCAATCATGTCAGCTACACCAAAGAAGGTTCGACCGTTCTTTTTGGCATACCAAAACATCGCAGTAATAACACCAAGCAAGCCACCGTGGAAAGACATACCACCGGTCCATACTTTAAAGAGGTAAAGAGGGTCTGCAAGGAAAAGGTCAAAGTTATAGAAAAGTACGTAGCCAATACGACCACCAAGCACAACACCTAGAAAGCCAGCAAACAGCAAATCTGATACTTGCTCTCGAGTCCACCCACTATTAGGTTGATCAGCTCGGCGATTTGCTAGCCAAAGAGCAAACATAAAACCGACCAGGTACATTAAGCCATACCAGCGAACAGAAATTGGTCCTAGTTCAATAAGAACAGGATCGATATTTGGGAATTCGATAAAACCCTGAGACATATTTGGCTCTCTATCTAAATTGAATAACGGTCAGCTCAGCAGCTAACAGAAAAGACACTACAGCAGCATTGTGGCTGCTATAAACATTAAAAATACCGCAAAGAATTTCTTTAGCACAGGGGTTGGCAATTGAGTGGCCAGTTTCGCACCAACTCGCGTAGTTAGCACTGAAGTACAAGATATTGCGACCAAAGCAGGCAGGTAAACATAGCCCAGACTAAACGCTGGAAGATCATCTACAGACGATCCATGCCAAATAAACCCGAGCATTCCTGAAATAGCGATAACAAAGCCGCACACCGAAGATGACCCCACCGCCTTGCGCATTTCTACACCGTGATGGTTAAGAAAAGGCACTGATAAAGATCCACCACCAATACCAGCCAAGCTTGAGACTAAACCAATACCACCACCGCATAATATAGTTTTTGCAGAGCCTGGCATCGCTTTCTGACTCGTAGAACGAATCGATAACAGCATTTGTAATGCTAATACCAATACAATCACACCAAAGACTTTCGGTAGGTATTGAGCTGGAATTACGTCGGCTACAAAAGAACCTAGAAAACCACCCACTACCACACCTGGCATCAACCATTTAACGACAAACATCTCTACATTACCCAATTTTAAGTGGTTAATCGCAGACGATCCTGACGTAACAATAATGGTCGATAATGAGGTCGCCAATGCCATTTGCATTGCAAACTCTTGAGGGATACCCGCTTTAGGAAGCAAAAACAGTAAGGCAGGAACCACCAGCAAGCCACCGCCAATGCCTAGCAACCCCGCTAAAACACCAACAACAGCCCCAAGGCCTGCTAACAAGCCTATTAGTTCATATGACACGTTAAATCCTATTTTTTACCTGCTCGAATGAAGCCTGTAAATTCACGCTCTTCGAAATAGTTGAGCATCATACTATAGATGTCACAACCATACGGTTTTGAAAGTGCCTTATTTGCCAGATCTTGCAGTTCACTAAGCTTAGATTGACGAATCAAATATTTAGTCCTTGCGACATTTGAGGTATTCATACTTAACGTCTCATATCCTAATCCAATCAAGAGCAAAGCGCCCATTGGATCACCCGCCAACTCTCCACATATACACACAGGCAATTGATATTGCTTACAAGTATCATGAATGTGTTTCAATGCCATGATCACTGCAGGGTGCATGGATTCATAGACATCAGAGACGCGGGAATTGTTCCGATCAACCGCCAATAAATATTGGGTTAAGTCATTGGTGCCCACCGAAACGAAATCAACTTTATCCGCAATAAGCGGAAGAAGGTAAAGCATTGATGGCACTTCAATCATGATACCGATACGTGGCATCCGAACTCGACTGTCGAGCTCATGTACTTCATCGTAGGCTTGCTCGATGAGTTGAACAGTATCATCCAGTTCTTGAGTGCTAGAGATCATTGGCAACAAGATACTCAAATTCTGGCTATCACAACTCGCACGTAACATCGCACGCAACTGGATAATAAATATATCGGGGTGATCGAGCGTAAAGCGAATACCACGCCAGCCAAGAAATGGGTTATCTTCTTCTATTGGGAAGTAAGGTAATGCCTTATCGCCACCAATATCCAAAGTTCGCATCACAACTTGCTTTTCAGGGTAACTCGCGAGTACAGAGCGATACTGCTTGAACTGTTCGTCTTCTGACGGGAACCTTTGCTGAAGCAAGAAAGAGATTTCGGTTCGATACAGACCAACCCCATCAACACCTTGGTTGATAGCTATGTTGGTATCAGCACTTAATCCCGCATTAAGTAGGATTTCAATTTGCTTGTTATCTTGTGTCTTCGCAGGTAAATAGAGCTCTCGGCTAACCATAGAAGAGAGCTCACTCTCCTCTAAAATAAACCCTTGGTATTCAATCAGTAGACTCTGAGTCGGCTCAATAAATATCTCACCGCTGTACCCATCAACAATGGCTTGTTTGCCATTCACTTGAGCTAGGTTGAGATTAATGCCCATTACCGAAGGAATGCCAAGCGCACGAGATAAAATCGCCGCATGCGAGTTTGCCGCCCCTTCTAAAGAAATAACAGCCAACAGCTTCTCTTTCGGTATTGAAGCTAATACTGATGCCGTCAACTCACGCACAACCAAAATAATCGGCTTATCGAACGTACGTAACTCTTGTTCTGAATTATGGAGAAAATAGAGTAACCTTTGACCAAGCTCACGAATATCTTGTGCCCTTTCTCGAAGGTAAACATCAGACATACGAGCAAAACGGTTAGAGTAACTCTCAACAACTTGTCTTAATGCCCAATCGGCCTTATCGCCTTTCTGAATTTGGTTTTTCAGATCCTTACGTAACATAGGATCATTCAGTAAGTGCGTAAACAGGTCAAAGATCGCCAGCGCATCTTTATTAATATCACTATCCAAGCGCTTGCGCATACGCTTAAAATCATTGAGGGCATTTTCAACCGCAACCGCCAACAACTCATGCTCCCTTTCGACATTAAGCGTCGACGCAGGGTAAACATCGGTTAATTCAGGCTGCGTGTTATCCCACCACAAATCACCAATCGCCACACCCGATGACGCAGCGACACCTTTAGTCGCAGGCAGCTTTTGCTGCTCTAATAACCAATGACCTTGGGTTTGAGCATGCGCAACAATAACTGCAAGTTGTGCTGAGAGCGTGACAAGAAAAGACTCTTCCATTTCACTGAATAAACGGGGGGACTTCTGTTGAATAACCAAAACGCCAAGCACTTGCTTGCGATAGATGATGGGAGTGCCAAGAAAAGAGTGATAAACCTTCTCTCCCAGCTCTGGAAAAAACTTATAATCGGGGTGAGCAGAGGCTTGTGCGAGGTTGATTGGCTCTGCACTTCTTTTGACAAGGCCAACCAGGCCTTCGTCAAAACCAATGTGAATACTATTGCCTTTGAAGATCAGGCCTTGAGTTGCCATCAACTCAAGGCGCTGCATATCATTGTTTGCTAAATAAACGGTGCAGCATTCAGTCTGCATCGCACTGCATGTCTCTTTAACTAAAATATCCAGAGCCGTCGACACATCTTCAACTCTTGATACGTGTTCAACTATTTCCCTTAGTTGACTGAGCATGCTTAACCTCTACGCAATTTGCGTTTTCCTTTTGTTTTTCGCTCTTTAAACGGCATTGCCAAAGATGCGAATTCTTTCATCGCTCGACGATAAACATCTCGCTTAAAAGAAACAACTTGTCGAACTGGGTACCAGTAACTCACCCAACGCCAACCATCAAACTCAGGTGTACTTCCACGCTGCATATTGATACACGATTCATCGCAATCTAAGCGTAAAAGGAACCACTTCTGTTTTTGTCCAATACAGACAGGTTTCGAATCCCACCGAACCAGTCGTTTGGGTAGCTTATAGCGTAACCAATGACGACTTGTCGCGACGATTTTTACATCCTTTTTTGTAAGGCCAACCTCTTCATACAACTCGCGGTACATTGCCTGTTCCGGAGTTTCACCTTCATCTATTCCCCCTTGAGGAAATTGCCATGAATGTTGTCCATATCGTTTAGCCCAGAAGACCTGACCATGGTTGTTACAGATTACAATACCAACATTTAATCGGTAACCATCGCCATCTATCACTGGCCAACCTCTATCTAAATTTTTAATTACACTGATTTTTCCACATATCCCCAATTGGAGCAAACTTAGTGACGTGACAAGCGCTATATTTATGAATATTAACTAAGAATATGGATAAGTTTTGCTCAAATCTTAGTTACCCACACAAGAGTGAGACATAGACCACATTTATTCACCTTTTCTGTGAATAACTATGTGAAGAATTACCAGAAATCGTTTTTTTTAATCCATAAACTCATCAGAACCATAAATAACAAAATCCAAAATTAAAAATAAAAACATTAAATATCAGTAATATAAAACGTAATACTGTGTATTTTAGAATTAAAAAACAGCAGAAGATCTTTCAAAAATTCAATATGGTTAAAGATCAATCACCCAGCAGTTTATCCACACTAGTAAGTGAAAGATTCATTTTAAACATCATTTAGCAAGCATTTTATCCCCCACTAAACCCTGTTTATTTATCCACTAAATTAATATTTCAATTAATTACGTTTATGTCCTGTGGATAACCATGAGTTTGATCTCTTTTATAACAAGGAGATCATTTATTAACCACTCGGCATTTGGTGATAACTTCTGATAAAATCGTTTTTTTGATCATACCTTTTATTATGAAACCAGAACCACAAACACAACAAGAGTTATTAGACAGAGCGTATGCGATTGCCGGAATGACTTTTAAAGAGCTCGCGGATGAAGCCGAGATGGTGATGCCAAACGACCTTAAGCGTGATAAAGGCTGGGTTGGACAATTACTGGAATGGCACTTAGGCGCCCCAGCAGGCAGTAAGCCAGAACAAGATTTTGCTAAACTAGGTATCGAGCTTAAAAGCATTCCAATTGGCTATTCTGGAAAGCCACTCGAAACTACCTTTGTTTGTGTCGCCCCACTGATGGGGGTGCAGGGATTAACATGGGAAACCAGCCACGTCCGAAACAAACTATCTAAAGTATTGTGGATCCCTGTAGAAGGTGAAAGGGAAATTCCATTGGCAGAAAGGCATGTTGGCTCTCCCTTACTCTGGACACCAAACGAAGCTGAAGATGAGCTTCTAAAAAGGGACTGGGAAGAACTGATGGAATTGATCGTGTTAGGTAATGTTGGACAGATAACAGCAAGGCACGGTGAAGCATTGCATCTTCGACCAAAAGCCGCTAACAGCCGAGTGTTAACTGAAGCTTACGGTGCAAGTGGCAAACCCATCAAGACCAAACCACGTGGTTTCTACCTACGAACTCAATTCACCCATAAATTACTGACAACACACTACGCATAGATCGTAATAACAAGCTCTGTTTATAAATACGTTATATACGCTTTCTAATGAGGTTTGAGGGCCAATTCAATATCACAGTAGCTATGACTTGGTTCATTGCCAAACTCTTCATACGCGTTGTGTAAGCGAAGATAGGCCTTTTCAAAGCCGAGCCGGAGTAACTCCTCTTTCACTTGATCTAAAGATCCAAAATGAAGTGGCACGCCGTCTTGTTTTACCGGTTCCAACTTATGTTTGTACTCCACCGCTAATAGATATTCTGAGATATCAGAACAGCCAATAACGTACACTTTGGGTGTTTGATAAGAGTCTTTGTGCTCTCCATGTAACCACATGTCTAATTGATGCTTTTGCATAAACGTTCTCCCCCTGCTCTATAAAGCGTAGTAGAACTCTTTTCCTTTACTAGATAACGGCTTAAAAAAGCAAAAAAGAGAAGCAAGTGCTTCTCTTTTTTGTCCAGTTCTAGTTCAAAAGTTTGCACTTTCGACGCCATAACTATCACTGTAAGTTATCTTAGGGGTTGAACGGTGCTATCAACCCCTAAGATTACGTCGGTATTCGCGCACTTAGGACACGACGAAGGTGACGTACTCGACGTTCAATAGTGACAACTTCTGGTTCAGAAAAACCAATCGGTCGACCATCGGCTTCAAGACCAATATCTTTTAATAAATGAGTATTGTTCCAAGGTAGCTCATATGAACTACGGCGAACTTTTCGTTGCCATTCGCGTTCTTCACGACGAAGATCGGCACGGATAAGGATTGTTGCTAATTTTAAATATACTGAGTGACGCATAATAACTCTCCAGTTGTTGGATCAACTGAGGAAAAATAGCGTGTTAGATCGTATGAGGGCTTCTCACTTAGCTGCTATTTTTCCGCAGCCAAATAAGGGTACGGATCTATTAGTTAGGTTTATCTTGGGTGTTTCGATCGGCCATGGCTGATGTTTGTGACATATCAGTCACCATGTCAGTACACGGATCAAACGACGCGCAAATATGCTGTATAAAATCGAAATGTTTCATTTGCGCCTCCAAGTTAACTAAAAAATCCAAAAAGAAATGGGGAAGTTAAAGCAGACAAGTCTTTGTTAAACCGCTGCTTTCACGGTTAAAGTCTAACCAACTGAGTATGTTATTCAACCGATAATTTATTAACATTTTAAAAACAATGCATTCGCCTGAAATAACAGTTGCATATTGGTTTATATATAAGATATTTACTATGATTATATAAAATCACAGAACATCTCTCTTAGAGACCGAAAGTTAATCACTCAATATACGCAGCGATTAACAACAAAGAGCCACGCATGACGCGTGGCTCTCAAATTTTACTAACTGATTTAATCACTTAGCAGAGAGTTCTACACTACACCCTCAGAAATAAGGCAGTGTTTGTTCAGCAAGCGGTACATCGTTGCTCGTGATACCCCAAGCTCCTTAGCTGCCAACGAAACTTGTCCACCGTAGGACTCCAATACAATCAGCAATGCATCACGCTCTGAACGCTCACGAATGCTTTTCAAGCTGCGGCGTTCATCATTTTGTTTAGGTAAATCCAGATGGTGCTCTTCAATGATCACCGCATCTGACATCAGAACAACACGCTTTATCTGATTCATCAGTTCGCGAACATTACCAGGCCAGTGGTAGCGACTCATGGAGCGCACCGCATCCTCAGAAAAGCTCTTCGCCTGAGCATTAAATTCTTTCGAGTACTCACGTAAGAAATGATTCGCCAGTACAGCAATATCACTCATACGCTCTTTCAGGCTCGGAACATGGATCCGCAGAACATTAATGTAATGATAGAGTTCTTCATTAAAGTCCCCTTCAATTAACGCTTTTTCGATATCAGAAGAGTTCGCAGCAAGAATGCGTACATCGACAGATTTTGGTCCGTTCGCGGTTTCTATCTTACCTTCTTGTAGAAAGCGCAGCAGGTTCAATTGTTGATTGCGTGGCATCGCTATAACATCATTAAGTAAGATGGTTCCGCCATCGGCTTCTTCTAGCATGCATGGCGTTGTCGCTGGCTGTGTTGAAATACCAAACACCTCGGCTTCTATTCTCATTTCAGACAAGGCACGACAGTTAACCGCTAAAAATGGTTTATGCGCGCGCGACGAGTTTTGGTGAATAGAACGCGCAATCGTCTCTTTACCAGCTCCACTCTCGCCATAAATTAAGATACTGACGTCAGTCGGCCCAATGCGCTTTACTTGGTCTCTCAATCGCTTCACCGCCACAGAGTCGCCTAGCAAGCCCATATTGTTGTTAATACCGTAGTTTGGCCATACTTTCTGCTCAAGTTTGAGCATTCCTAATTGGTGGCCAATGGTACTCAATAGCTGAGCATCAGGGATTGGCGCCGTGAAAAAGTCGATACAGAAGTTAACGATAAATTGGCAGATCGTATCAGAGCTTAATTGTGATTCACGAATAAAAGCGAGCCACCTCACCTGTTTGTTATTACTCACAAGGTTAGCAATACCGTTAAGACTGAACTCATCGTGGCTAAGATCAACAATACCAATGCATGGGCCAATGTCAGCAATCAAGGCATCGGCTTTTCGTAAATCCGCACACTGAGTGCATTGCCAACCCACTTGTTCTAATACAGATAACCAAGGTTCGTATGCACCACCAACAACGATAAGAGAACCTGGTAAGGAATCCATCTTAAATTGAGTTCCCATCCTTCTTCCTTATTCTATTTTATTTAAGTCTGGCTAATACGAGTTCCATGATTCTTAATTCTACGAAGTGCCACGAGATCATATTCAGCGCCGATATGTATAGTAGTGAGAACTATCTTAGATTTTCCGTCTCAATAGTAAGACTACGCCAGAAATAATGATTATTCGAATCAAGAGTGCGGTACAGGCTAGGTTTTGAAGCCTAAAAACAGAAAAAGCCATCCGAAGATGGCTTTTTCATTGAATGGGCTGCGACGGCCTGTAAGCAAAAATTACGCTTGTGGACGCATTGCTGGGAACAAGATCACGTCACGGATTGTGTGCGTATTTGTAAATAGCATAGCTAGACGGTCGATACCGATACCTTGACCCGCTGTTGGCGGTAGGCCGTGCTCTAGTGCAGTAATGTAGTCTGCATCGTAGTACATAGCTTCATCATCACCCGCGTCTTTCGCGTTAACTTGCGCTTTGAAACGTTCGTCTTGATCTTGTGCATCGTTAAGTTCAGAGAAACCGTTCGCGACTTCACGGCCACCGATGAAGAACTCAAAGCGGTCTGTAAAGAATGGGTTGTCATCGCTACGACGTGCTAGAGGAGAGATGTCCGCTGGGTAGCCAGTGATGAACGTTGGTTGAATGAGCTGAGGCTCAGCCGTTTCACCAAAGATTTCTTCAAGAAGCTGACCACATGTCCAGAACGTTTCTACGTCTACGTGTACAGATTTAGCGATAGCGACCATCTTCTCACGGTCTTGTAGATCTGCTTCTGTTAGCGCTTGAATCTCAGCGTGCTCAGGGTTGTAGTGTTTGATTGCATCGAACATGCTCATGCGAGCGTAAGTACCACCGAACTCAACCGTTTCGTCACCGTAAGGCATAGAAGTAGAACCAAGAACATCCATTGCTGCCGTGCTTAACATCTCTTCAGTTAGATCCATTAGATCTTTGTAGTCAGAGTAAGCTTGGTAGAATTCCATCATTGTGAATTCTGGGTTGTGACGTGGAGACAGACCTTCGTTACGGAAGTTACGGTTGATTTCGAATACACGATCAAAACCACCAACCACTAGACGCTTAAGGTAAAGCTCTGGTGCAACACGCAGGTACATGTCGATATCTAGTGCATTGTGGTGAGTGATGAATGGACGTGCAGTTGCGCCACCTGGGATCACGTGCATCATTGGCGTTTCAACTTCTAGGTAGCCTTTAGCACTCATGAAGTTACGGATTGAAGATACAAGCTTAGAACGCACGATGAATGCATTGCGAGAATCTTCGTTCACGATTAGGTCAACGTAACGCTGACGGTAACGCATCTCTTGGTCAGTTAGACCGTGGAACTTCTCAGGTAGAGGACGAAGTGCTTTAGTCAGCAGCTCAAACTCTTCCATGTTCACGTAAAGGTCGCCTTTACCCGATTTGTGAAGCGCCCCTTTAACACCGATGATGTCACCGATATCTAGACCTTGGTACTTCTCTTTCAGTACTTTTTGTACGTCTTTCGCTGCGTATGCTTGGATACGACCAGAAGTTTCTTGAATCGCAAGGAATGGACCACGCTTCGCCATAACACGACCAGCGATCGCAACGATGTGGTTAAGCTCTTCTAGCTCTTCCTTAGTCTTCTCACCGAATTCCGCTTGAAGATCGCCAGCTAGGTGCTCACGACGGAAATCATTTGGGTGACCATTTGCTTTGCAGTTTTGGCGGATATGATCCAGCTTGCTACGGCGCTCAGCAATGAGTTTATTTTCTTCAGGTGAAGAAGCTTCTTGTACGTTTTCGTTTTGAACAGCATCAGTCATTAGAGATGTACCTTGCTTTTATAATTTGGACCGCTATATCTTTGCAAATATAGGCATTTTTACAAATATACTTGGTAAGCTTACAGGCCTGATTTCAGGCTAGCTTCAATAAATTTGTCTAAGTCACCGTCAAGAACCGCTTGTGTATTACGGTTTTCGATGCCGGTGCGTAAATCTTTGATACGAGAATCATCCAGTACGTAAGAGCGGATCTGACTGCCCCAACCGATGTCTGATTTCGTTTCTTCGCTCGCCTGTTTTTCAGCATTTTGTTTTTGAATCTCAAGCTCAAAAAGCTTAGCACGTAGCTGCTTCATCGCTTGATCTTTGTTCTTATGCTGCGAACGGTCATTCTGACACTGAACCACTGTGTTGGTCGGAACGTGAGTAATACGTACCGCCGATTCCGTGGTGTTTACGTGCTGACCACCAGCGCCAGAGGCACGGTATACGTCAATACGTAGGTCAGAAGGATTAATGTCGATCGTAATGTTGTCATCAATCTCAGGATAGATAAACGCAGAGGCAAATGAAGTATGACGACGACCACTTGAATCAAATGGTGACTTACGAACTAGACGGTGAACACCAGTCTCTGTGCGTAACCAACCGTAAGCATACTCACCAGAAATACGTACCGTTGCGCCTTTAAGGCCAGCAACATCACCATCCGACACTTCGATAACTTCAGTCTTGAAGCCTTTCGAATCTGCCCAACGTAAGTACATACGCAACATCATTGAAGTCCAGTCTTGAGCTTCTGTACCGCCCGAGCCTGACTGCAGATCGATGTAGCAATCTGATGCATCGTGATCACCAGAGAACATACGACGGAATTCCAGCTTCTCTAGCTTAGCTTCTAGCTCGGCCAGTTCTGGTTCAATCTCATCGAACGTTTCTTGATCTTCTTCTTCAACCGCAAGCTCTAATAGGCCATCAACATCCTCAACACCTTGGTCAAGTTGGTCGATCGTTTCTACTACCGCTTCCAATGCAGAACGTTCTTTACCTAGCGCTTGAGCACGCTCAGGTTCGTTCCATACATCCGGTTGTTCTAATTCTGCGTTTACTTCTTCTAGACGCTCTTTCTTAGCGTCATAGTCAAAGATACCCCCTCAGGATATTTGTGCGCTCAGACACATCCTGCAGACGGTTTTTTATAGGATTGATTTCAAACATTTTAGCTCATCATTTATGAGTAGAATTTAACCGAAGAATTGTACTCAAAAGTGTGATGGAGATACAGAATTTTTTAGAGCGGTGAACCAAGATTCAATAACTTAATGGGATATAAAATTGACAGGCAGAAAAAACACGTAAAATTTGTAAGGGAAGGAAAGAGAACAAGCCCTGTTTTTGAATAGAGCTTGTTGAATTTGGCGCTATATGATGAGAATTGTTGAGCCTAAAAAGAACTATTTGGCTTCGATATGATCAATCATCAGCTGCAACGATTGGTTGCCACGAAATTCGTTAATATCGAGCTTAAATGCAAGGTGAACGGTTTTCACCGAAGCATCGGGCCAGCGACGTAAATCAACATTGAAAGCAATACCATCGATCATTACGTTGGTTGGGTGGCCTTTGTACAACGGTTCTAGCATCAATTTAAGGTGCTTCTCACCCACCAGCTTTTGGTGCAGCACTTTAAACTCGCCATCAAAGATTGGCTCAGGGAACGCTTGTCCCCACGGGCCACCAGCACGCAGTGTTTCAGCGGTGTGCATAGAAAACTCTTCAGGTAACAACTCACCATCAGACAAGATAATACCTTTAAGGGCTGTTTCTCCAAGCTCATTCTTCACGACATCGTTAAACAGCTGACTGAAGCGTTCAAAGTCCTTTTCCATGATGGTTAAGCCAGCCGCCATTGCGTGGCCACCAAACTTAAGAATCAAGCCTGGGTTTTGAGTGTCGATACGGTCCAAAGCATCACGCATGTGCAATCCCGGAATTGAACGACAAGAGCCTTTAATACTCCCTTCGCCGCCATCTGCAAACGCAATCACAGGGCGGTGGTATTTGTCTTTGATACGCGAAGCCAAGATACCAATCACACCTTGGTGCCAATCACGTTGGAACAGGGCTAAACCAGAAGGCAGGTCGTCTTTACCAAATTCAAGGCGCTCACAAAAAGCCATCGCTTCTTGCTTCATACCCTCTTCGATCTCTTTACGGGTTTGGTTCAAGCCATCTAACTCACTCGCCATTCGGCGCGCCGCATGGATGTTGTTGCTCATTAGCAGCTCAACACCAAAAGACATATCATCCAACCGGCCAGCTGCGTTAATACGAGGGCCGAGTGCAAAACCAAAATCAGAGGCGACTAATCGCTTAGCGTCTCGCTTGGCAATTTCGATCAAGGCTTGAATGCCCGGACGAGCTTTACCCGCACGAATACGTTGCAAACCTTGATGGACCAAGATTCGGTTGTTCTCATCGAGTGGCACCACGTCGGCTACGGTGCCTAGCGCCACAAGGTCAATCAACTCCATCAGCTTAGGCTCGGTCATGCCACGCTCTGCAAACCAATTCAGCTTACGCATGTGAACACACAGTGCCATCATCAGGTAAAAAGCGACGCCAACACCCGCTAGGGCTTTCGAAGGAAAAGCACAACTCTCAAGGTTTGGGTTAACCATCGCATCGACCATTGGCAGTTCATTACCCGGCAAGTGGTGATCGGTAACCAGAACTTCTAGTCCTTTCTCTTTGGCAAAACGCACACCTTCAATCGAAGAGACACCGTTATCGACCGTCATGATCACTTCAGCGCCAAGCTCGATTGCCTGTTCGACAACCTCAGGGCTCAAGCCATAACCATCTTCAAAACGGTTTGGTACCAGATAATCGACGTTAGAGCTGCCCAACATACGAAGAGCAAGCACTGATAACGCAGAACTCGTCGCGCCATCGGCATCAAAGTCACCGACAATGATGATGCGTTTTTGCTGCTGAATAGCGTTGAACAACAGCTCAACCGCAGCATCAATGCCGCCCAGTTTTTGATAAGAGTGCAAGCCTTTCGCTGCTGTCTCTAGTTGGTCGGCACTGTCGATTCCGCGACTCACATAAATGCGCTTTAACAAGTCAGGTAAGTGAGCAGGTAAGACTGAAATGTCGACCTCAGGGCGGCGTTGGATCTCTATCATATAAAAATGGGCCCGATATCAATCAGGCCACTCCTTAAATCAAAAACATGGAAGATAAATTGGCGATACAAAAAACGAGATTATTGCTCTAAACGCTGAAGAAGTTGTGCTGGCGGTAAGTAACCACTCACCAACTCACCGCTTTCTAATACGATAGCTGGCGTACCATTGATACCAAGCTCACGGCCTAGTTGGTATTGTTTCACGATGATCTGCTTTTGCTCTGCTAGATCTTTACCAGATGCAGGCATTTGACGGTTTACTTTAGCGTCATGCATCGCTGTTTTTGGATCATCTGAAGCCCAAATTGCTGCCATTTGATCGGCAACTTGTCCTGTCGCACCTTGGCGTGGGTAAGCCATGTAACGAACAGTGATACCCAGATCGTTGTAGCCCTGCATTTGGCTGTGTAGACGAACACAGTAGCCACACGTAATATCAGTAAACACAGTCACAACGTGCTTTTCGTTATCCGCTTTATATTCGATAACCGTATCCGACATCGCCGCGACTTTTTCAGCATTCAGCGGCGCTTGACGCTCAGCCAAAACATCGCTGAACTTACCGTTGTCATCCAAAGAGTAAAGTGTGCCGGCTAGAAAGTGATCGCCCTCTGGAGAAGAGAAGATAACGCCGCTATTGGTTTGAACTTCTAACAGGCCATCGATATCCGAAGGAACAATCTTATCGACCTTAATACCGATTTTTTCAAAGCGCTTCGTTAACGCAGCAGTATCAATAGCTTGAGCTGAAGCAGCTTCTACGACTGTTGATGTTGGTTCTACTTTCGCTTCTGATGCATTACATGCAGTAATCATAAGAGGAAGCGCTAATAGAGGAAGACGGCGTAATACGCTCATTAAGTTCACCTTAAAAATAAATGGATTTAAGCACGTGGATGATGCTGAGCGTGAATTTGCTTCAGCCTTTCGGTCGCCACGTGAGTATAAATTTGGGTTGTCGATAAGTCACTATGCCCAAGCAACATCTGTACGACCCTGAGATCGGCACCATAGTTCAGTAAATGCGTCGCAAAAGCGTGTCTTAACACGTGCGGTGACAACAATTCAGTATCGATACCCGCGATAACCGAATAATGCTTAATACGATACCAGAACGTTTGTCGGGTCATTTGCTTAGCACGCTTACTCGGAAAAACGACGTCGGAGCTCTTTTCACCAAGCAGCTGAGAGCGACCTTGTTCAATAAACGTCTCGATCCAATCCACTGCATTTTCGCCCATTGGCACCAAGCGCTCTTTACCGCCCTTACCAATAACACGTACCACGCCTTGTCTTAGGCTGATGTTTTCCATCGTCAAGCTAACAAGTTCCGTCACACGTAAACCAGTGGCATAGAGTAACTCAAGCATGGCTTTATCGCGAAGCTCGATAGGATCGTTCGGATCCGGCGCATCGAGTAAGGCATCCACTTGTTCTTCGCTCAAATCTTTTGGTAAGCGCTGTGGCAGCTTAGGACTGATCAACAAGGCGCTTGGGTCATCCGCTCTGATTTTCTCGCGGTGTAAGTATTGAAACAGGCGACGAATTGCCGACAACATACGTGCACGAGAAGTCTGCTTAAAATCAGCGTCGGCTAACCAGCCTTGATAATCCTGCAACCCTGAAAGGCTAATAAAATCGAGGCGGTAGTTGTTCTTTTCCATCCAGGTCAGTAGTTTGGACAAATCAGTACGATATGAAACAAGCGTATTCTCAGATAACCCTCGCTCCATCCACATAGCATCTAAAAACTGCTCAACGAGACCGTGGTCTGCGCTCTGCCCTTGAGGCGACTGCATAGTGTTACTCACAATGTTGGAAACTGTTTTGAGAGTATGCCAGAGCAAATATGAATGCCATAAAAATTACGACTTGGGCGGATAATCGCTGCAATCGAAGTCGATTTATGGTTAGAATTCGCCATCTGAAATTAAAATCGAACGTTTGCTATGAAAATTGGATTATTTTACGGCTCAACCACCTGCTACACAGAAATGGCAGCAGAAAAGATTCGCGGCATTATTGGTGAAGACCTAGTTGATATCCATAACGTGAAAGAAAGCCCACTTTCATTGATGGCTGACTACGACCTTCTGCTGCTCGGTATTTCAACGTGGGACTTCGGTGAAATTCAAGAAGATTGGAATGAACTGTGGGACGACATAGCAACAACGCCAGTTAAAGGCAAAGTTGTGGCACTGTTTGGTTTGGGTGACCAAGAAGGTTACGGCGAATGGTTCTTAGATGCGATGGGGCTCTTGCATGACGAACTGAAAACCGCCGGTGCAGAGTTTGTTGGCTTCTGGCCAAACGATAACAGCTACGAATTCGAAGCGTCTAAAGCGTTAACGGAAGACCAATCACAATTCGTAGGCTTAGCTCTCGATGAAGATTCACAGTACGAACTGAGCGACGAACGTATCGCAACTTGGGTAGAACAAGTTCTGGTTGAGTACAGCGAAAAGCTATAAGCACACATACGCTCTCAAACACCTGCTCATGTAAGATGAAGCAGAATACAAAAAGGCCTCATTACTGCGAAGTAATGAGGCCTTTTCTATGTCATGTCGATAATCTCAACGGAAAGATTAAACCGTTTCTTCTGCCATTTCTTGTTCTGTTGACTTGCCAACGAAGAACATACAGATGATTGCCGCTGTCGTTGGTAGCAACCAACCCATACCGATATCGAACAATGGCATTATGTCTAGTGCTGATACATCGATACCCGCAACCTTAGCACCATCGATAAGAGCGAACAGCAGTGACACTAATACCACTACGCGGTAAGCCACTTTTGGATTAGGGAAGCGACTACGCAGGAACGTCAGCGCTACCAAGGCAATGGCTACTGGGTAAAGTGCAAATAGCACAGGTACCGATAGGGAAATCAGTTGAGAAAGACCCACATTCGCTACCGTTGCACAAGCCACACCATTAATGATCACCCAAGTCTTATAAGGCAGAGGCGTTAGCGAGCTGAAGTAATCAGAACATGCTGATACAAGACCAATCGCTGTTGTTAGACACGCCAATAGTACGATCACAGAAAGCACTAGCTGACCAGAAGGACCAAACAACGATTGAACATAAAGGCTTAAGATAGCGCCGCCATTGTCTACACCCGCAGCGACTGTTGCACTTGTGGCACCCAAGAAAAACAAAGAGATATAAACAAAGGCTAGGCCAGCAGCCGCGATGCAACCTGCGCTAATTAAATACTTAGTTGTTGCCGTACGATCAGTAATACCTTTGCTACGAATAGCCTCAACAATCAACATACCAAACATCAAAGAAGCAAAAGTATCCATGGTGTTGTAGCCTTCAAGGAACCCTTTGGTTAGTGGCTGCGTAATGTACTCACCATGAGCAGCAAGAATATCACCCTGAGGGTTAACAAACACAGCAACGGCTAGTATAACCAAACCAACGAATAACGCTGGTGTTAGTACCTTGCCAATCACGTCAATTAGCTTCCCTTGCGACCATGAGAAGAAGATCGTAACGACAAAAAATGCAATAGAAAAGAGAGTAAGGTGAGCTTGAGATGCATCGATGAAGAACGGTTTCACCGCCATCTCATAGGCAACAAGGCCGGTACGAGGTGCAGCAAATGCTGGGCCAATAATAATAAAGATCAGCACAGCCATGATAGTCGCAGCTTGCTTAGGAAGATCTTTTGTTAAGTGCCCCCAAGAACCACCCGCCACTGCAACAGCAACGATAGTGATTAACGGCAGACCAACGGCAGTCAGCAGAAAACCAGACATCGCTGGAAGGAAGTGATCACCGGCTAATTGGCCAGCTAGAGGTGGGAAGATGATGTTACCCGCACCCAAGAAAAACGCAAAAAGCATAAAGCCCAATGCTAATACATCTGTTAGTTTAAGACTCTGTTTCACAGATAATCCTTAATTATATTTATGAATTTGTGTTGTGCTTACATGAATGTTACAGCCTGAGGCTGTCAATCAATCTATAAAATAGTCGCGCATAATGACGAAACACTTGGCTAGCTGCAAGTCACCATAAAAAAACACCATATAAATTTGCATATTCAAACAAAAAGCAGTGGATTCCACTGGATATAGAAAAATAGACATAATTATAAACTAACCATAAATTTTAACAACATTCAATCATACAGAACATTTACTTATACAATTGACTAACATCAGAGCCAATCACTTAAAATATATCGATAGCCAGAACATTCATGAAAGATAAAATAGTAGAAACCAAAAGCTTCAATTTTAAACAATTCTCTATTTACGGTGGACAAAGCGGTATGCCTGTCAGCACCGATGGCGTATTACTCGGAGCATGGGTTAACCTTGCGAAAAAAACATCCGTACTCGATATAGGGACAGGGACAGGGTTATTGGCTTTAATGGTTGCACAACGTTTCCCAGAGGCCTCAATCTCAGCCATTGATATTGATCAGCACGCGATCCATGCCGCGGCCATCAATATTGAACAGTCGCCTTGGCAAGATCGTATTTGCCTTCATCACGGCAGTATTTTAACGACAGATTTTCCGCAACAGTTCGATGCCATCATATGTAACCCACCCTACTTCAACTCTGGAGCACAGGCACAACAAAGCCAAAGGGCCACGGCTAGACACAGTGACAGCTTGGATCATCTTCAACTGGCCAATCGTTGTTTCGATATAACGACAGAGTCAGCAACCGCCAGCTTTATCCTGCCAACACCAGAAGGGGAAGGCTTCATCAAACTTGCCCAACAATGTGGCTGGCACTTAGCAAAACGTCTTGATGTGAAAACAACAGACAAAAAAACTGCGAGCCGAATCTTGTTTGAGTTATCTAAAGATCCTGTTTGCGAGCAAGATTTGCAGCGTGAATCGCTGACAATTCATCATCAAGGTGGTTATAGCGCCGCATTTATTGCACTTACTAAAGATTTTTATCTCAAGATGTAGCAAATACCATGTGATCCTAATCACTAATGCTTCTATAATGTCCGACTACTCTTTTTTATCGTCTGCTTTTTGAGGCAGAAACATTTATTGCTTGTGGAGAAACAACAGTGATCAGAACCTTTGCAGAACTCGATCTAAACCAAGAGCTGCTAAAAGCAATTGACGAAATGGGCTACGAACGCCCAACACAGATACAAGCTGAAGCGATCCCACAAGCGTTAGATGGAAAAGACGTTTTGGCTTCTGCGCCAACAGGCACTGGTAAAACAGCATCATTTGTTCTGCCAGCGCTACAGTACTTACAGGATTTCCCTCGTAAAAAAGCGGGTCCTGCCCGTATGCTTATCCTGACACCAACTCGTGAACTGGCAATGCAAATCACTGAGCAAGCTCGTGAGCTAGCAAAGTATACGGCACTAAACATCTTCACCATCACCGGTGGTGTAATGTACCAAGAGCACGCTGATATCCTTGGCACAACGCAAGACATCGTAGTTGCAACTCCAGGTCGCCTGATGGAATACATCGAAGCAGAGCGCTTTGACTGTCGTGCTATCGAATGGCTAATCTTAGATGAAGCCGACCGCATGTTAGATATGGGCTTTGGTCCTGTTGTTGACCGTCTGTCTGCAGAGTGTCGCTGGCGTAAACAAACTTTACTTTTCTCAGCAACACTAGAAGGTAAAGGTGTTGAAGGCTTCACTGAAGATCTACTGAAGAACCCAGCGGAGATCGATGCGAAATCATCACTTCGTGAGCGTAAGAAGATCACTCAGTGGTATCACCGTGCTGACACAGCAGAACACAAACTTGAATTGCTAAAACACATCATTACCAAGGAAGCTGAACGCAGCATCGTGTTCTTGAAGACGCGTGATCGCCTAGGTGATCTGCGAGCTCAACTTGAAAGTGCGCAAATCCCATGTGCATGGATCCAAGGCGAAATGCCTCAAGACCGTCGTAACAATGCGATTGCTCGTTTCCGTGACGGTTCTGTCAACGTATTGCTAGCGACTGACGTTGCTGCTCGTGGTATCGACCTTCCCGACGTAAGCCACGTAATCAATTACGATATGCCTCGCACGGCTGACGTCTACCTTCACCGTATTGGCCGTACAGCTCGTGCTGGTAAGAAAGGCAACGCGGTTTCTATCATCGAAGCGCACGATCAACTGATGATTGAACGTGTGGCTCGTTACACTGACGAAG
This sequence comes from Vibrio sp. ECSMB14106, assembly GCF_000972265.1. Classification (NCBI taxonomy): domain Bacteria; kingdom Pseudomonadati; phylum Pseudomonadota; class Gammaproteobacteria; order Vibrionales; family Vibrionaceae; genus Vibrio; species Vibrio sp. ECSMB14106. Next base: position 13,230 of record NZ_LAUM01000012.1, on the reverse strand, counting down.
CAATCAAGGAACGCTTTGTTGAAGGCATGCGTCCAACACATAAGAAAGCAGCCGTAACGAAGAAAAAGAAACCAAAGAAAGAAGATAAGAAAGCGGTAGAGAAACAGAAGATCGCGAAGAAGAAGAAAATCGCTAAGAAAAAGAAAGCGGTAAAAAACAAGTAATCTGAGCATTTGTTAACTTCTAAATGATTCAACAAAAAGCCCCATGCAGTTCGCTGCATGGGGCTTTTCTCTATCTGGATGGTATCTCGCCGTACAGCGTGACTGCCTTTAATCAATAACGTCTAGTTTTGCTCTTCACGCTTAAATACAAGCTCTTTCGCGTTCGACTCTTCTTCAACGAAATAGTAACCCGCGGTATCGAACTTGGTCAGCGCTTCGACTGAGTCCACTTTGTTTTCGATAATGTAGCGAGCCATCATGCCACGTGCTTTCTTTGCGTAAAAACTGATGACCTTGTATTGGCCGTTCTTGCAGTCTTTGAATACCGGTGTAATCACTTGGCCATCTAGGTTCTTCTGCTTCACGGCTTTAAAGTATTCGTTCGACGCTAGGTTGATCAACACATTGTCGCCTTGAGCATTCAGCGCTTCATTCAGCTTGTCTGTGATGATGTTGCCCCAGAACTGGTACAAGTTAGTACCACGAGCATTGGCTAAGCGTGTGCCCATCTCTAGGCGGTAAGGCTGCATCAAATCTAACGGCTTAAGCAAACCATACAATCCAGAAAGCATGCGCAGATGATTTTGTGCGTAATCAAAATCTTCATCCGATAGCGTCTCAGCGTCTAAGCCAGTGTACACATCGCCTTTGAAGGCTAGGATGGCTTGGCGTGCGTTGTCTTGGGTAAAGGTCTCACTCCACTGCTCAAAACGCGCTACGTTCAACCCTGCGATTTTATCGCTGACTTTCATCAATGCTGAAATATCTGCTGGCGTCAGCTTACGGCACTCTTCAATCAACTCGGCAGAGTGTTCAACAAACTCTGGCTGGCTGAAGCGCTCCGTCGCTAATGGTGATTCGTAATCAAGTGTTTTGGCTGGAGAAACGACAACTAACATAACTTTACCCTAATCGGTTATCTAACTGGATGCTGCTAGAGTATAGAAAAAACATCAACTTGTCTTTATGACTCTTCCTATTACTTCGATAGCGAGAATTAGCTTTGATAGACAAAATGAGACAAATGGCAGATAAAGAAAAAGGCTAAGGTCGAAACCTTAGCCTTTCTAATCATTTTAGGGTGAGCGGTTTAGTGCCCCAACAATATTATTTCTTGTTGTTATCCCAAATACCGTCTTCCAGTTGAGATTTAAGCTCAGGGAAATCATTCGAATCGAATGTCGGTACTTTACCCGCGTCGAGTTGGCGGTTGTAGTCTTTCGCTAGCTTAATCACGATGCCTGACAACAGGATAATCGCCACCAAGTTAACAATCGCCATTAGGCCCATCGATACGTCAGCCAGTGCCCATACCGTTGGCAGTGTCGCGAGAGAACCGAACATAACCATACCTAGTACAACAATACGGAACAGCACTAGGCCTTTCTTGTTGTTGTGTTCGAGGAAGATAAGGTTCGTTTCAGCGTACGAGTAGTTTGCAATGATTGAAGTGAAAGCGAAGAAGAAAATCGCTACCGCCACAAAGACACCGCCCCATTCGCCAACTTGCGCCGTTAGTGCTCGTTGCGTTAGCTCGATACCCGTGACTTCACCGTGTGGTACATACTCACCAGACATTAAGATAATTGATACGGTTGCGGAACAAATAACAATAGTATCCATAAACACACCTAGCATTTGCACATAACCTTGTGATGCAGGGTGCGGTGGGTAAGGCGTAGCAGAAGCTGCTGCGTTTGGCGCAGAACCCATACCGGCTTCGTTCGAAAACAAACCACGTTTGATGCCGTTAATCATTGCTTGTGCGATTGCGTAACCTAGGCCACCCGCCGCAGCTTCTTGCAGACCGAATGCACTCTTGAAGATAAGAGCCAGTACTTCAGGCAGTTTCTCGATGTTCGCGAACATCACGTACATTGCGATCAATAGGTAAGCCAATGCCATGATTGGAACAATGATTTCTGCAGTACGCGCAATCTTACGGATACCACCGAAGATAACGAATGCCGAGATAATTACGATACCAACACCAACGTAACTACGCTCAAGGTCGAATGCCGTGTTCATTGCGCTTGCAATCGCGTTTGCTTGAACCGCGTTGAATACAAGACCAAATGCAATGATTAGGAAGATAGAGAATAGAACCCCCATCCAACGCATGCCTAGGCCTTTCTCCATGTAGTATGCAGGTCCGCCGCGGTAGTTACCGTCGTTATCACGCGTTTTGTATAACTGTGCAAGTGTACTTTCCGCAAACGATGTTGCCATACCTAGCATTGCGATTAGCCACATCCAGAAGATAGCACCAGGGCCACCAGCGGTGAGCGCTACAGCAACACCCGCCATATTACCCGTACCAACACGAGCAGCGAGACTAGTACAAAGAGCTTGGAAAGAAGAGATACCAGCACTGTCTGCTTTACGGCTGTTTCTTAGTACAGAGAACATGTGGCCGAAATGGCGGAATTGAATGAAGCCTAGTCGTATCGTGAAGTAGATCCCCACACCAACCAGTAAGTAAACTAAGATAGATCCCCAAAGGAGATCGTTCATCAAATTGATTAAGTCTGTCACGTGAACCTCGTAATTGAGTTTAAGCACTGATCTTGCTTCCGAGCCTTCCTCTAGATCACCTATGCCAGTGTCAATAGTTGTGTCGGCATTAGTTTTTGATTTATTTGCTGCGATCTAGATTGTAAATGTCGCTTCATGCATCCATTTTACGTATCAGTGTATTTTTTGACGGGCGGATAATGCAGCGAGACGGGCTAAAAATCAATATGAAATTAAACCCATACAAGAATGACATTTCACTAATAATACACCTTTCGTTAACACAAACCTCAACAATTTCGCCAAACAAAAGTCACATTATCGGGACATAATATCAACAAAAACCACACCTCAATCAAAACAAGAACAGTATCCTATAAAAATGCGCGAGCCTAGGTTTTACAAGGTATAGTGAAGATCCACGTTTTTTTCTCGGGCAACGAGATGCCCATCCTACACAATACAGTACGCAGCTAAATGCATTGTGGTTAGAGTGTTATTCCTTTCGCACAATGAATTAACATTCCGCCCCCCTTAATTTAATCGTTTACCTAAGTTCGTTTGCTTGTTTTTTATACAAAAAAGTCACCACAATGTGTGAGCATACATAAAAAATCAAAACAAAATCTTCATATACTTGAAACAAATGAGAAATAAATCAAGGTTATTGTAAGCCTAAATATGATATTCAATGGTTCGTAGGAACGAGTCCCACGGAAGGAGATATGACTTATGGATAGCTTTCACTTCGATGATGTATCAGAACTAGAAATGCGTCGATCAACTCAAAAAACACGCTCTAAACCGCTCAAGCGTAAATGGCGCGAAATTGAAGAAATAAATGACAGACGTCGACTCCAAAAAGAACTAATGGATATGAATTTAGGACTCGATTTTAGCCTTGACGATATAAAGCTTTAGCCAGTACAAAAAGCTTTGAGCAGTACAAGTGGATAGCACAATAGGCACCTTAACGGTGCCTTTTTATTGTTTAGAGCAGCGCCTTTTTTAATAGCGCTGCTTTTTTATAGCAAACTCAGCAATCAAATATTAGGGCTCGCTTGCGCTATAAGCACTCTTGCTCATTTTGACGAACTCGGTCAGCTAACTGGCGATATTGATCTGCAATCGTATCACCGAATACAGGGTCATTTTCAGGTTGAGACCATTGTGATTCCACCTCTTGCCAGTCTTTCACCGTAAATAGTGTGATGATCATGGGCAAAACGTATTTCTCTTCATACTCCATATGCTTACGTTGGGTATGAACAAACTCCTCAAGCTGTTCAATAAAGACTTCTTGAGGTACGACGGCATCTTGAAGAATCATATCCACCACACCTAAAAAGTCAGCGGTTTTCTCGGCAAGCAATTGATGTTCTAGTTCAAGATCTTCAATGGCTTGATCATTACCATACTTATTGAGGTAATAACGATAGATGATATCTTCTTTAGGGTGATGCACCTTATCAGAATGATTCATCAAATAATGAACCACTTCAGCGATAAGGCTATAGTTGATTTCACGCTCTTGCTTGAGTAACTCAAGTTTATTTTTGAGAATCGCGAGCAAGCGAGCCATATAGCCATGCTCCCGTCTTATCCTTTCAATCATCATAATATCGACTCCATTACACCTACTATTTCTCAGTGTATACGAAGATGCCAATTTATGGTTTGACTCTGCTCGAAAAATAATCAATCTATACTTCAGTAGGTAATCGCCAATCGATAGGATTTTGATCAATCGAGGAAAGTATCTTATTAGTCATTGAAAAATGCTTACAGCCAAAGAAGCCGCGGCGTGCTGATAATGGGGATGGATGCGGAGCTGTCAATACATGATGCCTTTCCGAATCAATAGCTTGGCCTTTCTTCTGGGCATGCGCGCCCCACAGTAAGAAGATGATTGGCTCAGAACGCTGGTTCAGCTCAGTAATGATGGCATCGGTAAAGGTTTCCCAACCGCACTTAGCATGTGAGTGTGCTTTTGCCTCTTCTACGGTAAGGACTGTGTTCAGCATCAACACCCCTTGCGATGCCCAAGAATCGAGATAACCATGATTAGGGATCTCAAATCCTTCTATATCTTGTGCAAGCTCTTTGTACATATTGCGCAGAGAAGGAGGAATTTTCACACCAGGAAGCACTGAGAATGCTAAGCCATGAGCTTGGTTGGCACCGTGGTAAGGGTCTTGACCTAAAATAACCACTCGCACGGACTCGAAAGGCGTCATATCGAAAGCATTGAACACCTGCTCTTGTGGCGGGTAGATGGTTTTCCCACTATTACGTTGCTGCTCAACAAACGCGAGGACACTCTGAAAGTACTCTTTGTCACGTTCATCATTAATAATGGATTCCCAAGTCTTTGGTGCGCTCATCGTTTACTTTCCCAATCATCAAGGTTTCTAGGGGCTTTCGCCAGACAAAAAAATAGCTGTATCGGCTAACTGTCCTAAATAAGGCTCTAGTTATACCTCATACAGCTATCAATAAACATGATGTGTAGGGTTCACTTGTTGATGAATCATAATAATCAGTTCAAGTTGTGTTTACTCGATTAACCACTTTTCTGCTGCGTACGGTGGTGGCCGTGGTTATGCACGTGACGGTTTGGTGTTGGTAAACGACTTGCGACAGCAAAAATTGAAGTTTGGGTGATTGAATACATAAAGGCACCTCCTCTAAGACTTCGTGAACTACATATTCACTTTAAGACTATGAAAAAAAGGTGCCAATTTTTAGAAATAGACGGAAATAAATTTTCCTCTCTATTATTACGCTTCTTCGATCGCTAGCGTTGCTGAGCGATGAAACATTCTAAGTTGTTGAATTTCCTCTTTCCAGATCGTCGAATCAATGGTTTCCAAGATAAGAGGTATACCATTAAAGCGAGAATCAGAAGCAATATACTCAAAACAATCCCAGCCAATTTTGCCTTTTCCTAAAGAATGGTGTCTATCGACTCGGCTCGCGAACTCAGCTTTTGAATCATTGATGTGCATTGCTCTTAGATAGTGCATGCCCACAATGCGGTCGAACTCTGCAAAAGTATGGTCACACGCAGCTTTTGTTCGTAGGTCATAACCAGCAGTAAAGGTATGACAGGTGTCTAAACACACACCAACACGCGACTTATCTTCTACTTGATCGATGATCTCCGATAGGTGCTCAAATTTCCAACCAAGATTACTCCCCTGTCCAGACGTATTCTCGATCACTGCGATCACATCTGGCACCGCTTGATGAGCTAAGTTAATCGATTCGGCGATCTTAGCCAAGCACTCACTTTCTGAGATCTTCTTTAAATGACTACCCGGGTGAAAATTCAGTAGCGTTAATCCAAGTTGATTACAACGCTCCATTTCATCAATAAAAGCAGCACGTGACTTCTCGAGTTTCTCTTCTTCAGGCGCCCCTAGGTTAATCAGATAGGAGTCATGAGGAAGAATATGTTCAGCAGCAAAGCCCAACATTTTGCAATTGGCCTTGAAGGCACTAATAGTTTTGGCTTCTAGTGGCTTCGCGGCCCACTGTCTCTGGTTTTTAGTAAACAGTGCAAACGCATTGGCACCGATCTCTTGCGCACGCATTGGGGCTAGATCAACACCGCCCGCAGCCGATACATGAGCACCAATAAACTTAATATTGGTTTCAATTTTGGAGGATGAATTTTTGTTTGTCATTAAATCACTTTACACTTTCAGAATGCATCATAAATCAGGGCTCATATCGGTTGTAGTTCAATAAAAACACAATATATGTAGTAAATTTACACCAAGTAGAGCTGTTAAATATTTTTTATACTTTAAAATATTTTGTAATCACTTTGTTTTCAAAGGTTTTATTGATTTACCTCAATACAATACCCACCATAAAAGAGTGGTTTTTGGTTGTTTTTTGACTTAAATCAATATACACCTCACAAATATTAGGTATATATTAGCCAACTCAACAAAAATCGAAAGTTAACACCATAATCAAACCACATTCAGTGGACTAGGAGATAGTTATGATCCAAGGTATTCAAATTACGAAAGCAGCAAACGATGATCTATTAAACTCAATCTGGCTACTAGATAGTGAGAAGAATGAAGCTCGTTGTGTTGCTGCTACTGCAGGTTTCGAAGCTGACCAAGTTGTCTCAGCGGCAGACCTAGGCGAGTACGAAAGCCGTGAAGTTGCAATCGAAGCAGCGCCACGCATTGAAGGTGGCCAACATCTAAACGTTAACGTTCTTAAACGTGAAACACTAGAAGATGCCGTTGCTCACCCAGAGAACTACCCACAGCTAACAATCCGTGTTTCGGGTTACGCTGTACGTTTCAACTCTCTAACAACTGAACAGCAACGTGACGTTATCGCACGTACGTTCACTGAGTCTCTATAATTTTTTAGAGCCTGAATTAGAATATAAAAACGGCGCTCATTGAGCGCCGTTTTTATTTGTTCAGCAATACAGATATACGTTAAGGTTGAACTCGACGAAGTACTGCTTTTAGCGCTTCAAAATCATTATCAAGATCTTCAGACAACAGCTCCATCGCCGCGTGTTTTGCTAGCGGGCCTGGCAGTTCAATATCTGTACCTAAAATATCATCAACCACTTCTTTGAACTTCGCTGGGTGCGCTGTACATAGGAACAAGCCAGTTTCGTTCTCTTGCAGTTGCTCTTCCAATAGACGGTAAGCAATCGCACCATGTGGTTCACATAGGTAACCCTGTGCTTTCAGGTCACGTACTGATTCAGCGCTCTGCTCGTCAGATACCTTACCTTTACCTAGTGTATCTAAGCCCCAACCTTTCAGCTGACATAACTCTTCGATACGAGGCCAGTTGTTTGGTTGGCTCACATCCATCGCGTTCGATGTTGTCGCAACCGTTGGTTTTGGATCCCATTGACCTGTTTCTAAGTAACGAGGAACCGTGTCATTTTCGTTGGTTGCAGCAATGAAACGCTTCACAGGTAGACCAAGCGCTTTCGCTAATAGGCCAGCCGTTAGGTTACCAAAGTTACCACTTGGCACAGAGATAACGAGATTTTCACGTTGCTCTTTAGTCAGCTGAGAAGCCGCTTCAAAGTAGTAACAAATCTGAGCCATCAAACGGCTGATGTTGATTGAGTTTGCTGAGTTCAAGCCAATCTCTTTGCGCAGTTCAGCGTCGTCAAACGCGTCTTTTACTAGTGCCTGACACGCATCAAAGTCGCCATCAATCGCGACAGTGTGGATGTTCTTACCTAGTGTACAGAACAGCTTTTCTTGCAGTGGGCTGATCTTGCCTTTCGGGTAAAGGATCACAACATTGATATTTTCCATGCCGTAGAAAGCATGCGCAACAGCAGCGCCAGTATCACCCGATGTAGCCGTTAAGATTGTGATTTGACCGCCATCAGAAACCGCTGCCAAAGATTGAGCCATAAAACGGCCACCGAAATCTTTAAATGCCAGTGTTGGACCGTGGAACAATTCAAGCGCGTAGACGCCGTCTTTTACTTGATTGATCGGTGCTGGGAATTGGAATGCCGCATCCACTAATTGATCAATCTGTTCCTTTGGTAATTCATCACCGATTAAAGCCGATAGGATCTTTGAGCTACGAGGGACAAAGTCCTCTGCTAGCAGCGCATCGATATCATCAAACTTCGGCAGCTCTGATGGGAAAAATAGACCTTGATTACGACCTAAACCTTGACGAACGGCTTGGCCAAAAGAGACTTGCTCATCGTTTTCTTTGATGTTGTACAGTTTCATAACTCACTTCCTGTAACGATCGAACCTTGCTTATCTAAGCGACAAACGTGGACGAATCCTTCTTCATTTTGTACGTAATTTTGTTCTAACCAACGCGCAACACGCTCGGCGACATCTTGTTCTTTGCAAATGCTAAATAGAGTTGGGCCACTACCAGAAATACCAGTAGCTAATGCACCTGCCGATAACGCGTATTTACGAGCGTCAGCAAACCCTGGAAGCAGTTTCTCACGATATGGTTCAGCGATCACGTCTTTGATCATCTTCGCCGCCAGTTCAGGTTGACCTGAGTGACACGCGTGGATAAAGCCCGCTAAGTGGCGACCATGAGCAATGATATCCTGACGACGATATTGAGATGGTAGGATCTCTCTCGCTTCCGCCGTAGATACTTTAATGCCCGGATAAGCCATCACCCAATACCAGTCATCAAAACACGGGACTTCTTGGCTAATGATGCCTAGCTCCTCAAGCATTAATTGCACACCACCAAGGTAACATGGCGCAACGTTATCGTAGTGAATACCGCCTGAAATCTTACCTTCCATTTCACCCATCAGAGCAAGCAGTTCAGTTTCATTCAGAGGCTGACCGTGAAAACGGTTTAGCGCATCAAGCGCCGCTACGATTGAACATGCACTTGAACCTAAACCAGAACCAATAGGCATGTTCTTTTCGAGTGTCATTTCCAAAGGCTTAAGCGTAACACCTTTTTTATCTAGCTCTCTAGAGAACACCACCCAGCAGTCGTAGACGATGTTTTCTTTTGCTTCAGTTGGCAGCTTAGAAACAAAGCTGCCTGCTGTTTTTAGTGAGAATGGTTGATCGCCAGCTTTAACCATTACTCGGTCACCAAGCAATGTGCCATCCACTGGAGACACAGCGGCCCCCAGCACATCAAACCCTACACTGACATTACCGATTGATGCCGGAGCATAAACGACAACATCCATATCACTTGAACTCATTCCTAAACTCCTAATTTCCAACCAAGAGTACGCATCACATCAGAGAATACGCCTGCTGCTGTAACTTCAGTACCTGCACCGTAGCCACGTAGAACGAGTGGAATTGGCTGGTAGTAACGGCTGTAGAATGCCAGAGCGTTCTCGCCATCTTTAATCTTGAACATCGGGTCGTCGCCATCAACAGCAGCGATACGAACCTTACATTTACCTTCAGCGATCTCACCCACATAACGAAGTACTTTGCCTTCTTCTGCGGCGATAGCTGACTGCTCTTTGAAATAAGCATCCGCTTCAGGCAAGCGAGCCATAAACTCGTCAACCGTACCTGAATCATCGAAACCTGGTGGCAATGCTTGGTCAACTTCAACGTCTTCAAGTTCAAGTGCCATGCCAGCTTCACGAGCAAGAATCAGCAGCTTACGCGCGACATCCATACCAGACAGATCATCACGAGGATCCGGCTCAGTAAAGCCGTTATCTTTAGCAATGTTGGTTGCTTGGCTTAACGTCATGCCTTCATCAAGCTTACCGAAAATGTAAGACAGTGAACCAGAAAGGATACCGTTGAACTTCTCAAGTTCATCACCTGCAGAGATTAAGTTTTGTAGGTTTTCGATTACCGGCAGACCTGCTCCTACCGTTGTCTCGTACATCAGCTTACGACGTGAGTTACGTGCCACTTCACGAAGTTGATGGTAGTAAGCCATACTTGCTGTATTCGCTTTCTTGTTTGGTGTTACCACGTGGAAACCTGCCGCTAGGAAGTCTGCATATTGCGCAGCAATACCTTCGCTAGACGTACAATCAACCAATACCGGGTTGATGATGTGGTTACGTTGAACCAGAGCCGCTAAGCGCGCTAGGCTGAATTCTTCTGTCGCGCTCGACATGCGGTCACGCCACTGTTCTAGCGGTAGGCCATCGCTGTCTAGCAACAAACCTTTGCTATTTGCCAAGCCACATACGCGGATCACGATGCCTTTTTCAGCCAGTTTGCCTTGTTGACGTTGGATTTGGTCAACCAGCTCGCCACCAACACCGCCAACACCCACAACGAATACGTCAAGAAAGTGCTTAGAGTTAAATAGGTTTTCGTGACACGCTTTGATCGCTTCTGAGATTTTATCTTCAGGGATAACCGCAGAGATAGCGCGCTCTGAAGAACCTTGAGCAATCGCAACAATGTTAACGTTCACTTCGGCTAAAGAAGAGAAAAACTGAGAAGCAACACCGCGTGAAGTGCGCATACCGTCACCCACCAGCGTTACAATCGCTACGTCGTCCATGAACTCAACTGGCTCTAATAGGCCATCTTTAAGTTCAAGTTCAAATGCGTCAGACAGTACTTGCTTCGCTTTTACTTTGTCTGCTGATTCAATACAGAAGCTGATGCTGTATTCAGAAGAAGATTGAGTAATAAGGACAATAGAAACGCCAGCAGAAGACATCGCGCCGAATACACGACTCGCCATGCCTACCATGCCCTTCATACCTGGGCCTGATACGTTAACCATGGTTAGGTCGCTTAGCGTCGTAATACCTTTAATTGCTAGGTTATCTTCGCCAGTGTCTTGGCCAATCAAAGTGCCTGCACCCTGTGGGTTAAAGCTGTTTTTGATCAGACAAGGAATGTGGAATTGTGCGATAGGCGCGATAGTCTTCGGGTGAAGAACCGAAGCGCCAAAGTAAGAAAGCTCCATCGCTTCTTGGTAGCTCAACGACTTAAGAAGACGAGCATCGTGTACTAAACGCGGGTCGCAATTGTAAACACCGTCTACGTCTGTCCAGATCTCACAGTAATCGGCACGAAGACATGCCGCCAATACCGCAGCAGAATAGTCAGAGCCATTACGGCCAAGCGTGACTAACTCGCCTTTATCATTACCAGCCGTGAAGCCCGGCATAATGTTCACGTGACCTTTAGGAAGTGGCGATTGACGGAAGTTCTGAGTTGACACATCTACATCCACCATAGCTTCAAGGTGATCACCTTTAGCGTATAGGTATTGAACTGGGTCAATCAAGCTTGCTGGTTGGCCTTTCGCTTCAAGTACCGCTTTCATCAACTGGATAGAGATTCGCTCACCTTTACTGATGATGCGAGCATTGACGTGGTTCGGGCACATACCAAGTAGGTTGATGCCGTTCACGAACTGCTTTAGCTGAGCAAAAGAGGTATCGACCTGCTCTTGGAACGCAGTACCATCAATCGAAGGTACGACGGCTTTGATCTCTGTAAACAGTGAAACAAATGATGATTCGATCTCTGCAATTTGCGTATCGGCTTCACCATGTTTCAGTGCAGCTTCAATAACAGCGACCAACTTATTGGTTGTTTTTCCTGGAGCCGACAGTACAACAGCTAGCTCTTCTTGCTGGGCATTATTAGCGATGATATCAGCCGCTCGTAAAAAACGATCGGCATCAGCTAATGATGAACCTCCAAACTTTAAAACGCGCATCCCTTTCTCCATAAGTCATAAAAATGGTACAAAAAAAGGCCTGTATCTTGTTGGATACAGGCCTTTTTTTTAAAATCCGTTACTTAGCAGCCTGCCCCAACAATGTTAATGTCGGTAATAATAATGGTTGTGGTCATTACTAGGTGGCGTACGTGCTGCATATCAAATTCTCTGCTTGTGCTTTACTCTACGTGTATCAATTTTTACCACTAGACGTCAATGAAAAGTTGCGTTTTTTTTACATTCACACCGCTTTTCAGAGCAAACCGCCATTTAAGGGATAAAACATCCCGTTTACACCTTCAATTCAGATACTGGGTTTCCCCTTCAGAACAAGAAAGGTAACTAGGCTCATATAAAGTCATGACAAATTTACATATCACTTGGGCGGCGAACATACAGGTTTTGTGCTTTAATTAACCGATAGCGTTTTTAAAACAACAATAATGATATCAGGAGTGGGGAAGTGAAGAGATTGCTTATTCTTTTAATCTTTGCTGCGCCTGTTGTTTGTTCAGCAAATAGCTTGCCTCTGTTGAGCAATCTGCCTCTACTACCCGCTCAAGTTGATCGCTCTTCTCATAAATTCTTTATTTCAACTCAAAATGCCTCGAGTGAAAGCTTTGACACTTGGAAGATCGACAGTGGCTACTCTTATAGCTTGTTTGCTGATGTCGATCTTTATGTCGGTACACGTATTAACAGTGCTTCACTGAAATATGAAAGCGGATTCTTGAGTGGTGTCAGTTATCAATTCTCAGAAAAGGTCTCTTTCAACAGTTCGTTGCATACCTATAAAGATGAAGAAGAGGACAGCGAAAATTCGGTAGCAGCAGAAATTTCAAGCCGAGTACAACTGACTGATAATTTAGATCTGCATGCCACCCTTGATTATGAAGAGTGGCAGCAAGGTGTTGAAGTCGGATTAGGGTTTCGCTTCTAATTCAATAAGCTTGTTACCCATTAACAATTGCGAATCAAATCGCCGTTATGATTCAAGCAACAGCTCCGACGAAATTAACACGCCATTCCAATCTGCATAAATGTAATCACCAGGCTGCACCAACTGGTTATGTACTGTCAGCGTCACGTTCACTTGGCCAACACCACGCTTCTCAGTTTTGAATGGTGATGCACCTAGAGCTTGAACGCCCAAATCCATTTGCGACATCATACCAACATCACGCACAGCACCATTAACAATCACGCCTTCCCAGCCATTTTCTATCGCGAGAATAGCAAGTTGGTCACCAAGCAGCGCTTTCTGGCACGAGCCATTTCCGTCAACAACCAGCACTTTACCGCTGCCGTCGGTTTCTAAAACCTCGCGAACCTTAGAATTATCGTGATAACAACGAACTGTTAC
>NZ_LAUM01000011.1:0-101123 GCF_000972265.1 Vibrio sp. ECSMB14106 | reverse complement strand
ACTTTGCTTTCAAACTCATCACATAAGTCTGGTGTTATATCGTGCATATATCCTCCGTGAGTAAGGCACTACCTATAAAACAAGGTAAACCTCTATGCTTTTATATGTAATTGAACTTAATCCTTTGTTTTCATCATATTATGCTCAATTCAATAATGAATAAAAATTTGATTAAGCATATTTATCTACTAGACTATCGGAACAGCTTGGCTTCCTTGGTTCATTATCATGTCTTAAACAAGTCAGATATGAGAACAATCACGAATAACCATTCTGGTTTGCTATTAAATAATCAACCATAATATCGGTTAAGTTGTAGCCATACTATTAAAGTTTGTTGCGATTCGGCAATTGATGTAAATCAACAAAGTGAATGGAATTAACATTCTCACGTTGTTAGCATGCTGTTAACATTATAGAATCCTCTACAATCACTAAGAGAATGATTAAAAGGCGTACTGGATCTACGTTATTGGGCAATACTTCAAGGAAGGCAGATAACTGGAAGTAAGTGTTTTTTTGAAAACTTTAAGTTATCATCAAAATTACATTACCTGTATGTTATGTTTTTGCCTAGAATTTATTCTATTAGCACAGTTTCGTCACAAATTTAGGTACCGCCAAATGCAAACCCCGCAGATTCTGATCGTTGAAGATGAGCAAGTAACTCGTAACACTCTAAAGAGTATTTTTGAAGCAGAGGGATATGCTGTTTTTGAGGCTAGCGACGGTGAAGAGATGCACCAAGTGCTATCTGACAACCAAGTTAACCTTGTAATTATGGACATCAACCTTCCAGGTAAGAATGGCTTACTACTTGCGCGTGAACTACGTGAGCAAGCAAATGTAGCACTTATGTTCTTAACGGGTCGTGATAACGAAGTTGATAAAATTCTTGGCCTAGAGATAGGGGCAGATGATTACATCACTAAGCCTTTCAACCCTCGTGAACTGACTATTCGTGCACGTAATCTTCTTAACCGTTCAATGAGCACTAGCTCTATTCAAGAAGAAAAGCGTAGCGTTGAAAAGTACGAGTTCAACGGTTGGGTACTAGATATCAATAGCCGTTCTCTAGTTAGTCCAGATGGCGAAGGCTACAAGTTACCTCGTTCAGAGTTCCGTGCTCTACTTCACTTCTGTGAGAACCCAGGTAAGATCCAAACACGAGCAGACCTTCTTAAGAAGATGACTGGCCGTGAGCTTAAGCCACACGATCGTACTGTAGACGTGACAATTCGTCGTATTCGTAAGCACTTTGAATCCATTTCTGGTACGCCAGAAATCATCGCAACGATTCACGGTGAAGGCTACCGCTTTTGTGGTGACCTAGAAGACTAATTTGATTACGCTTCTGCCCGTTTAGTCCTTCTAACCGGTTAGCACTTCTAACATCAGAAGCACAATCAATCGTTATTAAAAAGGGAGATGCCAACGCATTCTCCCTTTTTTATTGATCATGAATCCGAAAGGTCTAGTAGACCGTATCAACCTTCACATCTTTCTCCACTAACCACTTTACGATTTCGCCATCTCTAAGTTGTACTGCAACATCAACAGCTTTCTCACTTTCGATATCTAGCTGCCATACAAAAGCGACTTCCCACTGAGTTTCACTTTGAATTCTCAAATCAAGATCGTCGGCAGTTACCAGTAAGGTATCCGCCCCCTGCTTAACTGTAACACTCTCGACAGCAAGCGTTGCTGGTAATTGAGAGGTTGACTCTAGATAAATAACACCATGCAAAGTCTCATCTTGATTCTCTCCAATCATCGGCATTTTATTTAGCCAAAGGTTGCTTTTCATTGTGACTATCGCGGTTGAGACTTCAACCTGAGTACCTTTTTGCCATTCTACTTGTGGCGTAGAACAACCCGATAATGCCAACACACATGCGGAAAATGCTAATTTTTTCATTATTCTTCTACCTTTGGTTTAACCAACTTTTTAGGACTTCAATGTCATTCTGATATTCATTATTAATTTCATCCACCCAATCTGAAATATTCTCCCACCACGCAGGCAGATCGGGAGATTGCGCTTTCTGAGCGACTTGCTGTATGCGTTTCAAGCCGATTGAACCTGCCGCACCTTTAATCTTATGCGCTTCAGAAACGATGCTGGCTTGATCTTTCGCGACCATGTTGGAGTTCAATATTTCCATATACTCCGGCATCATATCTTCAAACATCGCTATGCTATCTAAAACCGGTTTCGGCCCAACAATATCAACGTAAGACTCTAGCATATCAATATCAAGCAAAGCGGTGTCAACCAATGAAATAGTAGGCGTATCCTCTGCTACTTTCTCGATAACCTCGGGAACACCTTCGATCAATTTGCTGATCACATCTTGAATAGCGCGAACAGACAGTGGTTTACTGATCGCTTCATCCATGCCTTTTTGTAGGTATTCTTGCTTGTTATTTAAAACATTCGCGGTTAATGCGACCAAAGGAGGTAACTGACTGTATTTCTCTCGGTAATACTGGGCGATATCAAAGCCTGTCATGTCAGGTAATTGAATATCTAACAACACCAGATCGTAGTCTTGTGGGTTGAATACGATTTGAGCCTCTTTACCTGTCATCACCACTGTCACTTCGTGACCTAGGCTTTCAAGTAGAGAGCGAGCCACCGTGATATTAAGTTCAATATCTTCGACCATGAAAATCTTAAGATGCGATTGCTTTCTTGGTGCTTTAATGAGTGCTTGAGTGTCGTGATTGACAGGAACTCGAATCGAAACGGTAAAGGTACTGCCAAAGCCTTCTTCACTGGTTACTTCGATGTGACCATCCATCATGTTGATCAGCTGCTGAGATACCGCGAGGCCAATACCTGTACCCACCGCATGCAGATTATCCGTTCCAGATTTCACCTGATAATACATCGCGAAGATCTTCTCGATTTCACTTTCAGGTATACCAATGCCGGTGTCTTCCACTTCCATAGTAATGTTAGCAAAGTCGCCATCAATATCGGCGCTAACTGTCATTACCACACCACCATCTTTGGTGAATTTCATCGCGTTGCTGACGAGATTCCACAGCACTTGTCTCAGGCGAGTACCATCCACTTCAACCGCAGCAGGAAGGTCGGATAATCTTTCTAAATCAAACCTCAACCCTTTTTGCTCCGCCATCAATGCAGAAATACTTTCGATCTCGACAACAAAGTCTTCAAAGTTGATCGGCGTTGGGAATAACTCAAGCTTACGACGATCGAATTTGTCCATATCAATAATGTCGTTAAAAATATTACCCAGAGTCACCGCACTCACCTTGATGGTTTGCATGTGCTTGCGCTGCTCGGTAGTCAGCTGGCTATCTAATAGCATGCGGCTCAAGCCAATAATACCGTTGAGCGGCGTTCTTAACTCGTGACTAATGGTTGAAATGAACGTGGTCTTGTCCCGACTGGCTTTCTCTAGCGACTTTTGATGCTCTCTACGTTCAGTAATATCACGTCCATAGCCCACTAAGCCCAAGTGACGCCCATCTTTGCTGTAAAAAGGCACCTTACGCAGCTCGAAATAGCTTTTTCGCCCATCAGGGTATTCTAGCCATTGGTCATAGGTCAGGGCCTGATTATCAGCAAACACTTTCTTATCAGTTTCAACAACTTGTTGAGCGATCTCTTTGCTGTATACATCCCAAGGTGTCAAACCAACCAGATCTTTTTCTGTTTTTCCAGTGAGTTCTTCAACCGCGCGGTTACAACCTGAAAACACACCATCTTCATTACGATAGTAGATAAGGTCGGGTGAAGCGTCGATAAACGAGCGTAGGAGTGCGGTACGTTCTGCTAATTCAAGCTGAGTTCGTTCACGCTGAAACACCTCATTTTCTAAATCCTGCATCGCTTCAGCACGTGCTTCTTCCGCTTTTTCTCGCTCTTCAATTTCTTGATTAAGCTTCTCGATATTAAGTTGTAACTGGCTATTTAGCTCTTGGTCTCGCTCACGCATATCGCCAAGCTTAGAAACCAGCTTCGCCAATCTTTGACGAGACTCTTCCAGTTGATCAACAACCACTGAAAGAAAATAAACCGCCCATGGTGTAATGACTAAACCGAAGAAAGCAGAACGAATAATGTCGATATCATCAACATTACCTTTGAGTGCGAGGGTTATGCCGACCTGCACAACTACGGCGAGGGCAACAAGCGCTAAGGCAAGCAAGATAGAAAAGCGGACAATTCCCAATTTTACGAGTAGATCCACGTAATATTGAGCAAGATTTTTCATGGGTTTCATTTAGCGCTCCATGCGATAAGACTAGCAGTATTCTACCTTGTTTGAAGGTAGGAGGTAAGCTAGCTACATCACATGCAGCAAGAGATCCAACGCAATATCATGGTTAATGAATCAATATAAATATTAACTAAGCCCAAATGCACCTGTTAACAAAATCACAGAGTTTATAGGGTTAATGAGTTGAAGAAGGGTGCACAATCGAACGATTTCGACCCTCAGACTTAGCTTGGTAAAGCGCACTATCTGCTAAGGCAACCGCCGACTCCATTTCGTCACCGGGCATCGGTATATAAGAGATGATACCGATGCTGACAGTGATGAATTCAGAGACTGTCGACTTCTCATGATCCAATTCCAATTTAAGGACTTTATCATGGATACGCTGTGCCACCAGCTGAGCACCTTCGGTTGTCGTGTTTGGCAGAATAAAGCCGAACTCTTCACCACCATAACGAGCCACGCAATCAGAAGAGCGATTGAGTACCTGCTTAAATGCCTGAGAAACTTTAATCAACGCATTATCACCTTGTTGATGTCCGTAAAAATCGTTATACCCCTTAAAAAAGTCGATATCACACAGCATAATGGTCAATGGCAACTTTTCTCGAGCATGGTAATACCACAATGCCGACAGCTGCTCATCAAAACGGCGTCGGTTCGAAACCGAAGTTAAGCTATCCATGAAACTGAGACGTTCTAGCTCAAGGTTGGCTTCTTCAAGTTTTTGCTCTGCTAGATAGCGCTCGGTAATATCACGCGCCATAATCAACACACCATTTGTACTCGATGCCGGATCCTTAAACGGTGATTTCACCACATCATACCAAGTGCACTCACCATCACTAGAAACAACCTTATCGATATAGCGTAATGATTTGCCTTGATGAAGCACTTGGTGATCAGTATTAGAAAGGCGCATATAAATATTGTTTGGCACTACATCTTGCAAGCGCTTACCAACTAAGTCACTCACTTCAGAGATACCAAGAGCTGTAACAAACGGCTTGTTACACGCTTGGTAAACCATATTTTCGTTAAAGATACCGATAGAGTCAGGGCTTGCTTCTAAGATATTTTGTAAAATGGTGTCACGTTGAGCAAGCGCAACCTCAGTGTCTTTTCGCTTTTCCATTTCGCCACGCAGTTTTTGCTGCATATCATGCCAATCGGTCACATCATGACTGATGGAAAGCGTACCAATCGCTTCCCCATCTTGAGAAAGTAAAACGCTTTGATAGGTTTCCAGCAAACAGCCCTTTCCATCTTGGTCTGTGGTCCATGATCGCTCACTCACTCGGCCTTTTAGTGCATCATTGGAAACACTCAAAGTGCCCTCTTCAGGGCGACCATACCAAAATTTTTTAAACGAACGATTACTAGCGACCAACTCACCCTTCTGATTTTTCACATAGATCAACTCAGATAAAGAGTCCAAAGCAGTGCGTGCGACATTAAGCTCACGAACCTCTTGGGATAGTTCTTCATTGGTATTGTTATAAGGCGAGGCATGAATCATCCAAGCCCTTTTGCCTCTAAAAAGGATCCTGCGACCAACCAAGTTGATCTTAAAATGCTCAAATTCAGAAAGTGTCCAAATTGAGAGTTGTTCAAATGATTGAGAGTTTATGTGATTGGCTAGGTGATGACGGAAGCTGTTTTCACTTTCTACGGTAGGGAAACGAAAGTTAACGCCAAGCTGGCGGATGCCAAGCAACTGCATGGCTTGGCGATTGGCATATAAAATCTCACCACTTCGAACATCAACAAAATAGAGGGGGGATGGAGTCGCAACTAGAAGTTTTTCTATATGTAACTGATAACGTGAATAAAGGTGCCAGCAGATGAGAACAGTCAGCAATGCGATAACGATATAGATGCCGTAGCCATATGCTCTATCCCACAACCAAGTCATAACCAGTTCCATTTACTCTCAATCTATACCATCAATTCTGTGAGGGAAATGTTACCACTAATTATAGGGATTATCTGCTGTTACCTACTTTCTGTTCAAATCTATCAATTCCCGCTGTTTAATACCGGTAATCTGTATTCAAATACAGCGCCCGTCTCAATGCCTTGGGCACCCGTCTTGTCTAACGAACGGCCAATTTCAGTCATCGCTAGCCATCGGTTTTCACACCATAAAGGAGAAAGCAAAGTTGGACGTCGTGCGGCAGAAGAAACTCGATGATAGACCACATGAGCAGGTGTACGTTGGATAATTGTGCAGGCGATATCAATGTACTCCTCCAAGGTTGGCGCCTCGAGTTTTCCAGCTTTCCATGCCTTAGCCATGGTACTGCCCTCGACAATATGCAGGCCATGCAGTTTGATGCCATCGGTGCCCACCGCCAATACCTTATCCAAGGTTTCAAGATTATCCGCTTTGGTCTCTTTCGGTAGACCAACAATCAGATGAGTACACACCTTAATCCCTAAAACACGCGCACGTTGGGTGATCGTTTCATACGCCGCAAAATCATGCCCACGGTTAATACGCTTCAGTGTTTTATCGTTTGCGGTTTGTAAGCCTAGCTCAAGCCATATTTCATAGCCTTGCTCCACATAACCCGCCAGTAGTTCCAACACCGAATCGGGAACACAATCAGGTCTTGTTCCTACACACAAACCAACAATATCAGCACCTGGCGTCCTAAGCGCTTCTTCGTACATATTCTTGAGTACTTGCACCTCAGCATAAGTACTGGTGTAAGCCTGAAAATAGGCAAGGTACTTCTTAGCTCGGGCAATTTCACCCGCACGAGCTTTTAGCTGATCAGCAATACTTTGAATTTGAGTTTGTTCGTCGGCAAATGAAGCGACATTACAGAAAGTACACCCACCACGGCCGATTGTGCCGTCGCGGTTTGGGCAGCTAAAGCCACCGTGCAGTGTCAGTTTGTGAACCTTTTCGCCATAACGGCGCTGAAGGTCTTGGCCGATAGTGTTAACCAACTCGTGTAATTGCATATTTTGAAAGTGCTCAAGTAAATAAGAATGAATATCAGTCTATTTCTGAAAAAAAATTACATCCCTGCAAAATTCAACCAATTAGTTTACTCAAGGCCTTTTGCGAGCAACCTATCAAATATCAATAAACATGCAAAAATTCGGCTCTATTTGCCTAATGTTGCACATTTGTTAGACATTAAATTCAAAATAAAACGAAAAAAATGGTCTACATGGGTCAACTTTCATTGCAATTCGCCTAGACAAAATTGTAGGATACTTACACATATTGGCTATTTTTGTGTATTTACTTACAACGGAAACTTGTTAATAAGTCGGTGATATCCATATCCCACCTATATAAACCACTAGTTTGTGGCTAAAAACAAACGGATATCACTAAGGATTGTTTTTCTCGCAATACTTTTCCTGCGAGATACGGAAAGGATTCAAACCGCCAGCATAGGTAGGTTTAGACCCATAAATATAAAAGGACAAGGCTGACTTTATACAAATAAGTTGCGCCTAGATTTAACTGGAAGGATGTATCTATGGTAGATCAAGAGCAGAACTCACAGGGTCTGTATACTCCTGAACTGGAGCATGACGCTTGTGGTATCGGTTTTGTTGCGCATCTAAAGAATCGCAAATCTCATGATGTAGTAACTCAAGCACTCGATATGCTTGCACGTATGGAACACCGTGGCGGCCAAGGCTGTGATCCGTGTTCTGGTGATGGTGCAGGTATCCTGCTACAGAAGCCACACGAATTCTTACTAGAAGAAGCCGTAAAACTTGGAATTAAACTGCCATCTTTTGAAAAATATGGCGTTGGTGTTGTACTTTTCCCGAAAGATGAACACAAACGTGCACAGTGTCGTGACATTCTAGAACGCAATGCACAGCGCCTAGAGTTAGAAGTTATCGGTTATCGTGAACTTCCAACGGACAATTCAATGATTGGTGCTGACCCATTAAGCACTGAACCTCAATTTGAACACGTATTTATCTCTGGCGGCCCGGGTACTACACCAGAAGAGCTTGAACGCAAACTGTATGTTCTACGTAACTACACGGTTCGTGTATGCCTAGAAAGCGTGTCAAACATTGGTGATGACTTCTACATCAACTCAATGTCTTACAAAACATTGGTGTACAAAGGTCAGCTAACAACAGAACAAGTTCCTCAGTACTTCCTAGATCTGCAAAACCCAACCATGGTGACAGCTCTAGCACTAGTACACTCTCGCTTCTCTACCAATACATTCCCACGTTGGCGTCTGGCTCAGCCTTTCCGTTATATCGCGCATAATGGCGAAATCAATACGGTTCGCGGCAACCTAAACTGGATGAAAGCACGTGAAGCAATCCTCGAATCGGATCTGTTTACACAAGCTGAAATCGACATGCTACTGCCTATCTGTCAGGAAGGTAGCTCGGATTCGTCAAACTTCGATATGGCGCTTGAGCTACTTGTTCTTTCAGGTCGTACTCTGCCACACGCATTGATGATGATGATCCCGGAAGCATGGCAAGAAAACAAAAACATGGATTCAACTCGTCGTGCGTTCTACCAATACCATGCGAACGTAATGGAACCATGGGATGGCCCTGCATCAGTATGTTTCACCGATGGTGTTCAAGTAGGTGCAACGCTTGACCGTAACGGTCTGCGCCCTTCTCGTTACACAGTGACAAAAGACGACTTCCTAGTCATGGCGTCTGAGTCTGGCGTCGTTGAAATCGCACCAGAAAACGTTGAATACCGCGGTCGTCTACAACCAGGTCGTATTTTTGTTGCTGACCTTGAGCAAGGCCGCATTATTTCTGATGAAGAAGTAAAAGATGGTATCGCGAAAGCGCAACCTTACGAGAAATGGGTTGAAGAGAACCTTCTGAGCTTGAAAAAGCTGCCAGATGCGAGTAACGAATCTAACCAACCTTCTCCAGAGAAACTTCTGCACAAACAACAATCGTTTGGCGTGAGCTCTGAAGAAGTAAACGAAATCATTCTACCGCTTGCGAAAACGGGCTACGAGCCACTTTCTGCAATGGGTGCCGACTGGCCGCTAGCGATTCTTTCTCACCAATCGCAGCACCTTTCAAACTACTTCAAACAATTGTTTGCTCAAGTAACTAACCCACCAATCGACCCGATTCGTGAGCGTATGGTTATGTCTCTGAACACCTACCTAGGTAAAGATCAGAACCTACTTGCTGAAACACCAGAACACTGTCAAAAAGTAGAACTTGAATCGCCAGTTCTATCTAACTCTGAGTTAGAAAAACTGCGTGCAATCGATAACGATCACCTGCAATCAAAGACACTTGATATCGTATTCCAGGCAAACGGTGGTGAAGGGAAATTGGAACGTGCGTTAAAACGCATCTGCCAATATGCTGAAGATGCCGTGATTGATGGTTACTCTATCATCCTACTGACAGACCGTGCGGTTAACTCAAACCACGCCGCTATCCCAGCGATGCTGGCAGTTGGCGCGGTTCACCACCACCTAATCCGCAAAGGTTTACGTGCTAAGTGTGACATCGTGGTTGAAACGGGCGATGCTCGTGAGACACACCACTTTGCAACGCTTATCGGGTACGGTGCCAACGCCGTAAACCCATACCTAGTTATCGAAACGATTATTGATCTGCAACGTACTAAGAAGCTCGATCCAAACGTACACCCACGTGAGTTATTCGCGAACTACCGTAAAGGCGTTAACGGCGGTCTACTGAAGATCTTCTCTAAGATGGGGATCTCTACGCTGCAGTCTTACCACGGTGCACAAATATTTGAAGCACTTGGTATTAGTAAATCAGTCGTTGAAAAGTACTTCACCGGTACTGTGTCTCGTATCCAAGGTCTAACGATCGACGATATCGCACGTGAAGTTCTGGTTCGCCACCGTGTTGGTTACCCAGCTCGTGAAATCCCAGCTCAAATTCTTGATGTTGGCGGTGTTTACCAGTGGAAGCAGCGTGGTGAGAAACACTTATTCAACCCAGAAACGATTTCTCTACTTCAAGAATCAACGCGTAATAAAGATTACGGTCAGTTTAAGAAGTACGCAAAAGCCGTTGATAACCAAGGCGACAACGCAGCCACGCTACGTAGCCAACTGGACTTCATCAAGAACCCTGCTGGCTCTATTCCTCTTGCAGAAGTAGAACCCATCGAGAACATCCTTAAGCGCTTCGCAACAGGCGCAATGAGCTTTGGTTCAATCTCGCATGAGGCTCACTCAACACTGGCAGTGGCAATGAACCGCATTGGCGCTAAATCAAATTCAGGTGAAGGTGGTGAAGATCCCGTACGTTTCGAACGCAAAGAAAATGGCGACTGGGAACGTTCAGCAATCAAACAGGTGGCTTCTGGTCGCTTTGGTGTAACGTCTTACTACCTATCTAACGCTGATGAGCTGCAAATCAAGATGGCTCAAGGAGCTAAACCTGGTGAGGGTGGTCAACTACCTGGTGATAAGGTTGATGACTGGATCGGTGCAACGCGTCACTCGACTCCGGGCGTAGGTCTTATTTCTCCACCGCCACACCACGATATCTACTCAATCGAAGATTTGGCTCAGCTGATCTACGATCTGAAAAACGCGAACCGTAATGGCCGTGTCAACGTGAAGCTAGTATCAGAAGCAGGCGTAGGTACGATTGCATCAGGTGTAGCAAAAGCGAAAGCTGACGTGGTACTTATCGCAGGGTTTGATGGTGGTACGGGTGCGTCTCCGATGTCTTCTATCCGTCACACAGGTCTGCCTTGGGAGCTGGGTCTAGCGGAAACTCACCAAACACTACTGAAAAACGGCCTACGTAACCGTATCGTTGTTCAGTCTGATGGTCAGATGAAAACACCACGTGACCTTGCAGTAGCAACGTTACTTGGCGCTGAAGAATGGGGCGTAGCAACAGCAGCTCTAGTGGTTGAAGGCTGTATCATGATGCGTAAGTGTCACAAGAATACATGTCCTGTTGGTATCGCAACACAAAACAAGACCCTGCGTGAGCGTTTCGACGGCCGCGTAGAAGACGTAGTAACTTTCTTCCAATACATGGCTGAAGGTCTACGTGAAGTCATGGCGGAACTTGGCTTCCGTTCTATCGATGAAATGGTTGGGCAATCTCACAAACTGAAAGTTCGTGATGACATCGGTCACTGGAAGTACAAGAACCTAGACCTAACACCAGTTCTGCATATTGAGCATGCTCGTGAAGAAGATGGTATCTACAACCAGACACAACAAAATCACAACCTAGAGAACGTTCTAGACCGTAAGTTGATTCAAGCTGCGATTCCAGCGCTTGAGAAAGGCGAAGCCGTGAATGCGAGCTTCCCTATCATCAACACAGACCGCTCTACGGGTACCATGCTGTCGAACGAAATCTCGAAGGTTTACAAAGACCAAGGTTTACCACAACCAATGAACGTTAAGTTCCACGGTAGCGCGGGCCAATCTTTCGGTGCATTCCTGGCGAAAGGCGTTAAGTTCGAAGTAGAAGGCGACGCGAACGATTACTGGGGTAAAGGTCTATCTGGCGGTACGTTGGTACTGTACCCAGATGCGAAATCTACGATCGTTGCTGAAGACAACATCGTTGTAGGTAACGTATGTTTCTACGGTGCGACTTCAGGTGAATCTTTCATTCGCGGTATGGCTGGCGAACGTTTCTGTGTTCGTAACTCTGGTGCGAAGGTTGTTGTTGAAGGCGTTGGTGACCACGGTTGTGAATACATGACTGGCGGTGTTGCAATTATCCTCGGCTCAACAGGTCGTAACTTTGCTGCTGGTATGAGTGGCGGTGTGGCTTATGTTTGGGATAAAGCGGGTGACTTCGAAACCAAGCTTAACCCTGAACTGGTAGACCTAGATCCAATTGAACAAGAAGATAAAGATCTTCTACTGGATATGCTAACTAAGCATGTTGAATTCACAGGAAGTGAAGTTGCTCAGTCTTTCCTAGACAACTTTGAAGCAAGTGTTGCATCGCTAGTTAAAGTAATGCCACGCGACTACAAAGCGGTTCTTGAAAAGCGTAAAGCTGAAGCACAACAAGCACAAACGGAAGAAGTGGAGGCAGTATAATGGGTAAGCCTACTGGATTTTTAGAACACGGTCGTGAGCTTCCAAAGAAGCTCGACCCGTCAGTTCGAATTGAAGACAACAAAGAGTTCGTACTCAACGAAGAG
This sequence comes from Vibrio sp. ECSMB14106, assembly GCF_000972265.1. Classification (NCBI taxonomy): domain Bacteria; kingdom Pseudomonadati; phylum Pseudomonadota; class Gammaproteobacteria; order Vibrionales; family Vibrionaceae; genus Vibrio; species Vibrio sp. ECSMB14106. The sequence continues at coordinate 88,712 of NZ_LAUM01000011.1, read as the reverse complement.
TTTGGTAACAAGATCAATACTCAAGCCTCTCGCTGTATGGACTGTGGCGTACCTTTCTGTCACAACGGCTGTCCGATTGGTAACATCATCCCAGAATTCAATGATGCGGTTTACCGTGACAGCTGGGAAGAGGCTTGGAATATCCTAAGCTCTACCAACAACTTCCCTGAGTTTACAGGTCGTGTTTGCCCTGCTCCTTGTGAAAGTGCCTGTGTTCTTGGTATCAACCAAGACCCAATCACTATATGTAATATCGAGAAAACGATTGTAGAAACTGCGTACCGTGAAGGGTACGCAAAACCTAAAACACCACGCTCTCGCACAGGTAAAACTGTCGCAGTTATCGGTTCTGGCCCTGCTGGTTTAGCCGCCGCTGAGCAGCTAAACAGCGCTGGTCACTCGGTGACGGTATTTGAACGTGACGAGAAAGTCGGTGGTCTACTTCGCTTCGGTATCCCAGATTTCAAACTGGGTATGGACGTGATTGATCGTAAGATCAACCTAATGGCTGAAGCCGGCGTTGAATTTAAAGTTAACCAACACATCGGTGTTGATGTTAATGCTCAACAGTTACGCCAGGAGTTTGATGTAGTATTGCTAACGGGTGGTTCTACGGTGCCACGCGACTTACCAATCCCAGGTCGTGAGCTGGAAGGCGTTCACTTTGCCATGGAATTCCTTGGTCAAAACAACCGCCGTGCTAACGACTTAGATCTTAAGACAGAAGAGATTCACGCTAAAGATAAGCACATTGTGGTTATCGGTGGTGGTGATACAGGTTCTGACTGTGTGGGCACATCAAACCGTCATAAGGCAGCAAGCATTACTCAGGTTGAGATCATGCCGATCCCACCAGAGAAGCGCCCTGCAAACATGCCTTGGCCTCAATACCCAATGATCATGAAAACCACCACTTCTCACGAAGAAGGTTGTGAACGTCACTGGAACATCTTAACCAAAGAGTTCATCGGTAACGAACAAGGTCAAGTGACGGGTCTACGTATTGCTGACATCGTTTGGCAAGATGCAAAACCAGGTGAACGTCCAGGTTTTGACGAAGTAGCGAACTCTGAACGTGTTATTCCTTGTGACATGGCATTTCTAGCAATGGGCTTCTTACACCCAGAGCCAACAGGCGTACTTGCTCAACTAGACATTAAACTGGACGAGCGCGGTAACGTCGCTTCTGAAGGTTTTGCGACGAACCAGAAAGGCGTTTTCGCTGCTGGTGATATGCGTACTGGTCAATCTCTGGTTGTACGTTGTATTAATGAAGGTCGTGAATGTGCCATTGCCATTGATGATTTCTTAATGGGTAACTCAAACTTAGAAGCGAAAGCGGATTCACTCATGCTTTCCGCATAATATTTCTCGGGCTAGCGTTGATGACGCTAGCTTAGAGGAAAGGCAACACCCTTCCTAACTTTTATGTTTGGCTAGCACTTGATGCTAGCCTTTTTTCTATCCGCCCGTAGCTTTCCAATTCACCTTGTTGCATAAGTTAAATATCGTTAATACCCAGCCTCTTATATCTCATTGATATCCATCGACTATTTTAGATTATTAAGTGGCTAATCGCGTTTATGCATGATAATTAACCATGAACTTGACCTTAAACACAATTAGCTATACGTTGTAAATCTGGTGAAAACAAAACCGAACGGTATTGTTCATACAACCAATACGTTTTAACTAGCTAAAAAATAATAAGTTTATAAAAAATAACAAGTACATGAATAGTTAGTCATTTACTGTCTGGATGACAGAGAAGCAAAAGGGAGAATTGCAATGGCTCTATATGATCCTAGTCTTGAAAAAGACAACTGTGGATTTGGTTTAATAGCGCAAATGGAAGGCCAACCGAGTCATAAGTTGGTACGAACTGCTATTTCAGCCCTCGATCGTATGACACACCGTGGTGGTATCGCTGCGGATGGTAAAACCGGAGACGGTTGTGGCTTATTGCTACAGAAGCCAGACTCTTATCTCAGAATTATTGCTGAAGAGAATAACTTCAAGCTCGGCAAGCAATACGCTGTCGGCATGATTTTCTTCAGCCAAGATCCAATCAAAGCGCAATCCGCGCAAGACATCGTCAATAAAGAGCTCGCTCAAGAGACCTTAACTGTTGCAGGTTGGCGCGTAGTGCCGACCAATACTGACGTATTAGGTCCGATTGCCAAAGATTCTGTTCCCAATATTCAGCAAGTGTTTATCTCAGCTCCTGCTGGCTGGCGTGAACGCGATATTGAACGACGCCTTTATATCGCTCGTCGTAGAATTGAAAAACAGATCACCGAAGACAAAGATTTCTATATTTGTAGCCTTTCAACACAAGTCATGGTTTACAAAGGTCTGTGTATGCCGGCCGATCTTCCGCGATTTTACCTCGATCTTGCAGACTTACGCATGGAATCGGCGATATGTCTGTTCCACCAGCGCTTTTCAACTAATACTCAGCCACGCTGGCCACTGGCTCAACCATTCCGCTATTTGGCACATAATGGTGAGATCAATACCATCGAAGGTAACCGTCAATGGGCTAAAGCTCGTGCTTATAAATTCTCTTCACCACTGCTGCCCGACTTACAAACGGCCGCCCCCTTTGTGAATGAGACAGGCTCTGATTCATCAAGCCTAGATAACATGCTCGACCTGTTCCTTGCCGGGGGTATGGATGTATTCCGAGCAATGCGTATGCTTGTGCCGCCCGCTTGGCAAAACCACCCAGACATGGACCCAGATCTGCGTGCATTCTACGACTTCAACTCCAAACATATGGAACCGTGGGATGGCCCCGCAGGTATCGTCCTTTCTGATGGTCGTTACGCCGCGTGTAACCTCGACAGAAACGGCCTGCGCCCGGCACGTTATGTCATTACTAAAGACAACCTGATCACTCTGGCATCTGAGGTCGGCATCTGGAATTACGCCCCAGATGAAGTTGCAAAAAAAGGTCGAGTTGGGCCAGGTGAATTACTGGTAATTGATACTCGTCGTGGCAAGCTGTGGCAATCCAACGAGATCGACAATGACCTCAAAGGCCGCCACCCCTATAAAGAGTGGATGGAAAAGAACGTTCACAAATTAACACCGTTTTCCAAATTGTCAGATGATCAAGTCGGTAAGCGTAGCTTTGACGATGACACACTAAAGACTTATCAAAAACAGTTTGCGATGAGTAGCGAAGAGTCAGACCAAGTACTGCGTGTGCTTGGTGACATGGGGCAAGAAGCGGTCGGCTCGATGGGCGATGATACGCCGATGGCCGTGCTGTCTTCTAAAGAGCGCCTCATCACCGATTATTTCCGTCAAAAGTTTGCTCAGGTGACCAACCCACCAATCGATCCACTGCGTGAAAAACACGTGATGTCTTTGGCGACCAGTATTGGTAAAGAGATGAATGTGTTCTGTGAGACCGATGGTCATGCCTATCGTGTCACTTTCGATTCTCCCGTATTACTTTACTCAGACATGCAGCAGCTTCTGCAATTAAGCCAAAAACATTACCGCCATGTCATTCTCAGCATGCACTACGATCCTAGTCATCAAGACCTTGAACAAGCGATCAAGGCGGTATGTGATAGTGCAGAGCAAGAAGTCCGTAAAGGTGCAGTTTTAATTATTCTATCGGATAAAGGTTTAGAGAAAGGCAAACTGCCCATCCCAGCCGCTATGGTTGTTGGTGCGGTACAAACGAGACTTGCGGACACGGACCTACGATGTGATGCCAACATCGTGGTTGAAACGGCAACTGCGCGCGACCCACACCAATTTGCCGTGCTGCTTGGCTTCGGTGCTACCGCAGTTTACCCATACCTTGCCTATGAAGCGTTAAGTAAAATGTTGGATGATGGCTCTTTAGATAAAGACTATCGTGCCGCAATGCAAAATTACCAAAACGGCATCAACAAAGGTCTATATAAGATCATGTCGAAAATGGGTATATCAACCATCGCATCTTATCGTTGTTCACAACTATTTGAAGCCGTTGGCTTACATACTGACGTCGTTGAGCTCTGCTTCCGTGGCGTAACCACACGAATCCAAGGTGCAAGCTTTAGCGATTTCCAACAAGATCTTTATAACCTCTCTCGTAAAGCGTGGACGAAACGCAAACCAATCGAGCATGGTGGGTTACTCAAGTATGTACATGGCGGCGAATATCACTCCTACAACCCAGACGTAGTCAGTACTTTACAAACAGCCGTAAAGACAGGCGAAACATCAGATTATCAATCTTTTGCGAAGCAAGTTAATGCTCGCCCTGCAGCGATGCTGCGTGACTTAATGAGTCTGAAAAAAGCCGAACAACCTCTGCCACTAGAAAAAGTAGAACCAAATAGCGATCTCTTTAAACGCTTTGATTCTGCAGCCATGTCAATTGGCGCCTTGAGCCCAGAAGCACATGAAGCGCTAGCCATGGCGATGAACCGCTTGGGAGGCTACTCCAACTCTGGTGAAGGTGGTGAAGATCCACGACGCTTTGGGACTGATCGTAACTCGCGTATTAAACAGATAGCTTCTGGTCGTTTTGGTGTAACGCCACATTACCTAACCAATGCAGATGTTCTGCAGATCAAGGTCGCGCAAGGTGCGAAGCCAGGAGAAGGCGGCCAGCTGCCGGGTCATAAAGTCACGGCAGAAATCGCTAAGCTGAGATACTCAGTTCAGGGCGTGACTCTGATCTCCCCTCCTCCACACCACGATATCTATTCTATCGAGGATCTGGCGCAGCTGATTTTCGACCTTAAGCAAGTTAACCCTAAAGCCTTGGTTTCAGTAAAATTAGTATCTGAACCGGGTGTAGGCACCATTGCGACGGGTGTAGCGAAAGCTTATGCCGATCTAATTACCATTTCTGGCTACGATGGCGGTACAGCTGCAAGCCCGTTAACCTCGGTTAAATACGCTGGTTGCCCTTGGGAGCTTGGCTTAGCCGAAACTCAACAAGCACTCGTCGCCAATGGGCTTCGTCATAAAATTCGCCTGCAAGTCGATGGTGGTTTAAAAACCGGCCTCGATGTTATCAAAGGCGCAATTCTCGGTGCGGAAAGCTTTGGTTTTGGAACAGCGCCAATGGTCGCAATGGGTTGTAAGTTCTTACGAATTTGTCACCTCAACAATTGTGCTACTGGTGTGGCAACTCAGGATGAAACACTACGCCGTGAATACTTCAAAGGCTTACCTGAAATGGTGATGAACTACTTTACGGGTCTAGCCGATGAAGTACGCCAATACCTTGCAGAGCTTGGGGTAGAAAAACTAACAGACCTAATTGGTCGCACGGATTTACTTGAAGCAGTCCAAGGCCTCACAGCGAAACAGAGCAAGCTCGATCTTTCTTCAATACTCGAAGCTCCGATATCTGCAGAAGGTCACCCGCTATTTTGGACCGAGCCAAACGCGCCGTTTGATAAAGCTCAGCTCAACCAGCAGATCCTTGATGATGCACTCGATGCAATTGATAAGCGACAGTCCACCAGCCTCTACTACAACGTGATCAACACCGACCGTTCGATTGGCGCTCGTATCTCAGGTGAAATAGCGAAACGCTACGGCAACCAAGGTATGGCGGGGGCACCGATTAAATTGTACCTCGATGGTACAGCAGGCCAATCATTTGCAGTTTGGAACGCCGGTGGCGTCGAGCTGTACCTGACGGGTGACGCCAATGACTATGTCGGCAAAGGCATGGCGGGCGGTAAGGTGGTTATCAAGCCTCACCAAGGCACTGCATTCGTTTGTAACGAAGCGACCATCATCGGTAACACCTGTTTGTATGGTGCAACCGGAGGAAAACTATTTGCTGCAGGCACTGCAGGTGAACGATTTGGGGTACGTAATTCAGGTACCGTCGCTGTGATTGAAGGCGCAGGTGACAATGCCTGTGAATACATGACGGGCGGTATTGTGGCCATTCTTGGCGCAACCGGAGTGAACTTCGGCGCCGGTATGACAGGCGGTTTTGCTTATGTGATGGATAAGAATGAAGACTTCCAAGGCCGAGTGAACAACGAATCGGTAGAAGCACTTTCTTTGTCGGACCTATTTATCCACCAAGAACATCTGCGCGGCTTGATTGCTGAGCACTTAGAAGAGACAGGCTCAGTGCACGCTGAAGCGATTCTGGCGAACTTTGATGAATGGATTCCGAAGTTCTACTTAGTGAAGCCGAAGACGGCAGATCTTAACACCTTGCTCGGTCACCAAAGCCGTAGCTCTGCTGAACTTCGTGTTCAAGCGCAATAATTGGAAGGAGCCAATAATGAGCCAGAATGTATACCAATTTATTGATGTGAATCGCGTAGACCCAGCGAAGAAGCCAATCAAAATACGTAAGATTGAGTTTGTAGAGATCTACGAACCTTTCACGAAACAACAAGCTAAAGCGCAAGCTGACCGCTGTTTAGACTGTGGTAACCCATATTGTGAATGGAAGTGCCCTGTCCATAACTACATCCCTCAATGGCTTAAGCTCGCCAATGAGGGGCGAATTATCGAAGCAGCCGAATTGGCTCACCAAACCAACAGCTTACCTGAGGTGTGTGGACGCGTTTGTCCTCAGGACCGACTGTGCGAGGGTTCTTGTACCCTCAATGATGATTTTGGCGCAGTAACAATAGGTAATATTGAAAAATACATTACCGACAAAGCGTTTGAGATGGGCTGGAAACCAGACATGTCCCACGTAGAATGGACCGACAAAAAAGTCGCGATCATCGGTGCAGGCCCCGCAGGTCTTGCGGCAGCTGACATCTTAGTTCGAAATGGTGTAAAGGCCGTGGTATTTGACCGCTACCCAGAGATCGGTGGCCTGCTGACATTTGGTATCCCATCGTTCAAACTAGAGAAAGGCATCATGGAAAACCGTCGCCGTATCTTTAGTGGAATGGGTGTCGAATTTAAGATGAATACCGAAGTCGGTAAAGACGTTCAACTACAACAACTGGTCGATGACTATGATGCCGTTTTCTTAGGGGTCGGTACCTATAAAAACATGCGAGCAGGGTTAGACAACGAAGAAGCACCGGGCGTTTATGATGCTCTACCCTTCCTTGTTTCCAATACCTACAAGGTCATGGAACTGGATAACCCAACGCCATTCATCGACATGAAAGGCAAAAAAGTGGTCGTGCTTGGTGGGGGGGATACCGCGATGGACTGTGTCCGAACTTCGATTCGTCAACACGCAGCTAACGTCGTTTGTGCTTATCGCCGAGATGAAGCCAACATGCCAGGATCTCGTCGCGAAGTGAAGAATGCCAAAGAAGAAGGCGTGAAGTTCATGTTCAACCTTCAGCCTATTGGCTTAGAGCTTAACAACTCTGGTCATGTCGTTGGCGTCAAAGTCGTGAAAACCGCTTTGGGTGAGCCTGATGACGCTGGCCGTCGTCGTCCTCAACCCGTTGAAGGCAGTGAGCATATTCTTGAAGCAGACGCCGTTATCATGGCATTTGGTTTTCAACCTCATGCGATGGAATGGCTAGAACCTTTCGGTGTTGATTTGGATCAGTGGGGACGCATCAAAGCTCCTGGACAACAAGAGTTTCAATACCAAACCACCAACAGCAAGATTTTTGCAGGTGGTGATGCGGTTCGAGGCTCAGACTTGGTGGTGACCGCTATCGATGAAGGCCGTAAAGCCGCGGAAGGGATATTAGATTACCTAGAAGTGTGACTAATCTAAGGTTTCCTTTATTACTCAGTTCGTTACTATAAAAAAAGGATCCAATGATGGATCCTTTTTGAATTAAATACGCTTTATTAAAAGGTAACGATAAAGAGTAAAACAATCACTAAATGGCCAATACCGAAAACGACAATTAGAATTAGAATTAAAACAACGCATAGGAAACACTATGGAAAAAACAGCTCTCCTTTTTCTCTCTCTTTTGACTTTAACCGCTTGCAGCCAAGGTATCACTGACATGGAAGACAGAACTTCATCACCTTGTGGCGACAAACCAAACTGTGTATCGACCCAAGATGATCGTGAGCAGCATGCATTGGCCGCATTTGAATTATCAGATTCAGCAAACCTCGATGCTATTGAACAGGTTGCGCTGACCTTACCGGGCTCGAAAACAGCCAACAGAACCGAAAATTACCTACGTATTGAATGTACTTCTCGCATCATGCGCTTTGTCGATGACTTAGAACTCAGAGTTACTGGTGGCAAGCTGATCGTACGTTCCGAGTCTCGTACTGGCTACTCTGATTTTGGGGTGAACCGAAAACGTGCTGAACAACTTCGCACAAGCCTAAAAAGTGAAGGCCTAATCAAATAGATAAAAGAATACGTGGATAAATCGTCGGTATTAGGATGAGAAGTGCTTCTGGGCAGTCGCTCGACGCTTCTCTTCCATGCTACAATTTCGTTCTACTGTTTACATATTTTTATTAAGAGACTACACATGAAAATCGGCATCATTGGCGCAATGGAGCAAGAAATTGCGATCCTAAAAGCAGCAATTTCAGATATCACTGAAGTGAATAAAGGCGGTTGTACCTTTTTCTCCGGTCAGCTAAATGGTGTTGACGTTGTTTTGCTTCAATCAGGGATTGGTAAAGTAGCAGCAGCTGTTGGTACTTCAATCCTTCTAAGCGAATACCAACCAGATGTCGTTCTAAACACAGGCTCAGCTGGCGGTTTTGACTCAACACTTAACCTTGGCGATGTCGTTATCTCAACTGAAGTTCGTCATCACGATGCAGACGTAACCGCTTTCGGTTATGAAATCGGCCAAATGGCAGGTCAACCTGCTGCGTTCAAAGCAGATGATAAACTTATGGCTGTTGCTGAACAAGCACTAGCACAAATGGAAGATAAGCATGCCGTTCGCGGTCTTATTTGTACTGGTGACGCATTTGTTTGCACGGCAGAACGCCAAGAGTTCATTCGCAAGCACTTCCCGTCAGTTGTTGCTGTAGAGATGGAAGCATCGGCTATCGCTCAAGCTTGTCACCAATTCCAAGTACCATTCGTGGTTGTCCGTGCAATCTCTGACGTTGCAGACAAAGAATCACCAATGAGCTTCGAAGAGTTCCTGCCACTAGCAGCGCAAAGCTCTTCTGAAATGGTTATCAAGATGGTTGCCCTACTAAAGTAAGCGACTAGATATGCAAACACTGTTTGATCAGGTATTTGCAAATGGCGTGCTCCTTGTGATGTGGGGAGCACTGCTTTTTCATTTAATTTTACCTATCCCCCATGCCGCACACCCCACGACCTTATGGCATAAGTTTGCTGAGCTTTTAGCAAGCAAGGTTAATAACAACCACAACTATTCCCAAAGCTTAATCTCAGGCACATTAGCCTGGGGGTTAATGGTACTGCCGACTCTGGTTATTCTCTTGGCACTGCAACCATTGGTTTGGCAAGCTCAACTGTTTGAATTGGCACTGTTATTACTCGCGATTGATTGGCGCAATAATGAAAAGCTGACTAACCAACTGATTAAAGCGATTGGCCGAGAAGATAAAGCGGCCGCTCGTCAGTTACTGGCCCCAATAGTCAATCGTCAAACCGAATCACTTTCGTCACTTGGCCTAGGCAAAGCCGCCACAGAAACCATCATCATGGGTTACGCTCGTAACGTAGTTTGTGTGTTGTTCTGGTACGCCATTGGTGGTGGAATTGCCGCGTTAATGTATCGCCTTGTGGTCGAGTTAGCTCGAGCTTGGTCGCCAAGTCGCAAGCAATTTTCTCCATTCGGCTCAACGGCGATCAAGATAGTCGCTATTCTCGAATTCATACCGATGCGTTTGTTTGCTTTGATGATCGTATGTGGTGATAAAGCAACGCACACATTTAAGATGATGCTAGTCCAAAGTCGCTCTTGGCCACTGCCCGGCCCAGCCTGGTTAATCACGGCCGTTGGCAACAAGCTTGAACTATCATTGGGTGGTCCTGCGATTTACAACAACACCAAAGCCATTCGCGCAAAATTAGGCGGCAGAATCGCACCGTCAACTCTGCATCTATCTCAGGTTCAGAAACTGCTATTTGGTCGTATCACTATCTGGATACTTTTACAAAGCCTAGCCTTATTATTTATTCACCAAGGGATTTAGAGTGAAATCTTCAGCACTTGTTACAAGCCTTACTATTTTGTCTTCCAGCTTATGGCTGCCTTTATCATTTGCAAAAGAAGCATCACTGACTCCAGAAAAAGTACAACCAGCTCAACGCGTGGTCAGCCTTGCTCCTCACGCCACTGAACTCGCGTACAGTGCAGGTTTAGGTAATAAGCTTGTTGCGGTAAGTGAGCGAAGTGATTACCCACCACAAGCAGACAAGCTTGAGAAAGTGGCGAACTACCAAGGTATTAAGGTTGAGAAAATCATCGCACTGCAGCCAGATCTGATTCTTGCGTGGCCTGCTGGCAACCCGCCCAGAGAACTCGCAAAGCTAGAGCAGTTTGGATTTAATATTTACTACTCTAAAACCAAAAGCCTAGACAGCATTGCGACCAATATTGAACAACTAAGCCAATACTCCAGTGATCCGAGTATTGGAGAGAACAATGCTAAGCAATACAGAGAGCAGCTCAACGCGTTGAAACTAAAATATAAAGATGCCGAGCCTGTAAACTACTTTTATCAGCTTAGTGAAAAGCCGATCATCACTGTTGCTCAAGGGCATTGGCCAAGTGAGGTGTTTGAGTTTTGTGGTGGCCACAATATTTTTGAAAACAGCGCCTCTCCTTATCCGCAAGTTGGTATTGAACAAGTTGTACTAAAGAAACCTGAGGTGATCTTCACCTCTCAGCACGCCATCGAGAATGGAACCATGTGGCAAACTTGGGAAGAGGAGATTCCGGCGGTCGCTCAAGATCAGATTTGGTCACTCAATTCTGACTGGATCAATCGCCCGACAACCAGAACTTCAAAAGCGATTCAACAAGTGTGCGATTTCTTCGATAGAGCTAGGCAAAATCGCTAACTATTTGCTGCATTTTTTCGTACAATTCGCCACCAACGTCAATACCTATAATTTCAACCAATAAGAGCACCAGTATCATGGACTCCATGCTGCTTTATATTATCGATTTATTTGGCACTGCCATCTTTGCTATTTCTGGCGTTTTTGTCGCAGGCCGTCTTAAGATGGATCCCTTTGGCGTCGCCGTTCTAGGCAGCGTGACCGCAATTGGCGGCGGCACTATTCGTGACATGGCATTGGGTGCGACTCCCGTTTTTTGGATCACTGATACCACCTACCTTTGGGTCATCATCACTACCTGCTTGCTGACCATGATTATTGTAAGACGTCCAAAACGTCTGGCTTGGTGGATATTACCGGTATGTGATGCGATTGGCTTAGCGGTGTTTGTTGGCATTGGTGTAGAAAAAGCGCTTATCTATCAAGATTCAGCACTAGTGGCCATCATCATGGGTGTCATCACCGGCTGCGGTGGCGGTATTATCCGTGACGTGCTTGCCCGTGAAGTGCCAATGATTCTAAGAAGTGAAGTCTACGCGACCGCTTGTATCATTGGTGGCGCTTTCCATACCATGGCGATCAGCATGGGGCACGATTCAGAAACTGCATTTCTGGCCGGCGTGTTCTCAACGCTATTGATCAGGCTTGGCGCCATTCGTTGGCATTTATCATTGCCGACCTTCGCCATCAAATAAGCTATCGTTACCCAATAGAAAAGAGCTCCGCTGGGAGCTTTTTTTATTTCTGCCTCGCTAATCCTTATATCGTTATCTTATTTAAGCTAACCTCTCCAAGTCTCAAGACTAGAGAATGAATGCTGTTTGAGGTAAGTTGAAACAATCATTCCCAAATTTCATGAATATAACCAATGCTACTCGAAGGAATCGAAACTCTACTGGTATTGAGTAAAGCAAAGACCATGAGCCGTACAGGCAGTTTGCTTTATATCAGCCAATCAGCGGTCAGCAAACGGATTGCGAATTTAGAAAGGAAGCTAGGTAAAAAGCTCATTGAACCGAGTGGCCGACAGATCAAACTGACGCCGGATGCAATTGCACTAGTCGAGAGTATCGGCCCTGCATTCAACGAGCTTCGTGGCCTTATTTATGAACAGCAAGAGTTGGAAGATACCACTCTCATCACTTTAGATAGCTCTAAGTCTCTGATAGCGGGCTATCTAGGTGAGATGATGGGGCAATTTATCAAACAAGATAAACACATAACCATCACCACCAACCATACCCCAAGAATCATAGAGCGCGTACAATCTGGCAAGGCAACCTTGGGGTTGTGTGCTGGTTTACTGCCGCCGCATCATGGATTGATGACCTTCCACCTGTTTGATGAGCCGTTTTACATTGTAAGTAAGCAGTCGCTCACGGCACTTCCTCCATTGGTCATTACCAACGATATGACGAACCCTGCCAACTCTTATCAGTTATCTGTGCTTGCAAAATTCGATATCAAACCCTTAATGGAGATGGATGCCTACACCGCAGCAGCGCAACTTGCATTAGGTGGAGCGGGGCCGGCTTTAATCCCGCTCTCTATCGTAAAAACACTCAATATTGAGTCTCAATACCTGTATAGTTTCCCAGAATTAGCAGGCTTAATTCGACCAATTCATATCTGTGTGAGGCCAAATAGCTATCACTCTCCAAGGGTTAAAACAGTGATAGAATCGATTGTTGATGCTGTTCCCAAAGCAGTTTAGACGCCATTAGCATCGACATTACGATCACAAGGGGGCGAATCCACTTCTGCCCTTTTGTCACTACCACTTTAGCGCCGAGCTGAGCGCCCATAAAGCCACCGACCGCCATCACTAATCCTAACTCCCAAATAGGCAAGCCAGCCAAGATAAAGAAGATCAATGCAGCAATGTTCGAGGTGAAATTAAGTACCTTGGTGCGAGCTGTAGCATCAACCAAAGAGAAATGCCCAATGACGACAAAGCAAACCGTAAAAATAGACCCCGTACCTGGACCAAAGAACCCATCGTAGAAACCCACACCACCGCCAATACACAGCGCAAACATTGCCTCAGAGATCTTTTGCTTGCCTTTAGAAACCGTTGTTGGAGGTGCAAGCAGAAAATAGAGAGAGATAGCAATAAGCAACAGTGGGATAACACTCGTCAGTAAGCTTGCATCTATATATTGGACTAATTCAGCCCCAATAGCCGAACCAATAAAAGTGCAGATGATCGCAAAACGCATCTCTTTAATACTGACGATACCATTGCGCACGAAATACCAAGTCGCCGAGAAGCTACCAAAAGAGCTTTGAAGTTTATTAGTAGCAAGGGCCTGTGTCGGTGGGACACCCGCCGCGAGTAATGCAGGTAAAGTTAATAAGCCACCGCCGCCAGCCATCGCATCAATAAAGCCAGCCACCGTTGCGACAACAAACAAAATAGCCAATATTTCTAGAGTGATTTCCATATACTCAGTGCCTTAAAATTCCGTATAACGACAACTTACCACCCTAAGAAAGCGATCAATAACGAAACACAAGATTTTAACCTATTCCAAATCTTCATCATTTAGTCTAATGCTAATCACAATAAGTGAGTGTTCATAAATCGAGTGGGAACAGACTTGAGAATAAAAAGGAAATTATCGAGACTTTTAACAAACTAGGGAGAACAGTTGTTTACTACGAGAGGTATAAACAGGATGGCAAGCATAAAAAAGCCCGCTCTTCAGAGCGGGCCTCTACTTTCGTTTAATCTAGTCGATTAAGCTTCGTTCGCTTTTACTTGAGCATGTAGCTCTTGAACTGAAATGACTGACGTCTTCGCATCTGCAGTGTGCGCCATGCAAGTCGCGAATGCAGCGTTTAGCGTAGTCGTGTAGTTAACTTTTTCAGCCAATGCGCCACGACGAAGTACTTTAGAATCTTCAATCGCTTGACGACCAGCCGCAGTGTTCACGATGTACGTGTACTCGTTGTTCTTGATACGGTCAAGAATGTGAGGACGACCTTCGTGTACCTTGTTTACTAGACGTGGGTTGATACCGGCTTCGCCAAGGATAACCGCAGTACCATGTGTTGCGTCTAGCTGATAACCAAGCTTAGATAGCTTAGATGCTAGGTCAACAACACGCTCTTTATCGCCTTCACGAACCGAAAGAAGTGCACGGCCGCCTTCTGGGTAGATGTTGCCACAACCCAATTCAGCTTTAGAGTATGCTTCTGCGAATGTCGCGCCAACACCCATAACTTCACCAGTAGAGCGCATTTCTGGGCCTAACAGTGGGTCAACACCAGGGAACTTGTTGAATGGAAGTACAACTTCTTTCACTGAGTAGTAAGGTGGGATGATTTCTTTGGTAAAACCTTGAGACTCTAGCGATTGACCCGCCATTACACGAGCGGCAATCTTAGCGATTGGCGCGCCCGTTGCTTTAGACACAAATGGAACCGTACGTGCTGCACGAGGGTTAACTTCGATTAGGTATACTTCATTGTTCTTAACCGCAAACTGCGTGTTCATCAGACCACGAACACCCAATTCGAACGCTAGCTTTTCAACTTGCTCGCGCATTACGTCTTGGATTTCTTGGCTTAGCGTGTAGGCAGGAAGAGAACATGCTGAGTCGCCTGAGTGAACACCCGCTTGCTCGATATGCTCCATGATACCGCCGATAACAACGCGCTCACCGTCACAAATCGCATCGACGTCTACTTCAACAGCGTCGTCTAGGAAGCTATCCAGTAGTACTGGAGACTCGTTTGATACGCTTACTGCTTCGTTAAAGTAGCGACGTAAATCTTGCTCGTCGTATACGATTTCCATCGCACGACCACCAAGTACGTAAGAAGGACGTACAACTAATGGGAAGCCGATTTCGCGAGATTTCTCAACCGCTTGCTCCATTGTTGTTACTGTCGCGTTCTCTGGCTGAAGTAGGCCTAGACGGTCTACAGCAACTTGGAAACGCTCACGGTCTTCTGCACGGTCGATTGCGTCTGGGCTAGTACCGATTATTGGCACGCCAGCCGCTTCAAGAGCACGAGCCAGTTTAAGTGGCGTTTGGCCACCGTACTGAACGATAACGCCTTTTGGCTTCTCAACGCGAGCGATGGCTAGTACGTCTTCCAGGGTGACTGGTTCGAAGTATAGACGGTCAGAGGTATCATAGTCTGTAGAAACGGTCTCAGGGTTACAGTTAACCATGATAGTTTCGTAGCCATCTTCACGTAGTGCTAATGATGCGTGTACACAACAGTAGTCAAACTCAATACCTTGGCCGATACGGTTTGGACCGCCGCCTAGAATCATGATCTTGTCTTTGTCTGTTGGGTTCGCTTCACACTCCTCATCGTAAGATGAGTACATGTAAGCCGTATCTGAAGAGAACTCAGCCGCACACGTATCTACACGCTTGTAAACTGGGTGAATATCGTATTGGTCACGCATACGACGGATTTCGCTTTCTGCGACTCCTAGAATCTTAGATAGTCGCGCATCTGCAAAACCTTTACGTTTAAGCTTGATTAACTCGTCTTTATTTAGACCAGCAAAACCTTTCGCTTTCAGTTCTTGCTCAAGATTTACGATATCTTCAATTTGAACTAGGAACCAACGGTCGATTTGCGTTAGGTTGAATACACCATCTACTGACATACCCGCACGGAATGCGTCAGCGATGTACCAAATACGCTCTGCGCCAGCTTCTTTCAGTTCGTGACGAATAGTCGTTAGCGCATCTGGTGCGTCTAGGTCTACCATTTCGTCAAAACCAGTCGCGCCAACTTCTAGGCCGCGAAGTGCTTTTTGTAGAGATTCTTGTTGGTTACGGCCGATAGCCATCACTTCACCAACCGACTTCATTTGCGTCGTTAGACGGTCGTTAGCGCCTGCAAATTTTTCGAAGTTAAAACGAGGAATCTTAGTGACTACGTAGTCGATTGTTGGTTCGAATGATGCTGGTGTTGCGCCGCCAGTGATGTCATTCATTAGCTCGTCTAGCGTGAAGCCAACAGCCAGTTTCGCGGCAATCTTAGCGATTGGGAAACCTGTTGCTTTAGAAGCAAGTGCAGAAGAACGAGATACACGTGGGTTCATCTCGATGATAACCATACGGCCATCTTTCGGGTTAATACCAAACTGTACGTTTGAGCCACCCGTTTCAACACCAATCTCACGCAGTACTGCTAGAGATGCGTTACGCATTAGTTGGTATTCTTTGTCTGTCAGCGTTTGAGCTGGAGCCACTGTGATTGAGTCACCTGTGTGAATACCCATTGGGTCGAAGTTTTCAATCGCACATACGATGATGCAGTTGTCGTTCTTGTCACGAACCACTTCCATCTCGTACTCTTTCCAACCGATAAGTGATTCATCGATAAGAAGTTCGTTAGTTGGAGATAAATCCAAACCACGACGACAGATTTCTTCAAATTCTTCTTTGTTGTAAGCGATACCGCCACCAGTACCACCCATCGTGAACGATGGACGAATGATACAAGGGAAGCCAACCATGTCTAAAACTTTGTAAGCTTCTTCCATCGATTTCGCTGTATCAGCAGTTGGACACTCAAGGCCAATTGCTTTCATTGCTTTATCGAAGCGTGAACGGTCTTCTGCTTTATCAATAGCGTCAGCCGTTGCACCAATCATTTCAACACCGAACTCTTCAAGAACGCCGTGCTTTTCTAGGTCTAGAGCACAGTTCAATGCCGTTTGGCCACCCATAGTAGGTAGAACGGCATCAGGCTTCTCTTTAGCGATGATGTTACGCACCACTTCCCATTGAATAGGTTCGATGTAAGTTGCATCTGCCATCTCTGGGTCGGTCATGATTGTCGCTGGGTTCGAGTTTACAAGAATAACTCGGTAACCTTCTTCGCGAAGCGCTTTACAAGCTTGAGCACCAGAGTAATCGAACTCACATGCTTGGCCGATAACGATCGGGCCAGCACCTAGAATAAGAATACTTTTAATGTCAGTACGTTTTGGCATTGTCTACTACTCCGGATTAAGCTGTGTGCTGTTTAATTAATTCAATGAAGTGGTCGAATAACGGCGCTGCGTCTTCTGGACCAGGGCTTGCTTCAGGGTGACCCTGGAAGCTAAACGCGGGTTTGTCTGTACGGTGAATACCTTGTAGAGAACCATCAAACAGTGATTTGTGCGTTGCACGTAATGTCTCTGGAAGGGTTTCTTCGTCAGCAGCAAAGCCGTGGTTTTGCGAAGTAATCATCACAACATCACGATCTAAATCTTTCACTGGGTGGTTTGCACCGTGGTGACCAAACTTCATCTTCACAGTCTTAGCACCTGACGCTAGAGCAAGAATTTGGTGACCTAGACAGATGCCGAAGATCGGTAAACCTTTTTCTAGGAACACTTTTGTCGCTTCAATTGCGTAAGTACATGGTTCTGGGTCACCAGGGCCATTTGAAAGGAACACACCGTCTGGGTTCAGCGCGAGTACTTCTTCAGCAGAAGTTTCAGCAGGAACAACCGTTAGGCGGCAGCCGCGGTCAACAAGCATTCGTAGGATGTTTCGTTTTGCGCCGAAGTCATAAGCAACAACGTGGTATGGCAATTCAGAGTCGGCTTTCGCTTCAGGAAGTCCCCCCGTAAGCGTCCACGAACCTTGTTTCCATTGATACGCTTCTTTTGTTGTAACTTCTTTCGCAAGATCCATACCTTTTAGGCCAGGGAATTCTTTTGCTTTAGCTAGAGCCAAAGCTTCGTCTAGGTTCCCATCGTTTACCGAAGAGCCTGCTACGATACAACCGTTTTGAGCACCTTTTTCACGAAGAATACGCGTCAACTTACGAGTATCGATATCAGCGATACCCACAACGTTTTGCGACTTAAGGTAATCAGAAAGGGATTGTTCATTACGGAAGTTAGAAGCGATAAGAGGGAGATCGCGAATCACAAGGCCTTGAGCATGGATTGAAGAAGATTCTTCGTCTTCGGAATTGGTTCCGGTATTGCCAATGTGAGGGTAAGTAAGGGTAACGATTTGTTGAGAATAGGAAGGATCAGTGAGGATTTCTTGGTACCCCGTCATCGAGGTATTAAAAACGACTTCACCAACTGCAGAACCTACAGCGCCAATGGCTTCACCGTGAAATACTGTCCCATCTTCTAGGACGAGTAGTGCTGACTTCTTCAAGACAACCTCCAGAAATAAAAATGCATTTAAATTGACTTAATTTGCAAATATACCTTCCTGCAACACCAGAAACTGCGTGTTTATGGAAATTAGACAAATTGGCGGTATTTTAGTGATGCACGTGATACGTGTCAATATTTAACGTAAAAGAAATTAAACATTTATATAAACTAATTCAACTTTTGCCACCAAAGCTTCAAAAGTTCAACTTTAATGCTCGTTTAGTTCGAATATTAAGATTTTCTAATCTTTACCCTTCATTTTCACCAACCATATAGTGACAGAAATATCACCGACAAAAAGCAATCGATAAACACAAAGAGAAAACCCTATAATTTAGACACCTAAAACAAAAAACAAACAATACCAGTCAAAAATCACAGTCAAGTCATAGAAAAACGACGATAATAAGAAAGTAGAGAGGAACTTGTAAAAGGAGAAATAGCGAAGGGAAAGGTACCAAACAAAGAAAGCGCCGGCAATTGCCAGCGCATAAATATCTATTTATAGATCATTCAACCCAAGGACATCTGTCATGGTATAAAAGCCTGCTGACTTACCATTTAACCAAACTGCGGCCTTGATTGCGCCATTAGCAAAGGTCATTCGATCTGTGGCTTTATGAGTAATTTCAACTCTCTCCCCGATATCAGCAAACATAGCAGTGTGCTCACCAATGATGTCACCAGCACGAATCGTCGCAAAACCAATCTCATCTTTAGTACGCTCGCCAGTAATACCTTCGCGTGACCATACGGCGACATCATTTAACTCGTTACCCATCGCACCCGCGATCGCTTCGCCCATACCAATAGCAGTACCAGAAGGCGCATCAACTTTATGACGGTGGTGAGCCTCAACGATCTCAACATCACAGTAATCACCCATCACTTTAGCGGCCTTTTCTAGCAGCTTAAATACCAGGTTCACACCCACACTGTAGTTAGGTGCCATTACGATAGCGATCTCTTTTGAAGCAGCATCAATCACTCGCTTCTCTTCTTCAGAGAAACCTGTTGTTCCTATGATCAGCTTCTTACCATGACGTTTACAAAGTTCAATATTCGCTAATGTGCTAACAGGCGCAGTAAAGTCGACGATAACATCAAATTCTTCAATCGCTTTCGAGAGGTCATCGACTAGAGCCACATCAAAACGACCTTCACCGCATAACTCGCCGATATCAACGCCGACCAAAGATGATTCTGGTCGCTCTGAGCCAGCACCAACACTTGCTTCTGAATTATGATGAGCGGCTTTCACCAAGTTGCGACCCATGCGGCCCGCTGCTCCTGCAATTGCAATTCTTACCACTGCGAATATCTCCATTGTTTTGGTTACCGTTACCGCTTACCTCTGCAGCAACGTTCATTCGGTTAATATCTTTAAACTAACAACAATCTCAAACTCAGGCTAGCAATTACGAAAACTCTTTTATCACTCGCTCTAAAATTGGCACATTTGCCTCTGGGAAGGCGTATTGATTCAATGATTCAAGGCTTACCCATTCACCTTGCTGACCTTCCTTACCGTAAGGCTGCTGTTCAAAGTCAGTCACGAGAATAAAATCGAACTTCAACGACTTATCCGTGTAATCAAACTCAAGATGCTCAAAAAAACATTGCTCTGTCACTTTGATACCAATTTCTTCATCTAGCTCTCGAGTCATGGCTTGTTCAATGGTTTCGCCCGCTTCAACCTTGCCGCCAGGAAATTCCCAGAAGCCGCCTTTGTGCTTGTCATCAGGTCGTTTAGTGATAAATACCTGCGACTTATCTTGGTTAAAGACAATACCTGCAACAATATGGATTCTTTTCATTAAGCTTTCCTCAAAATTAGCTTAAAAAAAGAGCCGCCTAAGCGACTCTTTATATTTTCATTGTCAGTTTTTCTGAAGCTAAGCTGTAGTGCTTAAGAGCAAGGCGGTGGCACGGAGCTTACGATAGTAAGTGAGTACCACCAACGCAGCTATTAAGCGCTACGGCGACGATTCATAGAAACTTAGTTAATCTGACCGTGACACTGCTTGTACTTTTTACCACTACCACATGGACATGGCTCGTTACGACCCACTTTGCGCTCATCACGTACTACCGTCTGTGGAGATGCTGGTTCAGCTTCATCGTCACCTAACTGATTTTCAGCGGTTGCATGTTGTGCTTGTGCACGACGCGCCGCTTCTTCAGCTTGAGCTTGACGTTGAGCTTCCATCTTTTCTACTTCTTCTTGTTGCTGAACGCGAACTTTAGAAAGGATAGTAACAACGTCGGTTTTTAGTACATCTAGTAGGCCTTCAAACAGTTCAAACGACTCGCGCTTGTACTCTTGCTTCGGGTTCTTCTGAGCATAACCACGTAAGTGGATGCCTTGACGAAGGTGATCCATCGCAGCCAAGTGCTCTTTCCAAAGACCGTCTAGCGTTTGTAGCATCACAGACTTCTCGAAGTTACGCAGTACTTGAGCACCAACCACTTCTTCTTTCTGTTTGTAGGAATCAACCGCCATACCAAGAATACGTTCACGCAATGCTTCTTCATAAAGCTTATCGTCTTCATCTAGCCAACCTTGAATATCAAAGTCTAGATCGAAGTCATTCTTCAGACGATCTTGCAGACCAGCGATATCCCACATGTCTTCAAGAGATTGAGGAGGAATGTACTCATCGATAACCGAAGTAAACACGTCTTCACGGTTGTGTTCGATCATTTCGCTGATGTCGTCAGAACTCATCAGTTCATCACGAAGCTCATAAACCACTTTACGTTGGTCATTGGCTACATCATCGTACTCAAGAAGTTGCTTACGAATATCGAAGTTACGACCTTCTACTTTACGTTGAGCTTTTTCAATTGAGCGAGAAAGCATCTTAGATTCGATCGCTTCGCCTTCGTCCATACCACTTTGGATAAGACCAGCCATACGATCTGATGTAAAGATACGTAGCAAAGAGTCTTCCATTGATAGATAGAAGCGAGAAGAACCTGCATCACCTTGACGACCAGAACGACCACGTAGCTGGTTATCGATACGGCGAGATTCATGACGCTCAGTACCAATAATGTGCAGACCACCTGACTCAAGTACTTTATCGTGGATGACTCTCCAGTCAGCTTTGATCTTATCGATCTGCTCTTGAGTTGGGTTATCTAGCTTATCAACTTGTGCCTGCCAGCTGCCACCTAACACGATATCGGTACCACGACCGGCCATATTAGTTGCGATAGTTACCGCACTTGGCGTACCTGCTTGTGCAACGATCTCGGCTTCCATCTCGTGGAACTTAGCGTTTAGAACGTTGTGCTTAATTTTTGCTTTTTTCAGTGCGTTAGACAGTAGCTCAGATTTCTCGATAGAAACTGTACCAACCAGTGATGGCTGACCAGCGGCTACACGGTCTTTAATGTCTTCAATGATCGCATTGAACTTGTCTTCTTCAGTACGATAAACCACATCTGGCATATCGTTACGAACCATAGGTTTGTTGGTTGGAATAACCACTGTTTCTAGGCCGTAAATAGACTGGAATTCGAAAGCTTCTGTATCGGCTGTACCTGTCATACCAGACAGTTTTTCGTACAAACGGAAGAAATTCTGGAAGGTAATCGATGCTAGTGTTTGGTTTTCATTCTGAATCTTCACACCTTCTTTAGCTTCAACCGCTTGGTGTAAACCTTCAGACCAACGACGACCTGGCATTGTACGACCAGTATGTTCATCAACGATAACCACTTCGCCTTCATCAGTAACGATGTAGTCTACGTTCTTCTCAAACAATACATGCGCACGAAGAGCCGCGTTTACGTGGTGAAGCAGGCTGATATTGGTTGGAGAGTAAAGTGTATCCCCCTCTTCCATTAGCTCATTTTTCACCATTAACTCTTCAACAAACTCTTGACCATTTTCAGTCAGGTGAACCTGCTTCGATTTTTCGTCCATGGTGTAGTGACCTTCACCACGGTACTCTTCTGAATCTTCTTTATCCTGGCGCTCAAGGCTAGGAATCAGAGTGTTAATGCGCGTGTAAAGCTCTGAACTATCTTCAGCTGGACCAGAGATGATTAGCGGAGTTCGAGCTTCATCGATTAAGATGGAGTCAACTTCATCGACAACAGCGAAGAAACGTTCACGTTGAACACGATCTTCAGCACGGAAAGCCATGTTGTCACGTAGGTAGTCAAAGCCAAACTCGTTGTTTGTTCCGTATAGTATATCAGCTTGGTAGGCTTCTTTTTTCTCTGGTGGAGCCATGTTTGGTACATTCACACCAACCGTCATACCAAGGAATTCAAATAATGGGCGGTTTGTTTCCGCATCACGCTTCGCTAGGTAGTCGTTCACCGTTACTACGTGAACACCTTTACTTGGAAGTGCGTTTAGATAAGCAGGCAGGGTGGCAGTAAGGGTTTTACCTTCACCAGTTCGCATCTCTGCAATTTGGCCGGCATTTAGAACCATGCCACCAATCAATTGCACGTCAAAATGACGCATGCCGTAAACACGCTTAGACGCTTCACGTACCGTAGCGAAAGCTTCAGGTAGAAGTTGATCTAACGATTCACCTTTATCTAAGCGCTCACGAAACTCAACCGTTTTTGCTTTTAGCTCTTCATCAGAAAGTGCTTCAAACGTTGGTTCGTAGTTATTAATTTCTTTTACAATTTTTCTAAGGCGGCGCAGTGTTCTGTCATTGCGACTGCCAATTACCTTTGTCAGCAGCTTAGTAATCATGTGCTTGGAATCTCTTCGTTCTCAGATCGTCCGCGATCTATTTTAAATGCCGTCAGTCTCTACTAGCTATGAACTAGTCTTCAGTTACTAACCAAGGATACTGAGATAAATCTAGTATCTTTGATATTGTACTTGAGAGTAGAGTTTTCAAGGCTTGAGTTAAAATTAATGCCCCTTAGTGTAAGTAATTTTCACACTAACGACCATTTAGAACACCATTTGTTTGATGTGCTTGGAACTTTTCTTTCTAATTGCTGATGGATTAAGCAAACTACGACCCATTGTCCAGCAATTTCCGTAGGTTAACGACACTGTATCTATTTTCTAGATACAAAAAAACCAGGTCAATGACCTGGTTTTCGAAATCTTATATTATTGTAAACAATAATTACGCTAGAACCATTCCTGGTTCAGCAAATGCAACAGGAGAGCCAGCTTCTTCTTCAAATGTTGCCCACTCCCAAGCTTCTGCGTCAGCAAGTACTGCACGTAATAGTTGGTTGTTTAGGCCATGACCTGATTTGTATGCTCGGAACTCACCAATAATAGCATGTCCACACATGTAAAGGTCACCAATCGCATCCAACACTTTATGTGTTACAAACTCATTCTCAAAACGAAGGCCTTCTTCATTAAGAATTCGGTATTCGTCCAGTACGATAGCATTATCGAAGCTACCGCCAAGTACTAGGTTTTGAGATTGTAGATATTCAATATCACGCATAAAGCCGAACGTACGAGCACGAGAAATTTCTTTCACAAAACCTTGTGAAGAGAAATCAAATAATAAACGTTGCTCGTCAGACTCAATGGCAGGATGGTTAAAGTCGATCTCAAAGTCCATACGGAAGCCGTTAAATGGAACAAATTCTGCCCACTTATCGCCATCTTCAAAACGAACAGGCTTTTTGATTCGAATAAAACGCTTCGCTGTATTCAGTGTTTCTACACCCGCTTGCTGTAGCAAGTATACGAATGGGCTTGCGCTACCATCCATAATTGGAATCTCTGGTGCATCCACTTCAACAATAATGTTGTCGATGCCCATCCCCGCTAGAGCGGCGTTAAGGTGTTCCACTGTAGAAATACGTACACCTTCATCATTAACAAGAGCAGTACATAACATAGTGTCACGAACTGATGCTGGATCAGCTGGGAAATCTACAGGTGGATTTACATCAGTACGACGGTAAACAATGCCTGTATTTGCAGCTGCCGGGCGAAGAGTAAGTGTGACTTTACGACCAGAGTGGAGACCCACACCAGTTGTTTTCACAATTTCTTTCAGAGTACGTTGTCTGATCATCTGCTTGCCTCTTATCAGTGCTACAAATCACGGCCAGTATTTACCGACCGCGGATTTTACCATTAATTCGACTATAGTCAAATTTTGGGTGTTTGCTAGTCAGCCTGACGTCGTAAAAATGCTGGTATATCTAAATACCCACTTTCTTTCTCAGCTTTAGGTGCTGCATTTTGGCTAGCGCCTGAACCTGAAGAAGCCGGTGACGACGTTGTTGGCTGTTGCTTAACTTGAGATTTTACCTCAGTTTTTTCCTGCAATGGCTGTGCCACTTTCTCTTCCACTTTTGCTGCTGTTTGAGCAGCTACCTGTGGTTGAGGGGTTGACGCAACTTTAGTATTACCGCCAGCAACCAAAGTAATGTCTGGTTTTCTCTCAGTGCCGATACCTGTTGCTACAACAGTTACACGGATTTCATCCGTCATATCAGGGTCTAGAGAAGTACCTATCACTACTGTTGCATTATCAGATGCGAATGCCTTAACTGTATTACCCACAGTTTCGAACTCATCTAGACGCATATCTAGGCCTGCTGTGATGTTCACAAGAACGCCACGCGCACCAGCTAGATCGATATCTTCTAGTAATGGGCTAGAAATTGCCGTTTCAGCGGCCTCTTCAGCACGGTCATCACCTTTAGCGATACCGCTACCCATCATTGCATGACCCATTTCCGACATTACGGTGCGAACATCCGCGAAATCGACGTTAATCATACCAGGGCGAGTAATTAGCTCAGCAATACCTTGTACAGCGTTTTTAAGTACATCATTTGCACTTGCGAAAGCTTCTAGCAGTGTTACGCCGCGGCCAAGTACTTTAAGTAGCTTTTCATTTGGAATCGTAATTAAAGAATCCACATGTTTAGAAAGCTCTTCGATACCTTGCTCAGCAAACGCTAAACGCTTTTTGCCTTCAAAGCTAAACGGTTTAGTTACAACAGCAACCGTTAGTACACCAAGCTCTTTCGCAACTTCAGCAATCACTGGAGCAGCACCTGTACCTGTACCACCGCCCATACCAGCTGCGATAAATACCATATCGGCGCCAGTTAGAACTTCTTTAATTCTTTCTCTATCTTCGAGAGCTGCATCACGGCCTACTTGTGGGTTTGCACCAGCGCCCAAACCTTTAGTGATATCACCACCAATTTGGATCACGCTGCTCACGCTTGTTTTACGAAGTGCTTGTGCATCAGTGTTAACACTGATGAATTCTACGCCTTCGATTGATTCACGTACCATGTGCTCAACAGCGTTACCGCCACCGCCACCAACTCCAACGACTTTAATTACTGCATCGTCAGACATTTCCATCATCGGTTCAAACATGTGTTATCTCCGTTTTTTCCTGCAACTCAGGTTAAAACTCTTTTTGTATCCAATTACGCAATTTGCCAAATAGACCAGACATTGAAGGTGCAGAACGCTTAGGTTCGCTGTAATCACCTTCATCACTGATCTGACAATCTCTTGCGTAATGAAGTAAACCAACCGCCGTAGAATGATACGGCTCTTTAACATAGTCAGTTAAGCCACTAACTTCTAATGGCTTACCAACTCGAACTTGATTGCGGAAAACACGTTCCGCACACTCTACCAACCCGTCAATTTGTGCTGCTCCACCAGTGAGAACGACGCCAGCTGCAAGGTGGTGTTTAATACCTTCATCTCGTAGCTGCAATTGAACCGTATCAATAGTTTGGTTAACAAGCCCCATAAGTTCAGTGTAACGTGGTTCAATCACTTCCGACAAAGTTTGTCGTTGCAAACTTCTCGATGGACGACCACCAACACTTGGGACGTTAACAGAGTCATCCTTGCTTACAAGTTCACTTAGAGCGCAACCATGATTCACTTTTATCTCTTCAGCATCACTTACTGGTGTGCCGAAGGCGAAGGCAATATCACTGGTTACTGCATTTCCTGCGTAGGAAAATACTTCTGTGTGTCGCAGTGCGCCGCCAGTCCAAATGGAAATATCCATCGTACCAGCACCGATATCAACCACACACACTCCAAGCTCTCTCTCGTCTTCAGTAATTACCGCATTACTTGAGGCAAGTCCTGAAAACACGATGTGCTCTACAGTGAGACCACATCGTTCGACAGCTTTAATAATATTTCTTGCCATATCGCTATGACAAGAAATTAGGTGAACACTGACTTCCATTCGAACACCAGATAAACCAAGAGGGTTCTTAATTCCTTCTTGATAATCAATGGTAAATTCTTGTGGAATTACGTGCAGAATTCTCTGCTCATCACCTATTTTAATTGATTTCGCGGTATGGATCGCTCGATCCATATCGTCTTGAGACACCTCTTCATCAGAGATAGTGCCCATGCCTTTTTCAATTCGGCTTGCGATATGCTTGCCCGATAGCGAGATAAATACATTGCTGATTTGGCATTCAGCCATCAACTCTGCTTGATCAATAGCTCGCTGAACCGACTTCACTACCGACTCTAGGTCGTTTACACCACCTTTATCCATACCTCTGGATGGGCTTTGCCCTGAACCAATGATATTGATTTGACCATCAGGCAGTATTTCACCAACCAGAGCTGATATGGTCGCAGTGCCTATATCAAGACCAACGATTATGTTGTCATCTGCGGTCTTAGTCATCTGTGCTCTCTTCTAACCCTTGCTCTGGAAACCAGCCTACAGCGGCTCCCGTATCATACCTGAGGTCAATGTAGCTCACTTGATTCGCTTTACTTCCTAATTCGTTATAAAGCGAAATGAAGCGTTCAACACGCTCATCTAAAGAATCTTTACCTAGCTCTAAACGGATACCGTTATCTAGGATTATTTGCCAAGCACGACGCTCATTGAGAACGAGCGAGGTAACCGTCAACCCTAAACTATTAATCAAAGGGGTTATCTGTCGCCATTTTTCTATTACTACTTGGCTGGTGCCGTCAGGGCCATAAAGCTTAACTCTATCGCCCTTCAAAAGGCCGATATCACCATTAAATACCTGACCATTTTCATTCAGCAGCATGTTGCCATTCCAGATTGCTGCAGCTTGATATTCCGTCAAAAATACTTTTATTGTGTCTGGCCACTGTTTGCGAATAGAGACAACTGATACCCAAGGCAACGCTTCCAAACTTTCTTGCAATACACCGATATCTTGTGACATGAATGTACCGATATGCTCAATCTCGCTAAATGCATGTTGAACATCACCAGCGGTTACGTAAGTTAAGTCGCCTTGAAGTACTATTTTGGAGAGCGGCAATCGTTGATCGTCCCACATCCAAGTCAGTGTGGTATAGAAAAGAAACCCAATGAGTAGCAATACCATTACAAAAAAAGACCCTTCTAGGGCATGTTTCTTGAGCGATGGTAAACTGAATAGGTGGCGGTTTTCGCTAAAAGTACTTTCTACCAAAGCCCGCATTCCCTGTAGTTGGTTCGCAATTCTATTCCCTATCTTCATAATAGAGGTAAAAGTACTTACTTTAACCTATGAATTATACTGAGCAAAATCAAACTATCAAACGTTGATAAGAAGATTTTTGGTCAATTTTAGGTCAATCGCAAGAAGTGAGCGATCAACCACAGTCTGTAAACAGTATTTTGTTACGCGTTCAACATCTTATTTATATCTAATTGTAACGATTCAAGCTGCTTGGCTACACGACCAACATCACCTGCACCCTGCGTCAAAACAAGGTCTCCACCTTGAATTATGTTTGCTAAAACCGATGGCAGAGTATTGATATCAGCCACGAAAATTGGGTCTATCTTACCACGCCCGCGAATAGTTCGGCTCAATGAACGCCCGTCAGCACCAGCAATAGGTTTCTCACCTGCTGAATAAACATCTAATAAGATTAATACATCAACTTGATCAAGAACGTTTGCAAAGTCATCGTACAGATCTCGCGTTCGGCTGTAGCGATGAGGTTGAAAAATCATCACAAGACGTTTATCAGTCCAGCCACTGCGAGCCGCTTGAATGGTTACATTCACTTCAGTCGGGTGATGGCCATAATCATCGACCAACATTGCCACGCCGTTCCCTGTTTCGTATTCACCAAGGTGATCAAAACGACGGCCAGTACCTTCCGTTCCCGCCATCGCTTTGAGAATCGCTTCATCGCTGATGTCATCTTCTGTTGCTACAGCAATCGCCGCTGATGCATTCAGTGCATTGTGACGACCCGGAATGTTTAACGTGATATCAAGGTTAGCTTTACCTTCGCGTACTACCGTGAACTTACCTTGTTGACCTTCTTGTACGTAGTTCTCAATACGAATATCCGCATCTTCTGAGAAACCGTAAGTAATCACCTGGCGACTTACCTGAGGAATAAGCTCACGCACTACTGGATCATCAACACACATCACAGCCTGACCGTAGAATGGTAGGTTGTGTAAGAAATCAATAAACGTCTGCTTTAGCGTTTCAAAATCGCCGCCGTAGGTGTCCATGTGATCAGCTTCAATATTCGTTACGATACTGACCATTGGTTGCAGATGTAAGAATGACGCATCACTTTCATCAGCTTCAGCGATAAGTATACGGCTTGAACCTAGGCGAGCATTAGTACCCGCACTTTTCACCAAACCACCGTTTACGAAGGTTGGATCTAAACCCGCTTCCGAGTAAATCTGTGTCACTAGCGCTGTAGTCGTTGTTTTACCGTGCGTACCTGCCACAGCAATACCATGACGAAAACGCATCAGCTCAGCCAGCATTTCTGCTCGACGAACGATCGGTGTACGCGCTTCACGAGCGGCAATAATTTCTGGGTTCTCTTCGTTAATAGCGGTTGAAACCACCACCACACTTGCATCAGCAACATTGCTTGCTTGGTGACCGATATAAATGGTCGCGCCCTTGCTAATCAAACGCTCAGTCACTAGATTTTGAGCAATATCAGACCCGGTAATTTGGTAACCTTCATTGAGCAAGACTTCAGCAATCCCGCTCATTCCGGCACCACCAATACCAATGAAGTGGATAGATTTAACACGGCGCATCTCTGGCACCATTGCACGGATTTGCGCTAAGTCTTGGGTATGTTCAATCGTCATCAATTCAATCTCATTATTTTGCTAAAGCTTTAATCGCTTCAGCGACGGTCACATCAGCATCAAGCTTGGCGGCTTGACGAGCTTTTGTTGCCATCATTTTTAATTCATTTCTATCAAGCTGCGCGATAGTGTTCGCTAGCTTATCAGCCGTTAGTTGAGGCTGTTCAATCATTAACGCGGCGCCACATTCAACTAAATGGTCGGCATTCAACGCTTGTTGTCTGTCTTTGTGCATAAACGGAACGAAGATAGATCCGACACCTGCCGCAGACACTTCTGATACGGTTAATGCACCTGAGCGACACACTAATAGATCTGCCCACTCATAAGCTTGCGCCACATCATCAATAAATTCAGTCACTTGAACATTATCAACAGAATGTGATTTGTATTGCTCAATAACTTGCTGTTGATTATTTTTTCCGGCTTGGTGCATCACAGTAAAACCAGAACCCAACTGAGCCAAGGTCATTGGCAGAGTATCGTTAAGTATTTTAGCCCCTTGGCTACCGCCCATCACGAGGATGCGAATATCGCCATCACGATCTGCCATGCGTTGCTCTGGATCAGGAAGACTCACAACATCTTCACGTACTGGGTTACCCACTACTTCTGCTGTAGGGAAAGCGCCAGGGAAAGCTTGAAAGACTTTTTTCGCGATGTTAGAAAGCCATTGGTTGGTTAAACCTGCTACCGCATTTTGTTCATGCAAAACCACTGGAATACCAGACAACCAAGCTGCAATACCGCCAGGCCCACTGACGTACCCGCCCATGCCAAGCACCACATCTGGCTGCCACGCTTTAATGTGCTGTCTTGCTTGAAGTATGGCATTAATAATCTGAAATGGTGCTTTAATTAATTTGCTAATGCCTTGACCTCGAAGGCCTTTAACTTTGATGAAGTCGATCTCAATACCATGCTTTGGCACTAAATCAGCCTCCATTCTGTCCGCCGTACCTAACCAGCGAATTTCCCAGCCTTGTTGCTGAAGCTTTTTAGCTACGGCTAACCCTGGGAAAACGTGACCGCCAGTACCACCAGCCATCACTAAGAGTTTTTTATTTTGTTTCATCACGTTAGATTCTTACTCTATTGATTCGTTTTGATTATCTGTTTGTTCTTTTTCTTCCCATCGACATTCGTGATCGATACGTAACAACATGGAAACAGCAACTGACATCACAATGAGACTTGAACCACCATAACTGATCAACGGTAATGTTAGACCTTTCGTTGGAACGATACCTGAAGCAGCGCCGACGTTAACAAGTGTCTGAAAGGCAAACCAAATACCAATGCCAAAGGCAAGATAGCCGTTGAACAATTGGTCGCTTTCGAAGGCTTTTTTCCCAATTAGGATCGCTTTAAATACCAAACTAAAAATAAGAATTAGCACTAAAGTAACACCAACAAAACCCAACTCTTCAGCCAATACAGCAAATACAAAATCGGTATGTGCTTCTGGAAGATACTCTAACTTTTGAACTGAGTTGCCGAGACCTTGCCCCATCCAGTCACCACGGCCAAACGCCATGAGTGATTGAGTTAACTGGTAACCACTGCCAAACGGGTCATTCCAAGGTTCCCAAAAAGAGGTCACACGTCGAACACGGTAAGGTTCAACCACAATCAAACCTACCACAGCTGCAATACCAGCAACCATCAGTGCGATAAACTGTGAGAGCTTAGCCCCCGCTATGAATAACATACCAAACAAGGTCACCAACATTACGACGACCGTTCCCAAATCAGGTTGACCCAGTAGCAACACTGCAAAGGCACCGAACACCATGATGGGCTTAGCAAAGCCACCAAAGAAGGTTTTTCTCACCTCATCTTGTTTTCGAACCAAGTAGCCAGCCATAAAGATAAACAGCGATAGTTTAGCGACTTCGGCAGGTTGTAAGTTAAACAGCCCAAGTGGAATCCAACGCGATGCACCGTTAACCGATTTACCTACGGCCAATACCACGATCAGTAGAAAGAATGATAAACCCAGTAGATACGTGCTGTATTGAAACCAGCGCTTCATCGGTATCTGTAGGATCACGCTGGATACGCCTAACGCCAAAACAAGGAAGATGGCGTGGCGAAACATAAAATGAAATGGCTGATCGGTTAAGCGAGCGCTGATAGGAAACGAAGCCGACGTTACCATCACCAACCCCGTTAACATTAACCCAAGAGCAATCCATACCAATTGACGATCGTAAAGTGCCTCTCGTGTGGCGCGGTTCAGCCACTGCCAAATGAATTGGTTAATCTCTTTCACTCTTAGCACTAAATGTTAGTCCTTCAACACGTTAAGCATACTCATGAGCAAGTTCAGTGAACGCATCACCTCTCGCCATGAAATTATTAAACTGATCGAAGCTTGCACAAGCAGGAGACAGCATCACCATATCCCCCGGAGCGAGCTGTTTAGAAATACTCTCAATAATATCGTGCATAGTTTCAAACGTCTTAGCCGATGGATGCAGAGGCATAAACTGCATCGCATCTTCACCGAAGCAACATAGCTGAACACGCTCTAGTTCTGATAACACAGGTTTAAGCTCACTAAAATCGGCTCCTTTCCCTACGCCGCCTACCAAGAGATACAAAGTACCTTGACACTCTAAACCAGTAAGAGCCGCTAATGTGCTGGCCACATTGGTCGCTTTTGAATCATTGACCCACTTGATCGCGCGTTTATCAGCCACCACTTGGCAACGATGAGTTAGACCATTGTAGACTTTCAGAGCTTCAAGGCTCTTTCTGTAATCAATACCAACTTGCTTCAATAGTGCTAAAGAGACTAACGCATTCGCCACATTATGACGTCCAACCAATGTTAAATCTTGGGTAGGAATTATCAGTTCATTGTTATCCACTAGCCATTCGATGCCACTACTCGTTGCAACACCAAACTCTTGGTCATCGAGACCAAATGTCACCAACGGCATCGTATGCTCTGGATAAGTCTCTTTGTCTTCGCGGTTTACAATCGCACACTGAGCATGATTAAAAATTCTTAACTTGGCATCACGATAATCGTCCATACCTTGATAGCGATCCATATGATCTTCTGACAGGTTCAAAAACGCTGCCGCCACTAGCTTTAGATTCGATGTTGTCTCTAATTGAAAGCTTGATAGCTCAAGGACATACAAATCGGCATCGAGCTCAAGAAGGTCTAAAGCTGGGATGCCAATGTTGCCACCGACACCAACGTTAAGACCAGCGGCTTTAGCAAGCACACCTGTTAGATCGGTCACCGTACTCTTGCCATTTGAACCTGTAATTGCCACAACAGGTTTATTCACCGCCCAGCCAAACAACTCGATGTCACCAACAACAGGCGTGCCCGCTTGAATAACATCTTGTATTTCTGGCGTCGCTAAGGCGATACCTGGGTTAGCAACTACCAAGTCAGCTTCCGCTAACCATTGGCTGTTCCAACTTCCAGAATGCAGTTTCACCGATTCAGGTAATGATTCTCTGCCCGGTGGTAGCTCACGAGTATCAATCACCTTAACATGAGTATGAGACTGATATTTTACGAGATGTTTAACGACAGAGAGCCCGGTAATACCGAGCCCTACAACCACTACATTTTGAATATTCTGCCAACGTTCCATTTTAAACAAGACGCTCTTAATAGTTTGAAAGAGCCTCTACGAGTTGAGAGGCTCGCTTAGGGTTAACGGACTTTCAATGTCGCTAGACCAATCAGTACTAATACCATTGAGATGATCCAAAAACGTACGATTACGCGCGGCTCCGGCCAACCTTTAAGTTCATAATGGTGGTGAATCGGTGCCATTCGGAAAATACGCTGACCACGCAGTTTGTAAGAACCCACTTGCAGAATAACGGACAAGGTTTCCATAACAAAAACACCACCCATAATAACCAGTACCAACTCTTGGCGGACTAACACAGCAATGACACCCAATGCACCACCCAGCGCTAGAGAGCCAACATCGCCCATAAATACTTGAGCAGGGTATGTGTTGAACCATAAGAAACCAAGCCCAGCACCCACAATTGCCGTACAAACCACAACCAGTTCAGATGTGTATGGGATGTATGGAATGTGTAGGTATGCCGCGAAGTTAACGTTACCCGTAGCCCAAGCAATCACAGCAAAACCAGCCGCAACCATAACCGTTGGCATAATAGCTAAGCCATCTAGACCGTCTGTTAGGTTTACCGCATTACTGGTACCAACAATAACAAAGTACGTCAGTACTATGTATAACAAGCCTAACTGTGGCATCACTTCTTTGAAGAAAGGAACAACCAGTTGTGTTGCCGCGGTATCTTGCCCGTGAGCATACAGAGCAAACGCCACAACCAATGCAATAGCCGACTGCCAAAAATACTTCCAACGAGCAATCAGGCCATCGGTATTCTTGCGAACAACCTTACGATAGTCATCAACAAAACCGACCGCACCGTAACCACCAAGTACAACTAATACCGCCCAAACGTAAGGGTTTGAAAGATCAGTCCACATCAATACCGTAATAATGATCGCAGCTAAGATCATCACACCACCCATGGTCGGTGTACCACGTTTGCTAAAGTGGGATTCAGGTCCATCATTACGAACAACTTGACCAATTTGTAGCATTTGCAGACGCTCAATTAAACGAGGTCCCATCCACAACGACAGACACAAAGCAGTCAAAATACTCGCGATTGCACGAAACGATAAGTATTCGAACAAACGGAAAAAAGAAAAGTGTGGCTGTAGTAGTTCTGCAAGCCAAATTATCATGAAAAGTTCTCCTTTAAAGCAGCGGCTATTTTACTCATTCCTGCACTATTTGCGCCTTTTACCAACAAGGTATGTGACGCGTTTTCTGGCAAGCATAAGTGCTGCTCTATGTGCGCGATCATCGCTTGATGCGTGTCAAAGTGAGTACCATGACAGATCTCACTAATCACTTTGGTATCATTACCGTAAGTGAGTACATGCTCAAAAGCGAATGGGGCAGCATATTCACCGACTTGACGGTGAAGTGCAAGGCTTTCATCACCTAATTCAGCCATATTGCCTAAAATTAGCCAACGTTGACCTTTGAAGCTTGACAGCAATTTAGCTGCCGCCTTCATTGCTGGCACGCTGGCGTTATAACTGTCATCTATTAGCTTGATATTCTGACTTAATTGTTGAACCTCAACTCGTCCTTTAACCGAGATAAGATTCGCTAAACCATTTTTCACTTCATCCAGCGTGGCACCAAATTGAATACTCAACGCTGAAGCAGCTAACGCATTCGCTACGTTATGCTGACCAATAATGCCAAGCTCAATCGGCATAGCGCCTTGCGGTGTTTGCATCTCAAAGCAAGCTTCGCCCAGATCATTAATGCGAATATTCTTAGCAAAGTAATCCGCCGTGTTGTCGTTTTCTGAAAATGTCAGTACCATTTTATCTGCAAGTACTTCACTCCAAAAGTCGCCACCGTTACTCTCTAAATTAACAATAGCAGTATCACCGGTAGCAAGCCCCTGAAAGATTTCACCTTTCGCTTGTTTAACACCATTAATTGAACCAAAGCCTTCTAGGTGCGCGGCAGCAACGTTATTAACCAACGCCACCTGTGGTTTCACAAGCTGCGTAGTATAGGCGATTTCACCAATGTGGTTCGCGCCCAGCTCTATCACAGCATAGTCATCATTTGGTTCACTGCGCAGCAAGGTTAGTGGGACTCCAATATCATTATTGAAGTTACCCGCCGTAAATAGCACCTTGCCACGTTGTTGTAGAATACTTGCGACCATCTCTTTAACGGTCGTCTTACCGCAGCTGCCTGTAATCGCCATGGTTGGGACGTTACATTGCTCGTGAATCCAAGCACTTAGCTGACCTAAAGCAAGTTTAGTGTCTTCAACAACAACTTGAGTAATATTTAGGTCAAGTTTTCGTTCGACTAACAACGCGCTCGCATTTGCCTCCACCGCTTGATGGCAAAAATCATGCGCATCAAAACGTTCACCAACGATAGCGACAAACAGTGCGCCTTCTTCGACGGTGCGAGTATCAGTAGAAACGGCATTAATTACGCTATTGTTTGACTTACCAGCCTCAATTAGCTCACCGCAGACAGCAGAACAAATCTGCTCGAGTGATACATCAATCATTATGAAATACCTAAAAGTTGAAGCGCAGACTCTCTGTCTGAGTAATGGATCGTTTCGTCTTTCAATACTTGGTAATCCTCATGGCCTTTGCCAGCCAAAAGAATAATGTCATTGCTACACGCTTGCTCTAAAGCAAACTTAACCGCTTGATAGCGATCATGCTCGACGAACGCCGATTCTGGTTCATTTAAACCAGCAAGCATGTCTTTGACAATAAGGGCTGGATCTTCGCTGCGAGGGTTGTCGTCTGAAATAATAATTTTGTCGGCGAACTGCTCTGCCGTTACCGCCATCATTGGACGCTTACCGGTGTCGCGATCACCACCACAACCGAAGACTGCCCACAGTTGCCCAGAGCAATGCACGCGCAGTGCCGCCAACGCTTTTTCTAGTGCATCTGGTGTATGAGCGTAATCGACAACCACTTTTGCCTTATTCGGAGTTTGGAAAAGCTCCATACGGCCAATGACAGGTTGAAGCTGAGGCGCAGTGTCGACCAAGGTTCGCTTGTCGATACCTAACGAAAGCAAAGTCGCAAAAGCAACCAGTACATTTGATGCGTTGAACTGACCAATCAGTGGAACAGAAAGCTTCCCTTGTCCCCAACTACCATCGAAAGACAGTTGAATACCGGTTTCTGCATAAGCGACATCAGATGCCCATACCGATTGTTGATAGCCCGTTAGCGGTGACAATGAAACGGCTATGGCATTAGATAAATCTGACACCCAAGCTTTACCCACGTCGTCATCCACATTAATGACTGCGTGCTTACATTTGTGGCGAGTAAACAGGCTCTTCTTAGCCAATGCGTACTCTTCCATCGTGCCGTGATAATCAAGATGATCACGACTCAAATTAGTGAATACACCAACTTCGAAGTCCAAGGCTTTAACGCGACTTTGCACCAAACCATGAGAAGATATTTCCATTGCTGTGTAAGCTGCGTTTTCTTCCGCTAACTCACTCAGTGTGCGTTGTATTTCAATAGCACTGCCGGTGGTATTCGCCGCGATTTTTAGATTGTCTAAAAAGCCATTACCTGTGGTACCCATTACCGCAGAACGTTGACCAACAAGATCAAGCCACTGAGCAAGTAATTGAGTGATGGTGGTTTTACCATTAGTACCTGTAACGCCAATCAGCTTAGTCGCTTGAGAAGAATAAACTCGGCCAGCCAGTTCAGAGAGAATTGAATTTAGCTCTGCTACATAAACAACAGGAACTGCATTTAACCACTCAATCAAGCCATGAGCTTTGCCATCACCAGCCTGTGCAATGACGGCTTTCGCACCTTGCGCGACGGCTTTGTCAATAAAGCGACGACCATCAACGGCATGTCCAACGATGGCAACAAAAATATCACCGTCTTTGATTACACGGCTATCCAACTCCAACTGCTCAACCGTAATCGCATCCAGTTCAGATGAACTAAAATCCCCCCAAGGAGAAAGTAAAGATGACAGCGTGAGGCTATTACTCATATTGAATCCTGATTGGCTCTATTCTTGAAATTTGTTTTCATCAGCAGGGACATTCAGTATTTGCAGTGCACCCTTCATGATTTCAGAAAAAACGGGAGCGGCTACCGAACCACCGTAGTAAAGATCGCCTTGAGGCTCATTGACCACCACAACCAGTGCAACTCTTGGGTCGCTAACCGGGGCAAAACCTGATGTAACAGCGATATACTCATCACTATAACCACCAGCTTCGGCTTTACGAGATGTACCCGTCTTGGCTGCCACTCGGTAACCAGGCACTGCGGCTCTTGTTGCCGTACCGCCTTTTTGGGTTACCCCTTCTAGCATTTGCAGGACCAGTTCAGCATTTTCGCGCTTGATGATCTGCTTAGAGAAACTTCGATCGTTACTCTTAATAATATGAATCGGCTCATACATGCCTTTATTCGCCAGTGTCGCATAAGCATGCGCTAGCTGGAGCGGCGTCACAGATAGGCCGTAACCAAATGATAAGGTGGCAATTTCAAACTTAGACCAACGGCGTCGATTCGGGAAGATACCACTGGTTTCCCCTACTAGGTTTAGACCAGACATTTCACCCAGTCCGACAGAACTATACATCCCAAGCAAGGCTTCTAGTGGCATATCAAGCGCTAATTTTGCTACACCTATGTTACTCGACTTCTTTAAAATCGTTGCTAAATCAGCTTTGCCAACTTTCGATGTATCACGAACACGGCTACCACCAATACGCATGATGCCATTACCAGTATTGATAACCGTATCAGGGTTAGCTGTGCCATTTTCTAGTGCGGCTAAAAGCACGAAAGGTTTCACTGTCGAACCCGGTTCCATCGCATCGGTTAAGACACGGTTACGCATCTTAAAACTTTGCAGGTCAGCACGGTTATTCGGGTTATACGAAGGAGCATTAACCATCGCCAAAACAGCGCCAGTTTTTACATCCAATAAAATTGCAGAACCCGAAGTCGCTTTATGATCAGCGACCGCCTGCTTAATTTCTCGATAGGCTATTGCTTGTAAACGCTGATCAATGGTGAGCTCTAATTGCTTACCTTGTTCGCGCTCCTCTAATGCAATATTCTCTACCACACGGCCATAACGGTCTTTACGTATTGTTCGCTTACCCGCCTCACCAGTGAGCCATTGATCATAGCTGCGCTCTACGCCTTCAAGCCCATGACCATCGATACCCGTCACACCAATCAAGTGCGCACTGATCTCCCCCGCAGGGTAATAACGACGAGATTCAGCTTTAAGGCCAACGCCGACCAGCTTTAGATCTCGGATATACTTAGCCATTGCTGGGCTAACTTGCCTTTGCAGATAAATAAATCGACGGGACTTGTTACTAGAAATTTTATCGATCATCGATTGTCGTTCTAAACCAAGTACATCCGCTAACGCATACCAACGATCGATTTGGGCCATGCCATTTTTATCGAAAATAGTTTTTGGGTCAGCCCATACCGCTTCAACCGGAACACTAACCGCAAGCGGTTCGCCATTGCGGTCTGAGATAATACCGCGAGCAGAAGGAATTGCCTTCACACGTAC
Organism: Vibrio sp. ECSMB14106; assembly: GCF_000972265.1. NCBI lineage: Bacteria > Pseudomonadati > Pseudomonadota > Gammaproteobacteria > Vibrionales > Vibrionaceae > Vibrio > Vibrio sp. ECSMB14106. The sequence continues at coordinate 50,357 of NZ_LAUM01000011.1, read as the reverse complement.
AGAACGAAGGTCGCCCTGGCGAATCAAGTTATCTGGTTCAATGATTTGGATATAGGCCACACGGGCAACCAATGTCGCAAAGGCAAGGAACACGAAAGCAATAACGACGTTAAAACGCCATTTAATTAGAGTTGAATTAGAATCCTTTTCGCTCTTCACACGCTCTTTCGTTGATTTATTAACGGCTCTCGTGCGTGCTTTTTCCTTTTTAGCGGTCATTTTAGTGTGATCACAACTTCTTTGTCAGAGTCTGGACGTTTCATGTCTAGCTCTCTTTTTGCCGATGCTTGAACACGACTATGTTCAGCTAGTGCTGTCTCTTCAAGCATTAAATTACGCCACTCATCATCAAGTTGCTCTCGCTCTACCAATGCCGTGTCTTTTTGCGTGATCGCCTGACGTGACATATGTGTTGTGAGAACGACCCCCATCGCACTCGCGAAGATACAGATAAGAAGCACCAATGGGACCTTGCCCACAGAGATCAAATCAAAAAATATTATCTTGGCTAAATTAGGCTTAGAGGTCTTCATTGACTAAAGTTTTTCTGCAATTCGTAGTACTGAACTACGTGAACGAGTGTTCTCATCCACTTCATCTTTCGATGGTTTAATCGCTTTACCAACAGGCTTAAGGTCAGCACTACCTAGCGCTTTGATCTGCTCTTCTGTTAGTGGCAGGCCATGAGGTACTTGAGGGCCTTGGCTCTCTTTGCGAATAAAGCGTTTCACCATGCGGTCTTCAAGTGAGTGGAAGCTGATCACCGACAGTCGACCTTCTGGAGCAAGGATGCTTGCCGCACCTTTTAGTGCCGTATCAATTTCTTCAAGCTCACTGTTGATGTAGATACGGAATGCTTGGAAAGCACGGGTGGCTGGGTGCTTTTTCTCTTTGAAGTTTTTTGGCGCTACATCAGAGATAAGCTTAGCCAATTGGCCAGTACGCGTTAACGGTTCGTTCTCTTCGTTCTCTTGATAAGCAATGATGCCTTTCGCGATACGACGAGCGTGTTTATCTTCACCGAATTCACGGATAACCCATGTGATGTCATCAAGATCCGCTTCGATTAACCATTGAGATACCGGATTACCCGTAGTTGGATCCATACGCATATCCAATGGGCCGTCTTTCATAAAACTAAACCCACGCTCAGCATCATCCAACTGCGGTGAAGAGACACCCAAATCCAATAAAACACCATCCACTTGACCGACTAAATCATAACGCTCTGCGTATTCAGCAATACCTGAAAATGGACCGTGAATAATCGTAAAACGAGGGTCATCAATCTTTTGTGCTTCTGCAATCGCTTGTGGATCGCGGTCGATACTAAAGAGTCGCCCATACTCGCCCAGTTTAGACAGGATTGTACGGCTATGACCACCACGTCCAAAGGTACCATCAATGTAGGTACCGTCAGGTTTTATCGCAAGTCCGTCAATAGATTCGTTAAGCAATACTGAAATATGTTTGAATGCTTCTGTCATAGTCTTCTCAGTGAGTGGATTGAGCCATTAGTTCGGCAATAATTGGTTCTATTAACGTTTTAGTGTACTGATTTCACACTGTATCTCCACCATATTGTGTACAGGCTTTGGAATTTTTGCCCCAAATTTATATCAGGATGAAAGATTTTAAGGAAATCTAAATCATTTACGTCAATATAAAGCAAAAAACCCATCACTACCGTTAAGTAATGATGGGTTCTTTATATAGGTGGAGTTGACACATACGCCGGGTTCTGTTCCGCTTGCGCGGTGGTAACCATTCGTCTAGGCCTGCAATCGCTCACAGGCTCAAGCAATCTACCCGCCCCCAAACACGAGCAATGCTATGTGAGGGCCTATTTGATCTTGCTCCGGGTGGAGTTTACCTTGCTACGAACTGTTGCCAGTCGCACGGTGCGCTCTTACCGCACCCTTTCAGCCTTACCTGTGCCTCTTCCGAAGAAATGAGGCCATCGGCGGTCTTCTCTCTGCTGCACTTGTCGTGGGCTCGCGCCCCCCAGACGTTATCTGGCACCCTGCTCTATGGAGCCCGGACGTTCCTCCCCTTTACCAGTCTCCCGAAGGACTTCAACATCAGTTTCCCGAAGGACCTCAATGTCAGTCTCCCGAAGGACATCAATAAAGCAGCGATTACCCGTTCAACTCCGAGGGCGGATTGTATAGAGATTAATGTGCAGTGTCTAGCGAGATCACAAATATGCTGCAAACCGTTAAGCAAGTGCACAAATTTCACACAATTTAGGCACAAAAAAAGGAGCGACGGTATCACCTTCACTCCTTAGAACCTTTTCAATACAAGTTAGCTACTCTATAAAATATAAAGCGCACTCTAGTTGTCTAGATGCTCTAAGCCCCATTTGTATAAAGCGTTCTTTTTCAGGTTATAGATCTCGGCCGTCATCGCCGCTGCTTTTTTAAGGGGCAGTTCTTTGGTTAGAATGCCCAATGTGCGAGTCGCTTCATCAGGCAGCTCTGTGGTTGCTGCTTCACGGTAACCATGAATCAGTAGCACCATTTCACCGCGCTTACGGTTCGAATCTTCTTCAATCCACTCAATCAACTCACCTAATGGCAGACCTTGAATCGTTTCAAAGGTCTTAGTCAACTCACGCGCCAACACAACCTCACGGTCGGGCCCTAGAATATCTAGCATGTCTTGCAGAGAGTCGGAAATACGATGCGGTGATTCATAGAAGATACACGTGCGCTCTGCCTTTGAAATCTCTAAGAACTTGTCTTTACGACCCTTGCTCTTTGGCGGTAAGAAGCCTTCAAAGCTGAAACGATCAGATGGCAAACCAGAAGCACTGAGCGCCGTAATCACAGCACAAGCACCAGGAAGTGGCACAACTCTCACACCCGCTTGACGACATTGCGATACAAGATGGTAACCTGGGTCACTGATTAAAGGGGTTCCCGCATCAGAGACTAATGCGATAGACTGACCTTCTAATAACTTTTCAACTAGAACTTGCGCTTTGGTTTGTTCATTATGATCATGTAGAGCAAACGTTCTGGTCGGTATATTGAAGTGAGCGAGAAGCTTACCCGTGTGACGTGTATCTTCGGCTGCAATAACATCGACACTTGATAAAATTTCAATTGCTCTTTGAGTGATATCTCCCAAATTTCCGATGGGGGTTGGCACAATATAGAGAGTTGGGCTCTCTGTGAGCAAGGTTTTGTTATCTGTCATTTGTTTACCATCACTTCAACGATTAATATAGATACAAATTTATACGGAATTTAAAGAACTCATGGCAACGATGAACCATAAGAGACTCAGTGTACCACGCTTACTCACTCCAATTGCATTAGCAATTACATTGGCGGCTTGTTCTTCAGGTCCTCAAGCACCAACGCGTGTTGATATCACACTCGATCCAGCGCAATCAACTGAAAGTTACATGATCCAGGCAGATAGTAGCAAAGGTAGTCTACAAAACGACTGGTTAATCATGGCGCTTAAAGCTTCTGTGCAAGCAGGAAAAACCGATCAAGCGACTCTACTTATCAAACGCTTAGCGAGACAAGAGCTGAGTGAAATCCAGCAAGCCGAATGGCAGCTAGCTCGAGCGCAGCTGTTGGTTAATAACTCGCAACCAGGTCAAGCCTATAAACAATTGAACTTTCAGCCTTGGTGGAAGCTTCCCAACGAGCAATGGAAAGATTATCACGAGCTACGCGCGGATCTTTTAGAGATGAAAAGCGAATATTTCGAAGCGGCTCGTGAGCTAGTCCTTTACTCTGAATACGCTGACAGCGACGACGAAAGCCAACAGCAAACCGCCGACCGTATTTGGCAAAACCTGAATAGCTACTCTCAATACGAGATTCTTGAACTCAAAACGTCGCCTACAGAAGACGTTCTTGCAGGTTGGTTGCAACTGTCTATTTATACTAAAACACTGAATGCTAACCTTCCTGAACTACAGAAAACACTGTCTGATTGGTTGGCAGAGAACCCGCGTCATCCTGCCGCGACCTACACACCCCAAGCAATCAATGACATTGTCGCTTTAGAGATCAGTAAACCAACCAGCACAGCTCTGTTACTACCATTAACTGGCAAGTACGGTAAGCAAGCACAACTCGTCCGTGATGGCTTCATTTTCGCTATGATGAATGACAAAGAACGTGAAGAAGACGCAACGCTGACTGTGTTGGACACCAACATCCAAAGCATCGTTGAAATAAAAGCAACGTTGGAAGAAAACAACGTAGATTTTATTGTTGGCCCGCTAATTAAGAACAACATAGTCAAGCTTCAAGAAGCACAACAAGATCATGAAAAGGCTATCCCAGCACTTGCGCTAAACATCCCAACTCAACTAGAACCGAATAGCAATATTTGCTATCTCGCCTTGTCGCCAGAGCAAGAAGTCGCTCAAGCCGCGAAACACCTTTTTTCTCAAGGCTATAAGTACCCGCTAATCCTAGCTCCGAAAGGGCGCCTAGGTGACAGAGTTGAGCAAGCGTTTAAGAAAGAGTGGAAAAAATACAGCAACAACGATGTCGCCATGAGCTTTTTCTCTGACAAACGCCAATTACAACGCAATGTGAATCAGGTATTCGGATTACAAGAAAGCCAGCAGCGTATCGCTCAAATGGATGGACTACTGAACCTAGACCTAGAAACCGAGCCTCGCAGTCGTCGCGATATAGATTCAGTCTACATTGTGGCTAAAAACTCAGAACTCACGCTGATCAAACCTTTCATCGAGGTTGCAATTAATCCTGATGCAGACCAACCCGCATTGTTCTCAAACTCACGTAGTAATAGCGGTGATAGGCAGTATGAAGATCTAACAGGTGTTTTTTACAGCGACATTCCTCTGTTAGTTGACAACAAAAACGAACTGAACAAAGAGCTAAATGACCTATGGCCAGCCAACTCAAACGGCCAAAAGCGTCTACAAGCGCTAGGGATGGATGCTTACTACCTGATGGGTGCACTGCCATTGATGAAAGCCGTTCAGGGGCACAGTATTCCAGGTGAAACAGGTGTATTGACCATCGATAACAACTGCGTTGTACAACGTGAAATCAGTTGGGCAGAACATGGGGCTTTTTAGCCGAAAATGTTTAACTAAACCAACAATCACCCACAAACAAGTGGGTGATAAATACGAGGCTATGGCAAAATCTTATCTGATAAACCACGGTTTATCGTTAGTTCAAGAAAACTTCATAGCAAAATGTGGTGAGATTGATCTTATAATGCGCCATAACAACACGGTTGTGTTTGCTGAGGTAAAATACCGCAAGCAGACCCGCTACGGACATGCCGCTGAAATGGTGACAGCCAAAAAGTCACAGAAGCTGCTCAAAACAGCTAATATCTGGCTGATGAAGCAAGGCCTGTCGGTGCACTCTACAGATTTCAGGTTTGATATCGTTGCCATTGAAGGGCCGAATGACAATATCAACTGGATTCAAAACGCGATTACCCAAGGATAAACATGCTAGACAGCATTAAAGAAAGTTTTACAGAAAGTATTCAAATCCAAATTGCGGCTGCAGAAGCATTGCCGGACGCAATCACGCATGCCGCTCAAGCCATGGTTGCGACCTTGCTGAACGGGAACAAAATTCTTTGTTGTGGTAATGGTGGTTCGGCGTCGAATGCTCAGCAATTTGTATCGTGCCTACTCAATCGCTTTGAAACCGAGCGCCCTAGCCTTCCAGCTATGGCACTAATGGCAGACAACACTACGCTAACAGCAGTGGCCAACGACTACCACTATGAAGAGATCTTCTCTAAGCAGGTACGAGCGTTTGGTCAAACCGGGGATATTTTACTGGCTATCTCGACCAGCGGTAACAGCAAGAACATCATTAAGGCAATGGAAGCGGCGGTTACTCGTGACATGACAATCATCGCCTTTACGGGTAAAGATGGTGGCGAGATGGCTGGTCTACTTGGTGAGCACGATGTCGAGATTCGTATCCCTTCACACCGTACCGCGCGCATTCATGAAGTACACATGGTGACACTACACTGCCTATGTGACCTAATCGATCAAGTACTCTTCCCAGCCCACGAAGAGTGATATACGGAGCATCACAATGAAATCATTAACCTCTATGAAGCTATTTAAGCTGATTAGTGTTTCGCTACTTACACTATCCCTATCTGGTTGTGCTGGCCTTTTCATTGCTGGTGCAGCAACCACTGCGAACTTAGTCACTGATACTCGAACAACCAAAGAGATTTGGAACGACAACAATATCGAATTTGAAGTAGCAGCTATTACCAACAAACAACCCTACCGTGGCAATGTTCGCATCACCGCTAGCTCTTACCGAGGTTCAGTGGTATTGATGGGACAAGCGACCACAGACGCTGAGCGTCGTGCTTTTGAAAACCAAGCTAAAGATGTGGCTGGTGTAGAGAGCATCCATAATCAGGTTCGCGTTAAGCAGCCATTGTCTATCAGTGCCATCAGTAACGACAGCTGGATTACCACTAAGGTGAAATCAGCATTGTTGGCTAAATCAGAGCTAAACGGTATAAAAGTGAAGGTAATTACTGAAGATTCAGAAGTATTTCTGCTTGGATTGGTTTCCCGAGAACATGCAGATATCGCGACAGAAGTCGCACGCAATATCTCAGGGGTAAAACAGGTAATACGCGCTTTTGAATATGGTGACGAAGAGACGGCCGTTAACTAGCCTTAAGCCAGTCAATGGAAAGCTATATAGCAGAAAATAAAAAAGCAGCGACGAGTCGCTGCTTTTTTCTTTGGTCGCTATTTAACTAACGCTATTTGATAACACGAAGGCTTGGACGGCCTTTTGCTGGGCGAGGTGGCTCAGAATCTGAGTCAGGCTCTTCAGCATCTACGTCTGCCGTCGCTACGCTCAAAGATGGTCCTTTTTCTGCATCTTCAAAAGGAGCTTCTTCAATCCCTTCTTCAAACGTTTCCATGTAGGCCTCTTCAGGTTCAAACATGGTACCAGCACCATTCTCACGAGCATAAATTGCTTGTACTGCGTAAAGTGGCACAATCACAGAGTGTGGACGACCGCTAAAGCGAGCACTAAATGTCACAGCTTCGTTACCCAGTTCGAGTTGTCCAACCGCACGAGGCGCAATGTTCAGAATGATCTGACCATCTTGAACAAACTCTTCTGGAACTCGTACACCCGGCAAGGTTGCTTCAACAACAAGGTGTGGAGTCAGTTCGTTATCAACCAGCCAGTCGTAAAATGCACGAAGCATATATGGTCGGCGTGGTGTCATATTTGAAATATCCATAACGCTTAGCGAACCAGTCGCATCTCACGCTCAGCTTCAGTTAAAGAAGCTAGGAATGAATCACGTTCAAAGACGCGGTTCATGTACACTTTAAGCTCTTTAGAACCTGGGCCAATCAGTTCGATACCAAGCTCGGGTAAACGCCATAGTAGCGGAGCTAGGTAACAGTCAATTAAGCTAAACTCTTCGCTCATGAAATACTCATATTCAGCAAAGATAGGAGCAAGAGTCAGTAGGTCGTTGCGCAGTTTAACGCGAGCTGCTTCAGATTCTTCAGCATTGCCTTTAACTACCTTCTCTGCAACTGAATACCAGTTACGCTCAATTCGGTACATCATTAGACGGCTATTACCACGAGCAACCGGGTATACAGGCATCAATGGTGGATGAGGAAAACGCTCATCAAGATATTCCATAATGATCTTTGAGTCATATAGAGCAAGCTCACGATCAATAAGAGTAGGTACTGATTTGTACGGGTTCAATTCAACAAGCTCTGCTGGGAGATTTTTCTCATCAACCAACTCAACTTCAACACTTACGCCTTTTTCAGCAAGAACAATGCGCACCTGATGGCTATACATATCAGAGGCACTTGAGAAAAGAGTCATCACAGAACGTTTATTGGCAGCTACAGCCATGGAGCCCTCCAGTACACTTTAAATAAAAACAATGGAGGCCTAAAGCCTCCATTGAACATTAACATAATTTGGAAATTAGCGAGGCATTATAGCACAATTAGTGCACATCACGCCAATACTCTTTCTTCAGCAAAATCACGATGATAGTGAAGATTACTAAGAAGGCCATTACCCACCAACCCATAGCGTGACGCTCAAGTTGAACAGGGTCACCTGAGTAAACCAAGAAGTTAACAAGGTCACGAACTGCTTCGTCGTATTCACCAGTACTGAGTTCGCCAGAGCCGTCAGTTTCAGTACCAACAACCACTGTTACCTCTTCGCCATCTACCATATGAGTATCGTAGATTGGCGTTGGAATACCTTGCAGCTCTTCAAGAACATGCGGCATACCAACACTTGGGAAAACAATGTTGTTCACACCAAATGGACGAGACGGATCTTCATAGAAAGTACGAAGGTATGTGTATAGCCAGTCAGCACCACGCACACGAGCCACCAAGGTTAGGTCAGGTGGCGGAGCACCAAACCAACTTGCCGCTTGTTCTGATGGCATAGCGTTAATCATTAAGCTACCGACTTTCGCTTCCGGATCGAAAATCAGGTTTTCCTTCATTAGATCGACAGGGATCTCTAAATCATTCGCAACACGCTCATAGCGTTGGTACTGCGTTGAGTGACAAGCGAAACAGTAATTCATAAACAGCTTAGCGCCGTTTTGCAATGAAGCTTTGTCAGTTAAATCATTGTTCGCTTTGTCTAATGGTACGTTTGCACCCGCTGCCATCGCCAGTGACGGCAACATAGCAAATAAAATTACAATCCACTTTTTCATTTGAATGTCACCCTTTCTGGTAATGGTTTCGTCACTTCATTTTTACTGTAGAACCACAGTAGAACGAAGAACATGAAGTAACCTAAGCTAAATATTTGAGCCAGTAGCGTATACGTTGGCGTTGCTGGAAGCGCACCAAGTATACCAAGGGCAATAAAGCTTATTGTGAATTGGATGATATTAATTAAATGCAGTTTGCTACGGTAACGGTAAGAACGCACTTTACAACGGTCGAACCATGGCAGTAGGAATAGCACCACAATAGATGCCCCCATTGCTAAGACACCTATCAGCTTATCAGGAACAGCACGAAGTACAGCATAGAACGGTGTGAAGTACCAAACTGGAGCAATATGCTCTGGTGTTTTCAGTGGGTTTGCAGCTTCAAAGTTAGGCGGCTCAAGGAAGTACCCACCCATCTCTGGGTTAAAGAACAGTACATAACAGAACAAGAATAGGAAGCCGGCAACACCAACCATATCTTTCACAGTCCCGTATGGGTGGAAAGGGATAGAGTCGATGATGTCGTATTTCTTCGTGTAATCCTTGTGGAATGGGAACTGAGTTTTATAGTCGTCGCCCATTGTACCTTTAGGAAGCTTAGTTTCGATACCGTCAGGGTTATTCGAACCAACTTCGTGCAGCGCTAGTACGTGAAGTACGATAAGCAGCAATAGTACGATTGGTAGAGCGATAACGTGCAGTGCGAAGAAACGGTTCAGCGTTGCACCAGAGATGATGTAGTCACCACGGATCCACAGCGTTAGGTCATCACCAATAACAGGGATTGCACCAAATAGAGATATGATTACCTGAGCACCCCAGTAAGACATTTGACCCCATGGTAGTAAGTAACCCATGAAAGCTTCAGCCATAAGTACTAAGAAGATCAACATACCGAAGATCCAAAGTAACTCACGAGGTTTTTGATAAGAACCGTAGATTAGACCACGGAACATATGCAGGTAGATAACGACGAAGAATGCCGAAGCGCCCGTCGAGTGCATGTAACGCAGTAACCAACCGTATTCCACATCACGCATGATGTATTCAACAGATGCAAATGCGCCATCGCCAGATGGTACGTAGTTCATTGTTAGCCAAATACCGGTAAGGATTTGGTTAACCAGTACCAACATTGCTAAAGAACCAAAAAGGTACCAAAAGTTAAAGTTCTTAGGCATTGGGTATTCAGATAAGTGCTTTTTATAAGCATTCATCGCGGGTAGACGTTTCTCTACCCAATCAAGAAGTCCTTGCATTATGCGTCTCCCTCGTCCACACCGATCATGATCTTAGTGTCACTCAAATACATATGCTTTGGCACCACAAGGTTCAACGGTGCCGGTACACCTTGGAATACTCGGCCTGCCATATCAAACTTTGAACCATGACAAGGACAAAAGAAACCAGACTTAACACCCTGAACTTGCTCTGCGAAAGAATCAGGCAAATAAGTAGGAGAACAACCTAAATGTGTACAGAAACCAACAGCAACGAAGAATTCCGGCTTAATCGAACGGAACTCGTTCTGTGCGTATTCTGGTTGTTGTTCAGTTTCAGATTGAGGATCACGAAGTTGACCACCGATCGACTTTAGGTTCTCAAGTACCGATTCAGCTCGGCGTACAACCCATACAGGCTTACCTTGCCACTCGACACGAACCATTTGTCCCGGTTCTAACTTACTGACTTCCACTTCCACCGGTGCACCTGCAGCTTTCGCCTTGGCACTCGGGTTCCATGATTTTATAAAAGGCACGGCTACAGCAGCTGCTCCTAAACCACCAACAACGGCTGTTGTTGCGGTTAAGAAACGCCTGCGACCGTTATTTAAAGGCGCGTTGCTCATCCAAACATTCTCCCATTTGCTCTTTATGGATTGAAATTATTCCGATTAAAGAGCATGGCTAACAAAATATGTATTTAGTTCTATTTATTGACGGCAAATGATAAATAAAACCCTACTTTTTGACAAGATAAAGCTACCTTTTTGTAACAATCATGAGGCAAAGCGCACATTGGGTTACAAAAGCTTTCAAAATATAAGAATTTGGAAATAAAACGAGGGATGGAAAGCATTTAGAGGGGGGTATAAAAACAAAAAGCCCGGCATATAGCCGAGCTTTGAACCACAATTCCAGTAATAAAACTGAGAGCGTGTGCTTTTTCGTAAAGAAAAATTAACGCTTAGAGAATTGAGGTTTACGACGTGCTTTACGTAGACCAACTTTCTTACGTTCAACGCAACGAGCGTCACGCGTAACATAGCCAGCTGCACGTAGAGCAGGACGTAGAGTTTCATCGTACTCCATAAGAGCGCGAGTGATACCGTGGCGGATTGCGCCAGCTTGACCAGAAATACCACCACCAGAAACGGTGATGTAAAGGTCAAGTTTCTCAGTTAGTTCAACTAGCTCAAGAGGTTGTTTAACAACCATACGAGAAGTTGGACGACCGAAGTAAACATCAAGGCTACGCTTGTTGATTACGATCTCACCAGAGCCTGGTTTGATGAAAACACGAGCTGCTGAGCTTTTGCGACGACCAGTGCCGTAGTATTGATTCTCTGCCATTGTCTTAATCCCCTTAGATGTCTAGTACTTGTGGCTGTTGAGCAACATGGTTGTGCTCAGCACCAGCGTATACTTTTAGCTTACGGTACATTGCGCGGCCTAGAGGACCACGTGGTAACATACCTTTAACAGCTAGTTCGATAACCATCTCTGGCTTCTTGTCGATCAACTTTTCGAAAGTGATAGACTTAAGACCACCTGGGAACTCAGAGTGACGGTAGTAAACCTTACCCTTAGCTTTGTTACCAGTTACAGCAACTTTCTCAGCGTTAACAACGATGATGTAATCACCTGTGTCTACGTGAGGAGTGTATTCTGCTTTATGCTTACCACGAAGGCGAGAAGCGATTTCACTTGCTAGACGGCCAAGAGTTTTGCCTTCAGCGTCTACAACATACCAGTCGCGTTTTACAGTTTCTGGTTTAGCAACGAAAGTTTTCATGCTAATAATTACCTATTTAAAAAATTTACACTTAAGGAATACTCGCGTATTCCCACTGTCTAAGAGTTACCATTCATCACCCCTTCGAGTGTTGGAAAACTCTTGGCATAACGTGATTTTACTCATCGCTAGAGGCCCGCAGTAACGGTAGGTCGCAGGATTATAGAGAAGAGCGAAGAAAAAATCACCTCTTTTTGAACAAAATCACGATTTTTTTAATTCTATTTCTTATTCGAGATAATCAGAGCTAGCTTAAGTGTTCTTTTGCCAAATATTCATGGCTCTGCATTTCGATTAAACGAGACTGACAACGTTTAAATTCAAACTCTAGCTGGCCATGGGTATACAATTTTTCTAGCTCAACTTCCGCTGAAATAATCAATTTCACGTTGCGCTCATAGAACTCATCCACTAACGCAATAAAGCGTCTTGCTGCATCATCTGAAGTTGCGCCCATTTGCACAACATCCGCCAACAGAACGGTGTGATAAACCCGAGATAGCTCTATATAGTCATTTTGGCTACGCGCCGACTGACAAAGCTGAGCGAAAGTGCCGTGTAAAACGCCATCACTCACTTTAATGACATCCAGCTGACGGTGATTGACCTCAATCTGTGTGAACTTTTCTTTATCGTCACCAACTAACTGGGCGTAATATTTTTCGAGATTGATATTCGCTTGGCTATCCAGCGGGTAATGATAAATTTCAGCCTGCTCTAAAGTACGTAGACGATAATCAATGCCGCTATCAACATTAAGAATGTGGCAGTTATCTTGAATAAGTTTGATAGCGGGTAGGAAACGTGCTCGCTGCAAACCATTACGATACAAATCCGCAGGCGGAATGTTTGAGGTAGCAACCAAAATAACATTTCGAGCAAATAACTCTTGGAACAAGGTGCCTAGGATCATGGCATCCGTAATATCTGAAACGAAGAATTCATCGAAACAAACAATATCCGCTTCTTGCTTAAACTTATCCGCAACTAAAGGCAATGGATCACTGACATTCCCGAGCGCTTTTAACTCGTCATGTACGCGATACATAAAACGGTGGAAGTGAACTCGCATTTTTTTAGTGGTTGGTAGTGCGTCGTAAAACGTATCCATTAGATAAGTTTTCCCACGCCCGACACCGCCCCAAAAATAGAGACCTTTAGGTGGCTGTGGTAATTCTGTTTTTTTGCCCAGTAATTTTTGAAATCGAGTCAGTTGAGGAATGGGCGTATTCATGTAATCTTGGAATTGATGAAAAAGTTCATCTAAAGATTTAACAGCTTGCTCTTGTGCTGGATCTCTTTGAAATCCATGTTCTTTTATATCTTGTTCGTATTTTTTAACGGGATTCATGACGATATTTCCACAATGAAAGCGACATCAGACAGCGAAGAAAAATGCACCTAAACAGTACGAGAGAGCATGACATGCGGCGAATAAATCAGCATCAAACTGCTAGGTAGCGCACACGCATTTCTCTTTATACTGCGGCTTTCTCATAGTACCATGGAGCAGTATCACGTGTAACCAAGCAGTAATAAACATGTTAAAAAACAATAATAAGGAGCTGTTATGTCTTGGATGTATGCCGTTGCCGGTTTACTAGTAGGAGTTATTTTAGGAGTCGCTATTTCTCGTTTTATGACACCGGAATACAAAAAGCAAAAGAACGTACAGAAAGAATTAGATAGCGCAAAGTTTGCCCTTGAACAGCAACGACAAGAGCTTGCTGATCACTTTGCGAAATCAGCAGAAATGTTAGATACCTTAGGTAAGGACTACACGAAACTGTATCAACACATGGAGAAAACAAGCTCAGAGCTAATCCCAAACATGCCAGAGCAAGACAACCCATTTGTAAAAACAGCTGCTGCCCATTCAGATAAGCCGCAAGAGAAATCGACATCTAAAAAGGAAGCTCTTGAAGAGCAACCTAAAGATTACGCCAATGGTGCAACGGGTTTATTTAAAGAACAAAAGAAAGAGATCATTGATACTCCAGATGTTGTCACAGCAAAAGCATCGTAAACATTTAACAATTCAATGAACTTTACAAAGGTTTTTGAGTCATAACTTTCACTCAGGTCACTTGAAACTTCTCATACTTATACCAAATATGAGAGATGTAAGACCTTAACTAGAGAGGAGTTTATGATGAAAAAACCTTTGCTTGCTTTATCAGTACTGACCTTAAGCTTAAGTTCAATCATCACCCCAATTCAAGCGACAGCTGCACTTCCCCTAAATGTCGGTAATGAACAGTTACCGAGTTTGGCCCCTATGCTTGAGCAAGTTACCCCCGCTGTAGTGAGTATTGCCGTCAAAGGCAAACAGGTACAACGTCAGCGAATCCCTGAACAATTTCAATTCTTTTTTGGTCCAGAACAAACACGAGAGCGGCCGTTCCGTGGGTTAGGTTCTGGTGTCATCATTGATGCTAAGAAAGGCCATATCGTGACCAATTACCATGTAATTAATGGTGCCGACGATATCAAAGTAAAACTTCATGATGGCCGAGAGTACGATGCCGAGCTCATCGGTGGCGACCAAATGTCTGATATAGCATTACTCAAATTGGAAAAAGCCAAGAATCTCACCCAAATAACAGTCGCAGACTCAGACAAGTTGAGAGTCGGTGACTTTAGTGTGGCGATCGGTAACCCATTTGGACTTGGGCAAACGGTGACATCAGGTATTGTTTCTGCACTAGGTCGTAGCGGTCTAAACCTAGAAAACTTTGAAAACTTCATCCAAACGGATGCCGCGATAAACAGTGGTAATTCTGGTGGTGCACTGGTGAATCTTAACGGTGAACTGATTGGTATTAACACCGCCATCCTTGGTCCGAATGGAGGTAATGTCGGTATCGGTTTTGCTATTCCATCCAATATGATGAAAAATCTAACAGAACAGATCCTCAATTTCGGTGAAGTAAAACGCGGCATGCTTGGTGTTCAAGGCGGAGAAATCACCTCTGAGTTAGCAGAAGCGCTAGGGTATGAATCCAGTAAAGGTGCCTTTGTCAGCCAAATTGTCCCCGACAGCGCCGCAGACAAAGCAGGTCTCAATGCGGGCGATATTATTGTTTCTATCAATGGCAAGCGTATTGATACCTTTAGTGAGTTAAGAGCTAAAGTGGCAACCTTAGGTGCAGGCAAGCAGATTGAACTTGGTGTAGTTCGTGACGGAAAGCGTAAGAGCTTTGATGTAACCCTTGGTGAATCGAGCAATAGTAAAACACAAGCAGAAAAGCTCCATGAAGGACTTGCCGGTGCAGAGCTTACTAACACAACAGAAAGTGACTCAGCAACGGGCGTTAAAATATCGAGTGTAGCTCAGGGCTCACCAGCAGAGGCCTACCAACTGCTCAAAGGCGACATCATCATTGGCGTAAACCGTCAACCAATTAAGAATCTTGCTGAATTTAGAGAGCTCCTTGAGAAACAACCAGGCATATTGGCGCTTAATATCCAGCGAGGCGATAGGACTATTTACCTCGTTATTCGATAGTTATACGTCAGCGTAATAACAGGGAGGCTCAGTAAGTTTGCTTTAAACTTACTCAGTCTCCCTTTTCTTTAGATGAATCAAAATGCTATGCTTCGTTAGGATGTGTGATCTTTCTAGCTGATTTTGACAGCGAAAGACCGACACGCCCTAGTAATCAAGTCAGTCATCCATCTACGGATGCTTCATACCTTACTTGTTGAAGAGGGAAACATGCTGTCCTTTCTATTTCGTTCTATTTCCCTTGGACTCGTTTCAGCGGTGCTTATTCTTCTCGTATTTCCAAGCTTAAGGCCAGCGATTGTTTCTGATGTTACAAGCCCTAAAGTCGATAATATTACCTCGCTTCAGATTTCGTTTAACCAAGCTGTACGCCGCGCAGCACCTGCGGTAGTAAATATTTATAGCCGTAAGTATGCAGAAAGCGATCGCAGTAAGCTGCTCACTCAAGGTTTAGGTTCTGGAGTTATTGTCAGCGAAAAAGGTTACATCATTACCAACTTCCACGTTGTTGCTCAGGCTGACCAAATTGTAGTAGCACTTCAAGATGGACGCGTAGCCGCCGCGCAACTTGTCGGTTCAGACAAACGTACCGATATCGCGATACTTAGAGTCAGCGGTGATAACCTACCTGTGATTCCACTTAACCCCAATTACAACGCGAATGTCGGGGATGTGGTACTGGCTATCGGCAATCCGTACAACCTAGGTCAAACGACAACCTTTGGTATCATCTCGGCAACAGGCCGATCGTCAATCAGTGCAGACGGTCACCAAGCCTTTATTCAAACCGATGCGGCAATTAACGAAGGTAACTCAGGTGGGGCATTGGTGAACTCACAAGGTGAACTAGTCGGCATTAATACAGCTTCGTTCCAACAAGCCACCGATATGGAAACCTACGGAATCTCTTTTGCGATCCCCTATCCACTTGCTAATAAAATCATGGAGAAGATCATCGCTGATGGTCGTGTCATTCGTGGCTATATCGGCATCGATGGGCAAGACATCAATTCAGTCACATCACGTTTGCTTGGAACTAAGAACATTGGCGGGATTGTTGTATTAGGCATAGATCCGAACGGCCCAGCGGCCGATGCTGGGTTTGAAGCACAAGATATTATTGTCAGTATCAACAATACTCAAGTTAATGGCCGTCAGAGTGTTATGGACATCGTGACTGATCTGCGACCGGGCACAGTCATCGATGTCGGCGTATTACGACAAGGTGAAAGCAAGACACTTAAGGTCACCATAGCCGAAGACACGCGCCTGTAAATCAAGTATCACACTTAGCCGCTATCTACACGGTTTGTCTTATCTATACAGTTTGTTTTATCTACACAGCTTAATGAGCTAGAACACATAGACAAAAAACCCAGCTTTCAAGCTGGGTTTTCTTTTATCAATCATGACATCACACGGCCATTTTTTTATGACTCGCTTGGGTCATCGATATCGATGCGAGTCACTCTCTGCAATCCTCTCGGCAATAAGCCGCCACGACGACCACGCTCACCTCGGAAGTTTTCAAGATCCGCAGGTTTTAAGCCAAGCTTACGTTTACCCGCGTAGATTGTCAGCGTTGCATTCTCTGGGATAGCCATCAAATGCGATACAAACTCTTCGCGCTCTTTTGCTTTCGCAGAAGGAATATTGATGATCTTATTACCCTTACCTTTAGTTAGTTGAGGTAAGTCTTTAATCGGGAACAACAACATACGCCCTTGGTTCGTAATCGCTAAGATCTGGTTACTGTCCAAGTCAGCAATCGGACTTGGCATCATCACTTCAGAAGCTTGTGGCAAGTTCACCAACGCTTTACCGCTCTTGTTCTTAGAAAGCAGATCGCCCCCCTTACAAACAAAACCGTATCCAGCATCGGAACCGACTAACCAGAGCTGCTCATCCTCACCCATCACCACTTGACGGATAGAGGTACCAGGGCTAACGTTCAAGCGACCAGTAATAGGCTCACCTTGGCTTCGTGCCGACGGTAATGAGTGTGACTCAAGGGAGTAACTTCGGCCGTCACTACCCAAGAACACCGCTTGTTGGTTACTCTTACCCTTAGCACTTGCTAAGAATTTGTCACCAGACTTATAGTTTAAGCCTTCAGCATCAACCTCATGCCCTTTAGCATGACGAATCCAGCCTTTCTCAGAAAGCACAACTGTGATCGGTTCACTCGGAACTAAATCACGCTCTGTTAGTGCTTTGGCTTCTGCACGCTCAATCAATGGTGAGCGACGGTCATCGCCATACTTTTCAGCATCCGCTTGAATTTCTTTCTTGATCAGCGTGTTTAAACGACGCTCAGAACCCAATAGCTTTTCAAGCTTATCACGCTCTGCTTCTAGCTCTTCTTGCTCGGCACGAATCTTAAACTCTTCTAACTTGGCTAAGTTACGAAGTTTTATATCTAAGATAGCATTCGCTTGTGTTTCCGTAATATTGAAGCGGCTCATCAATACAGGACATGGTTCGTCTTCTGTACGAATGATCTCAATCACTTCATCAATATTCAGGTAAGCCACCAGCAAGCCTTCTAAGATGTGCAGGCGAGCGAGTACCTTATCGAGTCTGTATTGCAAACGACGGCGAACCGTTGTACGACGGAATTCAATCCACTCTTTTAGGATTTGAACCAGACCTTTAACTTGAGGGCGACTGTCTAAACCAATCATGTTCAAGTTAACGCGGAAGTTCTTCTCTAGATCCGTCGAAGCGAACAAGTGACTCATCAGTTGATCACAGTCGATACGGTTCGAACGAGGAACCACGACGATACGCGTTGGGTTCTCGTGATCCGACTCATCACGCAGATCGTCAACCATTGGTAGCTTTTTAGCGCGCATCTGGTTAGCGATTTGCTCAAGTAGCTTAGCGCCTGACACTTGATGAGGCAGAGCGGTGATAACAATATCAGAGCCTTCTTTGTGCCAAACAGCGCGCATCTTGATGCTGCCTCGGCCAGTACGGTAAATCTTTTCAATATCCGATTTCGGCGAGATGATCTCTGCTTCCGTTGGATAGTCAGGACCCTGCACGCTTTCCATGATGTCCGATAGCTCAGATTTAGGGCTATCGATCAACTTAATGGTTGCCTCGGCAATCTCACGCACATTGTGTGGTGGAATGTCGGTTGCCATACCTACCGCGATACCCGTGATACCGTTTAGTAAGATATGAGGCAGACGAGCTGGCAGCATTTGTGGCTCTTTCATCGTGCCATCAAAGTTAGGTTGCCATTCAACCGTACCTTGGCCTAACTCACTCAGCAAAACTTCAGCAAACTTAGACAGTTTCGCTTCGGTATAACGCATTGCGGCAAATGATTTCGGATCATCCGGAGCACCCCAGTTACCTTGACCGTCTACCAATGGGTAGCGGTAAGAGAACGGCTGTGCCATCAATACCATCGCTTCGTAACAAGCAGAGTCACCGTGTGGGTGATACTTACCTAGTACATCACCAACGGTACGTGCCGATTTCTTATATTTCGATGCGGCCGATAGACCAAGCTCAGACATCGCGTAGATAATACGGCGCTGAACGGGCTTCAAGCCATCGCCGATATAAGGCAATGCACGATCCATGATCACGTACATTGAGTAGTTTAAGTAAGCGTCTTCGGTGAACTTGCGCATAGGCAATTGTTCAACGCCATCAAATGTAATTTCGTTAGACATCCATTATACCTCGGCCATATCACCGTTAGTCTGTAGCCATGTACGGCGATCATCTGCACGTTTCTTACCAAGCAGCATGTCCATCATCTCATTGGTCGCTTCGCTGTCATCAATGGTTAATTGAACAAGGCGACGAGTATTTGGATCCATGGTGGTTTCGCGCAACTGAAGTGGATTCATTTCACCCAGACCTTTGAATCGTTGCACGTTAATTTTGGCTTTCTTCTGCGATAGTCGCTCAAGCACACCATCTTTCTCTGCGTCATCAAGTGCGTAGAACACTTCTTTACCGCAATCGATACGATACAGAGGGGGCATTGCCACATAGATGTGCCCTTCTGCAACCAAAGCAGGGAAATGGCGAGTAAACAGTGCACAGAGCAGTGTCGCGATATGAAGACCATCCGAGTCTGCATCGGCAAGGATACAAATTTTACCGTAACGCAGGCCTGACAAATCATCATTGTCAGGATCAATACCCAAAGCAACCGAGATGTCGTGTACTTCTTGTGAAGCCAATACTTGGTCAGCAGATACTTCCCATGTATTTAAGATCTTACCGCGAAGTGGCATCACTGCTTGGAACTCACGGTCACGCGCTTGTTTCGCAGAGCCACCCGCCGAGTCCCCTTCCACGAAGAAGATCTCAGTGCGGCTTAAATCCTGAACCGAACAGTCGGTAAGCTTACCCGGCAGTGCTGGGCCTGACGCGATCTTCTTACGCACAACCTTTTTGCTCGCGCGCATACGGCGGTGCGCATTCGCAATGCAAGCTTCAGCTAGTTGTTCTGCTAATTGTGGCTTTTCATTCAACCAGAGGCTAAACGCGTCTTTTACGACACCAGAAACAAAAGCTGCAGTTTGACGAGAAGATAGACGCTCTTTTGTTTGACCAGCAAACTGCGGATCTTGCATCTTCACCGATAGTACGTACGAACAACGGTCGAAGATATCGTCACCGGTTAACTTCACGCCACGAGGCAGAAGATTACGGAATTCACAGAACTCACGCATTGCATCAAGCAGGCCTTGGCGGAGACCGTTTACGTGTGTACCACCTTGTTTGGTCGGTACTAAGTTCACGTAACTCTCGGTGATCATTTCACCGCCTTCTGGCTGCCAGATGATCGCCCAATTCGCCATTTCCGTTTCAGCAACAAACTCACCGACATACGGGTCTTCAGGCAGTAAGGTGTAACCTTTCACTCCCTCTGCAAGATAATCTTTTAAACCATCTTCATAGAACCATTTGTGTTCTTCACCACCCACTTTGTCGACAAAGGTGATTTCTAAACCAGGGCAAAGTACTGCTTTCGCTCGTAGGTTGTTGATAAGGCGAAGTGTCGAAAATTTAGGACTATCAAAGTACTTAGGATCAGGCCAGAAATGTACGGATGTACCACTGTTACGATTGCCGCAAGTACCTGTTACGGTCAGTTCTGTTACGGCATGACCACCTTCAAGTGCGATCTCGTGAACCTGGCCTTCTCGGCGCACAGTCACTTCAACGCGTTTTGAAAGTGCGTTTACAACCGAGATACCAACACCGTGTAAACCACCAGAAAACTTGTAGTTATTGTTTGAGAATTTACCGCCGGAGTGGAGCTTAGTTAGGATCAACTCAACACCAGAAATCCCTTTTTCAGGGTGAATATCAACGGGCATACCACGGCCGTCATCAGTAACTTCTAGCGATTGGTCTGCATGAAGCACAACTTTAATTTTCTTAGCGTGTCCTGCTAATGCTTCATCGACCGAGTTATCAATGACTTCTTGGGCAAGGTGGTTCGGTCTTTCTGTCTCGGTATACATTCCCGGGCGGTGTCGCACAGGATCGAGACCTTCAAGTACCTCGAGGTCTTTTGCATTATATTGTTCAGTCATAATACGGAGTTTACTCAAAAAGTTTGCGTCAGTTCACTGGCTCTAGTTTCACTAAAGCAGAATCATTACTATGAACCGTCATAGTAGAGCGAACGAGCGAAGTATTGGGGAATATAGTCTGGAAGCTGAGTAATGATGTCAAGCTAGTTCAAAAACTAAGACATCAAACTATGATATTTCACCATTGATAGATGAAATAACAGGCAAACAAGAGAAAATCGATCAGCCAGTGAAGCAGATTATAGCTTTAGAAAGGTGATGATTTGTTGTGGGTAGCGCTCAAAATCAACAAAGCTATGATCCCCACCCTTTTCTACTGTTTGTGTTGCACCTTGGTACTTCTCTATCGCTTGTCGGTAATCCAGAACTTCGTCTTCCGTTTGTTGAAGTAACCAGAAGTCACTCGGGTTTTTGAGAGCCGGAACCTCTAACGCCTTCAATTCCTCGATATGTTTTGCTTCCAGTACATATCGTTCATCTGTGTAAGGATTTACTTGCTCACCCAAATAATCAGCAAGAAGCTCATACGGCTTCACTGCTGGGTTAACAACCACCGCTTTAAAACCATAGTGACTATTAAGCCATGTTGAAAGGTAGCCCCCCAACGAACTGCCGACTAATGCTATCTGGTATTGATCTTTATACTGTTCCACCAACTGCTGCAAATGAAGTGCTGCTTGCTGAGGGAAACTCGGCAGCTGAGGTGCAATCACCTTAATATCAGCACGATGCTTTGCACAGTAGTCAGCCATCACTGTCGCCTTGTGAGAACGTGATGAGCTGTTAAATCCGTGAATATAGAGAAGCAGCGGTGGCTTAGCAGTTTGCTGATTAGAATCAGACATTAATAGCCTCCTACATCGTTAGTCACTGGCATCAATAACCAGCCGCATCGAAATCAGGTAAAAATTGTCCATGAGGCAGGCGACGAACTTGCGTGCTTACCGTGCCGTCTTGATGTAATTCAATCTCTCTCCAGCCTGGAGACAAAGTATCCACCGCAAAGTCATTCGAGTTGGGTTTGAATTGCACACAAGTCGACGGGGTTGCCATAACTTGTACACCATGATGATCTCGATTCATGTCCTGATGAACGTGTCCACAAAGTACGGCTTTCACATTGGTATGCTGTTGGACCACATCCCAAAATTGCTCTGCATCTTTCAGGTTATGTTGATCCAGCCATGCACTGCCAACCAATAGCGGATGGTGGTGTAAAAGAACCAAGGTATTACGTTCAGGGAATTCCGACAATTTTTGCTCTAGCAGATCAAGTTGCTGATCACTGAGGCGCCCGTGCGGTACACCAACCACTTGTGAGTCCAGCATCACCATTTGCCAGTTATCGCCTAGCAAGACGTGCTCAACACACTGTATTTGTGGTGATGGTAGAACACTGCCCATATTAGGCTTGAAGTCATGGTTTCCTGGCAGCCAGTAACATGGCTTTTCCAAAGGCTGAATTCCTGACTCAAATTTCTGGTACGATTCAGCACTGTGATCTTGAGAGATATCACCGGTTGCCAGAATCGCTTGATAGTCAAAGCCTTGACTAACAATGCCATCGACTACAGCACGAAAGCTATCTTGAGTGTTGATGCTTAATAAGCTGCCGTTGCTCGGCGCAAACAAATGCGTGTCCGTTAGCTGAACAAGCTTAATACTGCTCTCATCAAATTTTGAAGTGTGTGATAATTCCAAAATAACAAATCCAGATACGTTACTGTTTAGACTTTAAAGTGTGCTTTAAATAGGCTCAATTAAAAAGTAATTGGGGCTCGACTGATACCGGTTTTTAAACAAAACGTTAACCATTCCCCAAGAAATTTATTCAATTGGAACTTCTCATCCTTTTGCAGAAGCTTAGCGTTGGGGTAGTCGTACTTCGCTTTGACTCGTGAAAAGTCTCCACTAGCGCACACTTCTGCAACTCGAGCGTCGTGATATAGCCTGACAGACATTTTTGGCAAAGGAAACACTGGCATCGCGTCACTCTGACATATGTCTATTAATGTGGTGTATTTTGTGACCTCATTCACTGTCAACTGATAAACCATATTAACGGCTTGATAGCAGCGAACGTCACCAACCTCATGCCCAACCGGTAACAGAGCATTGAGCTTGGCGTAGTTCGTCTCATAAACTCGCATCAACTCAGCAAGATCAACATGATACGGCTTTTTGACCGCTATATTTGGCATGACGTTAATCTACCCACTCTGACTGTAATTCTTGGTAGTTCAATTGCAGCCACTGTAGCGCAATGATCGTGGCTCCATTTTCAAACACACCGTCTTTTACTAACTGATAAGCGGCTTCGCGACTCATCACTTGTACACGAATGTCTTCACCTTCGTAATCCAACCCGTGTACCCCTTTGGCTGTGGTTGCATCAACACAGCCAACAAAAACATCGAGCTTTTCTGAGCAGCCACCAGATGAAGGGTAATACGAAGTAATAGGTAGTACAGATCCGACTTCGACTCCCGCCTCTTCCATCGCTTCTCGACGAGCAACGTCTTGCGGAGGCTCATCCGTATCAATAATTCCAGCAACGATTTCGTATTGCCATGGGATCTCATGCTCTAAAGCACCAACGCGAATCTGTTCAACGATCACGACTTCATCGCGCACAGGATCATAAGGTAGCAAAGCGGCAGCATGACCACGCTCAAACATCTCACGTTCTATTGGTTGGCTCCAGCCTCCCTCAAACAGTCTATGTCTAAATGTATATTTAACCATTTTGAAAAAACCACGAAACAGCGTCTCTTTTGAGACTATTTCCACATCTTGCGGAGTAAACTCATGTCGTTGCTTGTCATACTGTTGCATTTGGTACCTCGCTAAGTGATCTTTACAGTTTACTCATTGTCCGAGTTAACTACCAAGGATAAGGTTCAACTTTTTGTATAAAATTTATAATTAAAGTTAAGTTTAAAAAAATAAATATTGCACAAGTGGACAGTTAATTGTAAAAATGTGCAAAGTTTCGAGTAAATCACCACCAAACTGGGTTAAACTCTTTTAAAGAAAATTCTATGAAAGGCAGGAATGGGAAAATGAAAAAACTGCTTCCACTATTTATCAGTGCAGCAATTGGCAGCCTGAGTTCGTCAGCTTTCGCTGATACGCTAGCTGAAGTTTACGACCAAGCAAAACAGAACGATCCACAACTTCTTCGTTCAGCAGCGCAGCGCGATGCCGCTTTTGAAGCAGTAACGTCAAGCCGTAGTGATTTGTTACCACAAATTAATCTAACAGCGAACTACGACATTAACCGTGGTGATAGAGATACCTCTGGTACAGGTAGCTCAAGTATTGATAACAACACTTGGGGAGCAGCGATCGGCTTCACTCAAGAGCTTTATCAACGCTCTTCATGGATCACGCTAGATACAGCAGAAAAAACGGCTCGTCAATTTGATTCAGCTTACGCGGCCGAACAACAAGCTTTGATCCTTCGTGTTTCGACAGCATACTTCGAAGTACTTCGAGCTCAAGATAACCTAGAGTTTGTTCGTGCAGAAAAAGCAGCAGTTGCTCGTCAACTAGAACAAACTAAGCAGCGTTTTGAAGTGGGTCTTTCAGCAATTACCGATGTACATGATGCGCAAGCTCAATACGATGGCGTTTTAGCTGATGAAGTTCTTGCAGAAAACGACTTAACGAATAGTTACGAAGGTCTACGTGAGATTACAGGTCAGGAACACGCTAACCTAAGCATCCTAGATACGGATCGCTTCTCAGCAAGCAAATCTTCTGACTCTGCAGTGGCACTTGTAGAACAAGCTGAACAAAAGAACCTTAGCCTACTCGCTGCACGTATCTCTCAAGACGTAGCAAAAGATAACATTTCTCTAGCAAGCTCAGGTCACTTACCAAGCTTAACGTTAGATGGTAGCTACTCCCTGTCAGATCAATCAAACAGCTCTCAAAATTATGATCAAGACAACCTAAATCTAGGCTTAAACTTAGTTGTGCCTCTATACACGGGTGGTAACACAACTTCTTTGACTAAACAGGCTGAATACAACTACGTTGCAGCAAGTGAAGATCTAGAAGCAACTTACCGTAGCGTTGTAAAAGACGTACGTGCATTCAATAACAACATCAGTGCTTCAATTGGTGCTCTGCGCGCTTACGAACAATCTGTGGTTTCAGCTCAATCTGCTCTAGAAGCAACAGAAGCCGGTTTTGATGTTGGTACTCGCACTATCGTTGACGTACTGGATTCGACTCGTCGTCTATACGATGCGAACAAAAACCTTTCAGATGCTCGTTACAACTACATCCTAAGTGTACTTCAGCTTCGCCAAGCGGTTGGTACGCTAAGCGAACAAGACATTGTTGATGTAAATGCAGGTCTAAAAGTAGCAAGCAAGTAATTATAAACCCCTAATTAAAGACTCTAATGAGAGTCTTTAATAAAGTGATTAGATTACAGTTACAAAAATGCCGCTCATTGAGCGGCATTTTTTTTATTGATAAAAAGCTATAGCTTAGAAGCTAAAAGACAGAACGTTAGCCTCGACCACCTTTGATCGCTTTGATGATTTCAGTCGTAGAGCAACCATCTTCAAAGTTAAGCACTTTCACTTCACCACCAGCCGCAATCACTTCCGCACCACCCGCGATCTCTTCAGGTTTGTAATCGCCACCTTTCACTAGAATGCTTGGTAGTACCTCAGAGATCAAACGTTGCGGTGTATCTTCAGAAAACGGAACCACCCAATCAACCGCGCCTAAGCCAGCCAATACCGCCATACGACGATCAGTTGGATTGACAGGGCGACCTGGCCCTTTTAAGCGTTTCACTGACTCATCAGTATTTACTGCAACGATCAAACGATCACCCAATTCAGCAGCATGGTTCATGTAAGAAACATGGCCGGCATGCAGAATATCAAAGCAACCATTGGTCATAACCACTTTCTCGCCTTTCGCACGAGCACGTTTCACCGCTTCAACCAATGCAGCTTCAGAGATCACGCCGTAGTCTGTATCTTGGCTACCGTGAATCGCTTCCGCTAACTCAATCGTCGACAGCGTCGATGTACCTAACTTACCGACTACCACTCCAGCTGCCGCATTTGCTAACGCACACGCCTCATCCAGTGGTTTGCCCGCAGCAACTGAAGCCGCCAATACCGAGATAACGGTATCGCCAGCACCCGTCACGTCATACACTTCTTTCGCTTGAGTCGGCAAGTGGAATGGTGCCTGACCTTTACGCAGCAGTGTCATACCATGCTCACTACGAGTCACCAACAAGGCTTCAAAGTCATACTTCTCAATCAAGGCTATGCCCTTCTCGACTAGATCTTCTTCTGACTTAACCTTTCCTGCCACCAGCTCGAATTCCGACATATTTGGCGTAAGCAGAGTCGCACCACGGTAGCGTTCTAAATCGGCACCTTTGGGATCGATAAAAACCGGAACGTTCGCAGCACGTGCTTTTTGAATAAAGCTCTGCACATGCTCCAAAGCGCCTTTTGCGTAGTCAGATAGGATTACCGAACGTACATTAGGAAGTGCTTGTTCCATGCGAGACAAAATAAGTTCAGGATCCGTGTTCTCAAATTTCTCTTCAAAATCAAGACGAATCAACTGCTGACCACGGCTCATCACGCGCAGTTTGGTAATCGTTGGGTAATCTTTCAACTCAACAAAATCACACTTAACCTTTAAAGCAGCCAAGGTATCTTTTAACACCTCGGCTGGTTCATCTTTACCAGTTAAGCCAACAACATGAGCATGGCCACCAAGAGAAGCAATATTCATTGCAACGTTGGCAGCACCACCTGGACGCTCTTCGTTATTTTCTACTTTTACAACAGGGACAGGTGCTTCTGGTGAAATACGGCCAGTTGGGCCATACCAGTAACGATCAAGCATTACGTCACCGACAATAAGAACACCTGATTGGCTGTAGTCAGGTAGAATTGGTTTCATTGTTGAACTCCAAAAATCGAATCTGGCTAGAGTCTAGCACACCGATTACAGTGGCTAAAACATATAAAAATGAGTAAAGCCTATCTCTATAGGCACTGCGAAAGATAAGCAAAAGACAACTTATACTTCCATCCATTGCTTCCAAGCTTGAACCACATGTTCTCTTTCCATTTCGAACTTATCAATCGCTACGTCTGCATCCAGGTTAAGTAAGTTTCGATGGTGAATTTCATCACGCAACGTTGTATAGGCATTGATCAGTGCCATACCTTGTTGCTCGTCCATAATCCCTTGCGACAGCAAACTTTCAAAGATTCTCACATTGTCGCACCAGCGAGTGAGTTTCGGCTTTTCATTACTGTATCGCAGCACTAAGTATTGCGCTAAAAACTCAACATCAGTAATCCCACCCGCATCTTGCTTAAGCATGAAACGACCGGATTTTTTACCACCTAGATGACCACGCATTTTTTCACGCATATCAACAACCGACTTTTTTAAAGTGGCTTCGTCACGTGGAAGACACAACACCTCATGACGCGTTTTATTGAACGCTGTAGCCAACCGTTCATCTCCGAAAATCATACGGGCGCGAGTCAAAGCTTGATGCTCCCAGGTCCAAGCGTCCTTGTGTTGGTACTCATCAAAGGCATCTGTTGGGCTAACCATTAGACCAGAGGCACCCGAAGGACGCAGGCGAGTATCCACTTCGTATAAAATCCCAGAAGCGGTTCTGGTTGAGAAAATATGAATAATACGCTGTGCCAACCTAAGGTAAAACTGACGTCCATCGATCTCTTTCTTACCATCAGTATAGATATCAACAGGACAGTCGTGCATGAATACGATATCGAGATCGGAATTATAGCCAAGTTCCCAGCCTCCCACTTTGCCATAGCCAATAACTGCAAACCCACGACCTTCGCGGTCTTTCACATGAGTTGGTTCACCAAACTTCGCTGACACCTGTAACCAAGCTTGATTGACACCCGCTTCGACAATCGCTTCTGCTAAATACGTCAAGTGGTCACTCACCTTCATGACAGGTAGAGCACCCGCAATATCCGCGGCTGCAATTCTCAATATACAGGTCTGCTTAAACTGACGCAGGCCTTCCATCTGCTGCTCCATATCATCTTCAGGAATACGAGCAAGATAATCACGTAATTCTGTCTTGTAAGACTCAAGCGGCACTGGGTTATAGAGCTGCTGAGGGTCGATAAGTTCATCAAGCAGGATTGGGTAACGTCCAAGCTGCTCAGAGATCATTGGGCTGGCGGTACATAATCGAACTAACTGAGTCAGTGCAGCAGGGTGTTCATCTAATAGCTCGAGATAGGTGGTACGCGTGACTATTTTGTGCAATAAATGCAATACCCGAGACAAACCAAACTCTGCATACTTATTGGTATACAGAGCTTGAAAGACTTTAGGCATTAAACGATTTAAGACCTCCCTCCCACGTGGACCAAGGGTTTTCTTAGCAAGGTCAGCTTTAAACTGAATGATCGTTTTCGCCGCTTCTGGTGGGCTAACTACTGCGATGTCGTGTTCTAAGACATGCTCAATCACATCGGGTTTATGAGCCATATCCCACAACTCACTGAAGTAACTCGCGACGGGGTTCGCATCCTCTTCTTCCATCCCAATAAGATCTTCAAATACGGTATGTACATTCGCCATATGTGCACGAGTTGCAGTAATCAAGCTATCCCAATCAGCAAATTGCATCGCAACAGCAAGCTGCAGTTGTTCATGCTCACTATCTGGTAAGGTTTGAGTTTGCTTGTCAGCCATCGCTTGTAATAGGTTTTCAAGTCGACGCAAGAACACATAAGCATTGCGTAAATGGTCAACCTCTTCGGCCTCTAATAACTGAAGAGATTCAATAGCACTTAACGTTTTCAACAAGCCTCGACTACGAAGACTCGGTTCGCGCCCACCACGAATTAACTGAAAGACCTGAGCAATGAACTCAACTTCACGAATACCACCAGAACCAAGTTTAATATTGTTTGATAAACCACGACGACGTACTTCACTGCTGATCATCGACTTCATCCGGCGAAGAGACTGAATCGCACTAAAGTCAATATAACGACGGAACACAAATGGCCGCATCATCTGGCGTAATTCTTGGTATTCGGGGTACATTTCACTACCCATCACTCGCGACTTAACCATCGCATAACGTTCCCAATCACGGCCTTGTTCCTGATAATAGTCCTCAAGTGCGGCATAGCTCATCACCAATGGGCCACTCTCACCAAACGGACGCAAACGCATGTCAACTCGATAACAGAATCCATCAAAGGTTTGCTGATCAAGCGCCTTGATAATACGCTGGCCTAAACGAGTAAAAAACTGCGCATTGGCGATACTACGTCTTGCGCCTTGCGTTTCACCATTTTCAGGGTAAGTAAAAATCAGGTCGATATCAGAAGAGAAGTTGAGCTCACCGCCACCTAGCTTGCCCATACCAATGATCAGCATCGGCTGCGCTTCACCTTGTTCGTTGCAAGGCGTCCCCCACTCCTTACAGCAAATATCGTACTGCCATTGATAGGTTTCGAAGATCATCGCCTCAGCCAACATCGATAAATGATTTAAGCTCTGCTCTAACTCCCAAGACCCCATGAAGTCACGCCAGGCGATATAAGTCATTTCTCGATTACGGAACTGACGCAACACATGTTGACCACTCATTTCATCTGCGCAACCAGACAACAATTCGGCCAATCGCTCACGATAGCCTTCAGCTCGCTCTTCACATGACAACATGGCCGGTAAGGTGTTAGATAAAATCGTATCACGTTGTAAGCTATCACCAATAAAACAGCTCAAACCCAATACATACTTAAGGTCGTCAATCAATGGCTCGGGCCAATGATTAATGGCTTCACTTTGATGTTCTAACAATTGCTCAAAAGCAGACTGCGAATGAGTGACGAGTTGAGAAGGCAATAGCATGTTTCTTCCTTGTATTAGCTGCGCGCTGAACAGTCAGTTCTGCTCTTAAATAAATAGTATTAACAGCAGAGTATTAATAACTAAAGATAAGTTATACCAAAGTTACGCCAATAAAAAACGCCCACATGAGTAATGTGGGCGTTTTATCGGTGAACTTATCGAGTTAAGCCTTTGTCTCTAAGACATAACTCTTAGAGGTAAAGATTAGGCTTTAAAGGCTAAACCTTAAACTGCTTAATCTTACCGTCGAGCTCTTGCGCGTTGCTTTCCATAAGCTGGGAAGTCTCAAGAAGCTCGCCAACCACCACTACAGATGCTTCAACAAGTTCACGAACATTGGTCAGGTTAACGCTCATCTCTTCAGCAACACTGCTTTGTTGGCCCGCAGCGGTTGCGATCTGGAAGTTCATATCATTGATTTGGTTGACTTGGCTGACGATACCATCAAGCTCAGAGCCTGCATTAGTCACCAGATCAACGCCTTCTGCTGCTTCCACAACACTTTTCTCCATCAGCCCAACCGCGGAGTTAGCACTGCTTTGCAGGTGGCTGATCATGTCTTGGATTTCTACTGTCGCTTGCTGAGTACGCTGTGCAAGATTACGAACCTCATCGGCAACAACAGCAAAACCGCGACCCGCCTCACCTGCACGCGCCGCTTCAATCGCTGCGTTTAACGCCAGTAAGTTGGTTTGTTCTGAAATACCTTGGATAGTACCAACCACGCTGCCGATTGAATCAACGCGCTCTTCAACTTGGTTTACCGCCGCAGCTGAAGCTGCGATGTCGGAAGACAGTTCACTCATCTTAGAAACCGATCCCTGCACGAACTTCTGACCTGTCAATGCTTGGCCTGATGCCTGCTCTGTTAGAGAAGAGGCACTTTGTGCATGTTCGGCTACGGTTTGTACCGTTGACGTCATCTCACTCATTGCTGTCGCAAGCTGATCGATCTCATTGAACTCTTCTTGAGCCGAATCTTTGGTTTCCGACATGCTGATGGTCATCACTTCTGTCAAAGCAAATAACTCATCTGAAGAGGCTACCTGAGTTTTGATCATGTCGTTCAATTGAACTCGCGTTTTTTCGAGTTCGCGTGCCACATCGCCGTATTCATCCTTACAATCCATATGAATTGGCACTGACAGATTCTTGTCTGCCATCGTTTTGATTGCATCATTCAAGTATTGCGTTTGACGGAGCATAACGCGAGCTGCTGCTAATAGAAGAACCACAAATACAATGATCATCAAGGCGGTTTGCCAAGCTACTTGAACGAGGTAAGTTTCATAATGCTGCTGGGCAACTTGGGTATTGTTTGTTGCTGCAAGCAATGAATCGTAAAACGTACTTGCGTCCCATAGCTGCTTTGAAATGATCAAAATCGTGCTGAATACCATCAGCATGATCATTTTCGGAACGAGACGAACGTCAGAGATTACCCTTTCCCACGGCTTGAATGACACTTTAGTCATTGTCAGTTCTCCATTAACTCTTATATATTGATGGCTTCTATATCCGCGACATGGCTATGTCAGTCAAAATTCGCAATTTATTTTGAGCCTCGTATGAATGTTAAATAGTATCAAAGACACAGCCAAGCCGATGAGCTTATTATCACTGATTCTCTCTTTCCTAGCGTTATTTGTGATCTCAGGCTTATTGTTTGCACCAATTGATAAAGAATCGAAACAAGTCCTTATCGGCCTCGATTTTATAATCTGTAGTGTTTTTCTTTTTCAGCTCACAATAGACCTACTCAGATCACAAAACAAAACCGAATTCTTAAAAGTTCATTGGATCGACTTTTTGGCGAGCATTCCAATGATCGAACCGCTTCGTTTTGCTCGTATATTTCAGATATTGCGTGTCATCTTGGTATTACGCTCCAGCAAGCGCATTTTCAGAGAACTGTTTCGCAACCGCAGAGAGACCACTCTCGCCTCAATCATTCTGTTATTGGTAATTTTGCTTACTATCGGCGCCGGTACCATTCTGTTGTTAGAACACAAAGCTCCTAACGCAAACATTACTACCGGCTATGATGCTTTGTGGTGGGCTTTCGTAACAATCAGTACCGTTGGTTACGGTGATCACTTTCCAGTGACCAATTCAGGAAAACTGGTTGCTTCTCTAGTTATCGTTTGTGGGGTAGGTGTTTTTGGTATGATTTCAGGTTTGATAACCTCACTCATCACTTCTCCAACCGATTTACAAAATCAGCAATTGGAGAATAAAGAACGTAAACTGGATAAGATTCTAGAGCAGCAACAATTGATACTCGAACGGCTAGAAAGGCTTGAGCAACAAACAAAAAAATAGGACCGAAGCCCTATTTTATCATTCATATTGGTGTGGGGTTTAGTCTTGCCAGTACGGCTCAACTTCTACACTGATTTGGCGCGTCTGCTCCATTGCATGCAAAATGGACACTTCTTGGCGAGCTAACCAACGTTCCAATTGAACTTTCTCATCACCTTCCAACTTTTCAGTCAGCGGCTCTAGCGTTCTTAGCATCAGCAAATCATCAATCCCTTGTACCATGTCGGCCCACGGTAAGCGGAAACTGTTGCGTTCAACATCGTCGTATAAACTCGCAAAACCGACGCCGGTATATAGACTGCGCATCAAACGGTATTGTTGGTCAATATACGCTTGGCTCGTCATCACTCGTTCTGGTGGAAAAACTTCCATGAGATCTGCCCACGTACGATCAAGCTGTTGCACCGAAAACCATTCAATACCACGAGCCATTTGCTCACGAGCTTTATCGTCTAAAAACGGCTGCCAACCACGAGATAAAATCCAACGGCTTAGGTCTAATAATAGCCCTGTGTAGCGAGAAGAACTCAGTAAGGTAAGAAGCTCTTCGCGGTCTGGAAGTTGATCTTGCATCTCTTTCAGCTCAGTCACTAAAAACTTACGGGCATCTAACTTACGCAGGACATGGCCTTTATCTTCCAGCAAATCTTCAAAGTGGTCATAGGTTTTTAGCCAATCGAGTTCTTGCTCAAGCCACTTCAACTCTTGGCGTAAAATAGCACTTGCACGTCTTGGTACAATACCGCCATAAATGGTGAAGGTTTGACGAATAAAGCTCAGCGAATGACTGATCTCATGCAGTGCTTCTATTGATTGGCGTTCTGTGAAAATCTGCTCATGATAATGCCAATGAGCGAGAGCATGCTCTAACGATTGAATAAAACACGATTCAACGGTGTCACTTTTGTCGGTATCAACTAAGGTTAAAGGAGTCACTTCATCTCCTTGGTAACCTTGAGCAAGACGATACCCTTTGGCTGCCTTACTGAGGTTACCGAGGCGCATGCCACCATGCTCAGAAAATTGGCGAGATAGAGTAAACAGAGCGTCCGTTTGGCCTGATTTAAGTTCTAACTCAACTTCACAAATAGGCTCTTGCAGTTCACCAGACTCAACAAAGCCTTGGTCGAACGCAACCTCAACCTGGCTACCATCAGGCATGCCAATCAACCATTGTTCACGAGTGAAGTTAGTAGAGAAAAGAGGCGTAAGCTCAGCTTGCAGCGCGTCGATATCTTTCTCCTCTGGCCAAATGTCCTCAGGGTGCAAAGATAACTTAGGTTCGTTATTGTCGTGTTCGGCATTGTATTCAGGCCTTTGATGCAAGCCGGCAACAACACGTCCTGCAGTCTTTACGGTTTGTACAAATACGTCATCAAAGCGTCGAATGCGCAAGCCGATATCGTGCTTACGTAACCAGTTGTCAGGGGTGTCAAAGTAGATGTTACCTAGCTCACGACAACTGTGCTGAAGTACTTTAGTTTCAGAAATTTTATTGCGTAAAGTCTCTGAAAAATCAGGCGAAACAAAAAACTTCAGTTCTATCTCGGTTTCCATAGTTATACCTTTCTGTGAAGATAGGGACAGGATATTGCCAATTTGAACACTCGGCAAGTCAGAAATATCGCCCTTATGATGATCTAAAACAGTTTTAATGAGAGATTGATTAGGTTAACATGCGCGACTTTGTAGCCATCGCTTAACATTTCACCGTGAATATGGTGTATGTTGTTTTAAGGTTATTATTTATTAGGTTGGATGACCATGCCAGTAAATACAATTATGGGGTTATTTGCAAAGTCCCCAATTAAACCTTTGCAGCGTCACGTGGTATGCGTGAACGAATGTTGTTCTCACCTGATTAATTTCTTTGAAGTATCTTCAAAAGGTGATTGGGAAAAAGCATCAGAAATTCGAGCTCAAATTTCTCACCTTGAGAAAGAAGCTGACGTACTAAAACGTGAAATTCGCCTGAAACTTCCTCGCGGTTTGTTTATGCCAGTTGATCGCACCGATATGTTGGAGCTATTAACTCAACAAGACAAACTTGCAAACCTAGCGAAAGACATTGCTGGCCGTGTATATGGTCGCCAACTTGTCATTCCAGCGCCAATGCAACAGAACTTCATCGCTTACGTTAAACGTTGCCTAGACGCAGCGAACCAAGCACAAAAAGTAATCAACGAACTAGACGAATTACTTGAAACTGGCTTTAAAGGCCGTGAAGTAACACTCGTTGCTGAAATGATTCATCAATTAGATGTTATTGAAGATGATACCGACGCGATGCAGATCGAACTACGCCAGCAGCTAATGGCGATTGAAGGCGATCTGAATCCAGTTGACATCATGTTCTTATACAAGATTCTTGAATGGGTTGGTGGTATTGCAGATCAAGCACAGCGTGTTGGCGCTCGTCTTGAAGTAATGCTTTCTCGATCTTAAATCATACGTTAACCATATAACGAAGAGCACTTTTTCAACCAAACCACTTATGCGCTGAGTATTTCTCTCGCTGAGCGGTTTTTTGCGTCTAAATTTGCTCCGCTTGTTATCAAACAACTAGGTATTACGATGGATATCCTTGCTAACTACGGCACTGTCCTGATTATTGTTGCAGCAGCTTTCGGTTTCTTGATGGCTATTGGTATTGGTGCAAATGACGTTGCGAACGCAATGGGCACCTCAGTAGGCTCTAAAGCTCTAACTGTAAAACAAGCGATCATTATCGCAATGATCTTTGAGTTCGCAGGTGCTTACCTTGCGGGTGGCGAAGTAACTGACACGATCCGTAAAGGTGTTATCGAAACATCTCTCTTCGCTCATCAACCGGATGTACTTGTGTACGGTATGATGTCTGCGCTACTGGCTGCTGGTACATGGTTGCTTCTAGCATCATACATGGGCTGGCCAGTATCAACGACTCACTCTATCATCGGTGCAATCATCGGTTTTGCTTGTGTGTCTGTAGGTACTGAAGCTGTAGACTGGAACAGCGTCCAAGGTATTGTGGGTAGTTGGATTGTCACACCGTTGATTTCCGGTATCTTTGCCTATCTCATTTTTGTAAGTGCTCAGCGACTGATATTCGATACAGAAAACCCGCTGTTTAACGCTAAACGTTTTGTACCTGTGTACATGTTCATTACGACAATGGTTATTGCACTTGTAACGATCAAGAAAGGTCTTAAACACGTTGGCCTTCACCTAAGCGGTACTGAAGCATGGTTATGGGCGGCAGGTGTTTCTGCTGTCGTCATGGTTGGCGGTTACTTATACATTCAAAAGAAATTTGCTAATCGCGAAGAAGACCATGGCTTTGCTGGCGTTGAAGGTATCTTCAGCGTGCTTATGGTTATCACGGCTTGTGCCATGGCATTCGCACACGGTTCAAACGACGTAGCTAACGCGATTGGTCCTCTATCTGCGGTTGTTTCAACCGTTGAGCACATGGGTGAAATCTCAGGTAAGAGCACTATCGCATGGTGGATTCTTCCTCTCGGTGGTATTGGTATCGTTGTTGGTCTTGCTACCATGGGTCATAAAGTAATGGCAACGGTTGGTACTGGTATTACAGAACTAACACCTAGCCGTGGCTTTGCCGCTCAGTTAGCTACAGCATGTACGGTTGTACTTGCTTCTGGTACTGGCCTTCCAATTTCAACCACGCAAACATTGGTTGGTGCGGTTTTAGGTGTAGGTTTTGCTCGTGGTATCGCAGCGTTAAACCTAGGCGTT
Source organism: Vibrio sp. ECSMB14106 (assembly GCF_000972265.1). NCBI lineage: Bacteria > Pseudomonadati > Pseudomonadota > Gammaproteobacteria > Vibrionales > Vibrionaceae > Vibrio > Vibrio sp. ECSMB14106. Next base: position 14,528 of record NZ_LAUM01000011.1, on the reverse strand, counting down.
GTGCGTAACATCGTAGCTTCTTGGATTGTAACACTGCCAGCAGGTGCTCTACTTGCTGTTGTATTCTTTTATGCAATTCAGGCTATGTTTACCATGTAATAGCCCTTGCGCTAGTAAGCACTAGCGTCAGAAAACGGTAAGTTTCAGTAATGATATGTAAATGTCATGTCATTATTGACTCAAACGCACAGAAAGGGAGGCTTTGCCTCCCTTCTTTGTTGCACCACATAAAAAAACTAAATATCATTTGCTGATTGAGGCAGACTCATACGCCTACCCAATTTGAATCGTTAAGGGATTTACTGTGAAAAAACTGATTAGCTTAGTTTTGTTCGCAATGATTGCGGCTCCAGCTGCCTTTGCACAAGACCGTTATATTGCTGACAAACTGTTTACTTATATGCATTCTGGCCCAAACAATACCTACCGTATTATCGGCAGTGTTGATGCTGGTGAAAAGATTACATATCTACAAACAAACAAGAGCACGGGTTACACTCAGATCCAAGACAACCGTGGCCGTAAAGGTTGGGTTGAGAGTAAGTTTGTAAGCACTCAAGAAAGTATGGCACTGCGCATGCCGAAACTAGAGAAAGAGTTAACAGAGGTAAAGGGCAAACTAGCCAATGCACGCCAAAGTGCTGACAGTGAAAAAGCAGGTCTAGCCAGCTCTCTAGAGTCTCGTAACAAGCAAATTGCTGAACTTGAGCAAAACTACAGCGAGATTAGCCAACAGCTCACGAGCTCTCAAACAGAAAACCGTGAACTGCGTGCTAAACTAGATACTCAGAAAGATGACCTATTATTGAAGTACTTCATGTACGGTGGTGGTGTTGCTGGTGTTGGTTTACTTCTTGGCCTTATCCTGCCACACATTATGCCTCGTCGCAGAAAGTCGCCAAACGGTTGGGCGTAAGCTTATCGTTTTGTGTCAGGTACAGTGAACTCAGTATCAAATATCAAAAAGGAGCACCGCGGGGCTCCTTTTTATTTGCCTGTCACTTTGGTCATCAACTCAAACAATCTCGCTTTTCCACTAGCCTTGCCATTCGTACAGGGCTGGGATCTCTATCTTCTGCTGGTTGAACTCAATAATCACCGATTGGGGCTTAACCTCTAACAACTGAATCTCTTGTCCTATCCACTCCCCTTGAGCCACTTCTTGGCCATTCACTTTGACCCAGCGTTTGGTTTCACTACTCGAGTACATATGAGTTTGTAGGTCTAACTTAGGCAACACTCCAGATAAGCTATTGGTATGCGTTTCCAACTCAATGACCTGAGAACCCGTTTTCCCTGCGGGTCTAGAATCCATCGGCTCAGGCGCGCTTTGTTGCTCGCCCATGATGGATTCAAGCTTCAATGCCAATTCAGGTGGTAACTCACTGAAGTCTAAACCTTTCAGCAAGTCACTATCCGATTGCAACTCGTTACTCTCACCGGTCATACTTGACTGAACCGTTGGTTGAGCACGACCTGACTCAGCACTGGCTGTTGTTTGCGTTGTGCTATTAGTATTGGCCATCACTACTGCTGCGTCAGCTGCGACATTGGTACTTTCAAGCTCAATCTGCGTATACATTTCTTGGCGAGGTAATACTTTTAACGTTTTACTTGTCGGCGCTACACGAACAGCAAACAACGCTTCATCAACTTCCACCCCTGTAGCTTCAGTCTGTGTTCTGGTTTCAATCCTTTGAGTTTCAAGCTCAGGCTGAGTCTTTGACTCTGGTTGCACGAGACTGACTGGTTGATTGGCCGAGAACAACTGTTGTTGGCTATACGATTGATAAGCCAGAACGCCACCCACCAACAAAGAAGGAACCAAGATTAAGAGCAACCCCATCGCTAACGATGAACCTCGTTTGTTGCTAACCCCTTTTGCAGAATTAGGAACATGATGATTCTGGTAGCCTTTGAAGGCGGGTTTATTAATAGAAGATTGTTTGTGAGACGACAGTTTAAGTTCGTGCATAATACGTGACATTAGCTTTCGCCCCCTTCTAGTGACATCAACTTGGGAGAGTCAAGTTGAGCTAATCTTTGTAATCTTGTTAACGTCTGTTTTCCAGCGATGCCGTCTACAGATATCCCCTGCCAAGCCTGAAAAGCTTCAACTTTCATTTTTAACTCATCGTCGAACACATCACTGCCAGAGACACCTTCACCCAATACTTCAGACAGTAACAGATCAAGCAACGCAATCGCCTCACCTCGATGGCCTTGTTTAAGCATCTCTCTTAGCGGCTGTTTCCAAATCGCGACATAATCGCCTTGCCAAATTTTCTCTAAGGATTGCTTCGGCATCACCAAGAGCTTTTCATTCACCAGTAACTCGACAGAATCCTCAGACACACCATACAGCACAGCAAACACTGGCTTTTGGTCTATGTCGAGATTAAGTACCACAGGTACACTAAGTTCTAACAATGTATCTAAATTGGCCTGCTGCTGCTCGCACACAAAGACACTTTGTGGCTCACTCAAGCACAAACCATCTCGCAGGGAAGATTGATACCCCCACAGGGTATAAAGATCCTGAATAGCAAGAGATCGGTTAGTTCCCAGCATCAAGTGCTGCTGAATGTGTTTGGGTAATTCAAACTTAGAAGGTTCAGGCTCAACGACTAATTTAGGAGCCTCTGCTACCAAAGAGCGCTGAGCTTCTACAGATACTGGAAGTTGTGCTTCGTTGGAACTTTTAGGCGGTAACCATGAATCTATGTATGCTGGGGCAAAGTTAAACGTCGCTACCGCGAGGCCAACACTTAACGTGGCAATTCCTACGTATTGAAATAATGTAGCTGCTACGTGGGTAACTCGAGGGCTTTCAACATGATACACCTCAGCTTGAAAAGCCATAATCTGCTGACAAGCTCGGTTAACCGTCTCATTTGAGGGCATTTGCTCACCATCATGGAAAGCTAACTGCAGTGCTTTATCACACACCAAGTTAATCAACCTTGGAATACCATGAGTATATTGGGCGATCAGCTTGATAGAACGGTTGGAAAACAACATCTGCTCACCACCCGCGGTTTCCAAACGAAACGCGATGTACTTACCCGTTTCTTCAGTATTAAGAGGCAGTAAGTGATAACGACCAGTAATGCGCTGAGCAAGCTGACGCAATTGCGTGGTCTGTAGATGTTGCTGCAATTCCGGTTGGCCAACCAACAGCACTTTTAACAACTTGCGACTGTCGGTTTCCAAATTGGTTAGAAGGCGTAACTGCTCCAACACATCGGCAGCGAGGTGCTGAGCTTCATCAATAACCAATAAGGTTTGAATACCGTCTGCATGGCTATCAAGCAGAAAATGATGAATCGCCTGACTCAGCTGCTTGAGCGATGCTTGTTCAGGGTATTCCACCTCAAACTCATCACAGATAGCTTCAAGCAAATCGGTATTCGAAAACGTAGGGTTGAGTATAAGGCCTGCTTGAGTCTGATTATCGAGTGAAGACAACATCGCTTTAGCGACCGTTGTTTTACCAGTACCAACCTCACCAGTAAGCATTGCAAAGCCCCCACCCTCGCCTAAACCGGCTTGTAGGTTCTGCATCGCCTCTTGGTGGCGCTGACTCAAAAACAAATAGCGAGAATTTGGTACAATCGAAAATGGCATCTCAACAAAGCCAAAATATTCCTTATACATGTGCTGCCCTATAATTACGATTAATGGAAAGTACCATTGCTTGCCGTAAAGTCCAGCAGTGATAAAACATTTCGAGGTGATAAGTTGCAAATATACGATAGCCTACCAAAAGGTAATGGCCTACAACGCTATCTTGTCGGTGGAGCAGTGCGCGATAAACTGCTTAATATTGACAGTTATGATAGAGATTGGGTCGTGGTAGGAAGTACCCCTCAAGAGATGAAAAGCCTTGGTTTCTCGGCTGTAGGTAAAGACTTCCCCGTATTCCTGCATCCAAAAACTAAAGAAGAACACGCACTGGCTCGTACCGAAAGAAAGTCAGGCTCTGGTTACACCGGCTTCGAATGTTACTTTGCCCCAGACGTAAGCCTAGAAGAAGATCTGATGCGTCGAGATCTGACGATCAACGCCATCGCTCAAGATGACAAAGGCCAGCTTTACGATCCTTACCACGGCCAACAAGATCTCTCAAATCGCATTTTAAGACATGTTTCCGATGCTTTTGTTGAAGACCCGCTTCGTGTGCTGCGTGTTGCGCGTTTCGCTGCCAAACTTCACCACCTCAACTTTACAGTCGCACCTGAAACCATGGTGATGATGAGTGAGATCGTGCAATCTGGTGAACTGGCACACCTTACCGCAGAGCGAGTTTGGCAAGAGTGGCACAAATCACTCAGTACACCACACCCTGAAGTGTTCCTCTCGGTTTTAAGAGAGTGCGGTGCATTAGCGGTCGTTCTTCCAGAAATTGATGCCTTGTTTGGTGTACCTCAACCTGAAAAGTGGCACCCAGAAATCGACACGGGGATTCACACTCTGATGGTGGCTCAGCAAGCTGCGCTATTAAGCCCATCGTTACCCGTGCGTTTTGCCGCTCAAGTGCATGATTTAGGTAAAGGTATTACGCCAGAAATCGAGTGGCCAAGCCACAAAATGCACTGTCATACTGGCTTGAAGATCATTAAGAAGCTATGTGACAGAGTAAGAGTGCCTAATGAATTTAGAGATCTCGCACTGTTAGTCTGTGAGCAACACTCTAATATTCACCGTGCGGGTGAACTCAAACCGACGACCTTTCTCAAGGTTCTCAACAAGTTTGATGTTTGGCGCAAGCCTGAGAGGCTCAACGACATATTGCTTTGCTGCCAAGCCGACCATGCAGGCCGTAAAGGATTAGAAACTCAGCCTTATCCTCAAAAAGCGCGTTTTGAGGCAGCTTATCAAGCCGCGTTACAAGTCGAAGTTAAAGCGATTATTGCCGATGGTTTTCAAGGTAAAGATATTCGAGAAGAGCAAGAGAAGCGTAGAGCTACCGCGATTGAAAACGCCCTATCAGAACTTGCAGATCATTGATCTTCATAACGCTGATTACCATGCATTAAAAAACCCGCGACTAAGCGGGTTTTTTCGTTTCAATCTTTAGGACGCAACATTTGCCTACGTAAGTCGAGTGCTACTGCATCATTAAGAAAGCAAACAGACCAAAACCGAGAATCAAGCGGTAGATAACAAACGGTGTCATGCCCATCCGCGAAATAAGCTTCAAGAAAAAGTAAATGCAGATATAAGCACTAATAAAAGAAACCGCGATACCCGTAAGCAAAGTACCTACATGGATTGGATCACCACTCGTCACCAGCTTTAGACCTAAGTAACCACCAGCCAAAGTGATGATTGGAATAGACATTAAGAATGAGAATCGAGCCGCGGCTTCACGAGTAAAACCAAGATAAAGTGCCGCGGTAATGGTCGCACCAGAACGCGATGTCCCCGGAATGATCGCCATTGCCTGAGCGAGGCCAATAAACAACGCTTTTTTCCAACCGGCTTGATATTCGTCATCACGCAGACTTGAGTTTTTATCGACCCACCATAGCAACAGACCAAAGACAATTGTGGTCGTGGCAATGACCCACGCACTGCGTAAATAAAGCTCGACAATATCTTTCATCAGCAGGCCAAAGATACAGGCTGGAATCGTCGCGAGAATGATCATCCACGCCAATTTTGCTTCCTTACTGCGATCCCCCTTAAATACCGAGCCAAAGAAAGCACTCAAAAGAGACACAACTTCTTTGCGGAAATAGATCACCACAGCCGCCAAAGTACCGACATGGACAGCGACATCAAAAGCCAAGCCTTGATCTTCCCAGCCTAATACAGCCGAAGGAAGGATTAAGTGAGCGGAACTGGAAATAGGTAGAAATTCAGTAAAGCCTTGTACCAACGCCAACATAAACGCTTCAAAATAACTCATTACTTACCTTAAAATTATAATTTTATATTTACGACAGAGAGCGAGTCTAATTGCTGCATCTTCTGCCATATTTCACGGACAGTTCTTCCGTCTTGCGGGATCACTCTCGCAGGACAGAGATCATAAAGTGGTTGTGTTACAAAAGGGTATTTATAGATATCACTGCGTGGTAATTCTGGATCACTCTCAGAAACCACCTCTCCAAACAGCACAATATCAAGGTCGAGCTTTCGATCTTGAAGTTTATGCGCATCTTGAGAACGACCCCATTTAAACTCAATTTTACGCAGTTGCTGTGAAAATTCAGTCAATGAGAGTGATGTGTCGAGTTCTATCACAAAGTTATAAAACGAGTGGCTATTAAAACCGACAGGCTCACAGTGATAGATTTTAGAGCATTTAAGGTTAGTCCCTAACGATTGAAGCTCTGTCCATGCCACCCTTGCATGCTTGTCGCGGTCTATGTTCGTGCCAACACCAACATAGGCTATTGTCATGCCTGACCTCTTTCGATGATCACGCCAACGGATTTTGCTTGTGGTACCGCGCCCGGCTTCGCTAAACGGATCTTAATCCACGGCACTGAAAATTGAGTCATAATTAATTCAGCGACTTCTTCTGCTACACGTTCAACCAATAGGAATCGGCCATTAGCAATATGTTCAAGTACGGCCGTGCTCACTGTCGAGTAGTCCAAAGCATCAACCACATCATCACTCTTGCCAGCTGGGCGGTTGTCATGAGCCATTTCAATATCGAGCACAAGTTTTTGTTTAATCTCTTGCTCCCAATCGTAAACACCGATCGTTGTAATTACTTCTAGCTGTTCAATGAAAACTTTATCCAGTGCCATGACTTGTCCTTTTAGAGGTCGGATACCCATATTGGGGAAAAAAACGTATTATTAGCGTAATTCCAGATATGATACCAATTACTCTTAGATTGAGCATTATTTTCCCACCGTTAAGCTTATAACCGTTTAAGGAAAGACATGACCCCATTGGCACTAATCATGATCATTGCAGCCTATTTGCTAGGCTCAATCTCTAGTGCGGTCTTGATATGCCGAGTCTTAAGGCTCCCAGATCCAAGAACGGTGGGCTCGAATAACCCCGGAGCAACCAATGTGTTACGTGTCGGAGGCAAAGGTGCCGCGGCATCAGTACTACTCTGTGACATGCTTAAAGGCACGATCCCCGTCTGGCTTGGTTACTATCTCAAGATCGATCCGATCATTTTAGGAGTTGTGGCGATTGCGGCATGCCTTGGTCATATGTACCCAATATTCTTCCACTTTAAAGGTGGTAAAGGCGTCGCAACGGCACTCGGAGCCATCGCCCCAATTGGATTCGATCTAACGGGAATGATCATGGCGACTTGGTTAGTGATGGCGTTTTTGTTTCGCTATTCTTCTTTAGCAGCAATAGTCACTGTGCTACTTGCCCCATTTTACGCTTGGTTAGTCAAACCTCAATATACGCTGCCAGTTGCCATGCTATGTTGCTTGATCGTACTGCGTCATCACCAGAATATCCGTCGCCTACTTGATGGCAGTGAACCAAAAATTGGACAAAAAAAATCGACTTAAACCGTTCTATATGTCTAGCCGAAGCAAGCAGAAGAAACAAGTGTAAGTCGAACAAAGTTACAGCCAAGTAATGATACTCGACTCTGAATAGATTAAAGTAGGTGCTTGTCTAAAAAGCCTTTCAACATCTTATTCACAAACTCTGGTTGCTCTAGCGAGCTAATATGGCCAGCATCAGGAATCACCACCAGCTCACTGCCAGTAATGCAATCATGCATTAAGTAAGACTCAAGTACCGGACGCGGTTTATCTTCTTGTCCAACGGCAATCAAAACCGGCAGAGCAAAATTCTCTACAGCTTCAATCATATCTCGGCGACCAAACACCATTCGACCAATTCGCGCGACTTCTTCAGCTTGCTCACCTTCAAGAGCCGATAGCTGCTGAGTAAAGCCTACAACCAAATCGGGTGTGTTTGTTTGAGCATCGTTAGCAAAAAACAATGGCACAACCGCTTCTACAATCGGTTGAGGGACCATCTTTGTTTGGGTGATGGTATCTAACATGTGGAAGTATTTAGCGTGAGCGACTTCTGGCTCTAGACCAACGAAAGTATCCATTAGAACCAAAGACTTGATTCGCGCAGGTGCTAGCTCCGCTAACTCGGCTCCCCACATGCCGCCAACCGATAAGCCAACAACAGAGAACTCTTCGATGTCCAAATGATCCAGCAATGACAACACGTGCTGAGCGTAGTCCTTCAAGTTACGCATCGAGTTCGGTGCAGCTTGAGACTCACCATGAGACCAAAATTCTGGCACAATACAACGGTACTGAGTTTTCAACGCCTCAATCTGTGGCTTCCACATCGCGCTATCCCAAAGGTAGCTGTGACCCAATACAACAACCGGGCCCTCACCTTCATCTAGGTACGCCATCGATTGATTGTCTACAATGAACTGTTTCATTTTCTTCCCTAATCTCTACTACGCATATCGTTCAAGTATATAAATCGACGATACATAAAAACGGCCGCACAAGGCGACCGCATGTTAAACACTCTGCTTTATTCAGCAATTGGCTCAAGTTGATCAATCGGCCAACGCGGTGTAGCGTGAACGGATAAATCGGCTGTTTCACCATTTTTCAGGCGCTGCATACCTGCGTAAGCAATCATGGCGCCGTTATCAGTGCAGAACTCTGTACGTGGGTAGTACACCTCACCACCAACTTTTTTGGCCAGTGCTTCGAGCTCAACACGCAGTTGTTTGTTGGCACTTACACCACCGGCAATCACTATACGTTTCATGCCCGTCTCTACCAAGGCACGCTTACATTTGATGACCAAGGTGGCACAAACCGCTTCTTGGAACGCGTAAGCAATATCCGCACGAGTCTGATCATCATTGTCGTTGTCACGAATCGTATTCGCTGCAAAGGTTTTCAGACCAGAAAAACTCATGTCTAGGCCCGGGCGGTCTGTCATTGGACGAGGGAACTTAAAGCGACCTGGTGTGCCTTTTTCTGCGAGTCGAGATAGCAACGGACCACCTGGGTAATCTAAGCCCATCAACTTCGCCGTTTTATCAAACGCTTCACCCGCCGCATCATCAATCGATTCACCAAGAATTCGATACTCGCCAATACCTTTCACTTCAACCATCATCGTATGACCGCCAGAAACCAGCAACGCTACAAATGGGAATGGTGGCGGGTTATCTTCTAGCATAGGCGCAAGAAGGTGACCTTCCATGTGGTGAACAGGCACCGCAGGCACACCCCAAGCGTAAGCAATACTGCGGCCAATGGTTGCACCTACAAGCAGTGCGCCCACTAAACCTGGGCCAGCCGTGTAAGCCACACCGTCAATGTCTTTCGACGTTAGGTTTGCTTCTGCTAATGCCGCTTTAATAAGAGGAATTGTTTTCTTCACGTGGTCACGTGAAGCAAGCTCAGGTACTACACCACCGTAATCGGCGTGCAGTTTTACTTGGCTGTATAATTGATGAGAAAGTAGCCCTTGCTCATCATCATAAATCGCGATTCCTGTCTCATCACAAGAGGTTTCAATACCAATAATGCGCATAATTTTCTCGGCACGCTTTCGTCTAAAATGGGAAATTAGCGCAATATTACCCTGCCTAAGCGCTTCAAACAAATATTGTACAGACTATAATCGACAAAGTGCTTTACAAAGCCACTGTGATCGGATTAAAATTCCGCACCATTTTTGATCAAGCTGGTTAATGGCCAAACGCGAATAGAGAGTTAGCTCGATGGGTAACTTCTCTGATTTGGTACTGAGTGGCCAGCGATAATGAATAACCCCTGAGGTGAAAGGCATATGCCAATAGTTAAAGTACGTGAAAACGAACCGTTCGACGTTGCACTACGTCGTTTCAAGCGCTCTTGTGAAAAAGCAGGTATCCTTTCTGAAGTTCGCCGTCGCGAGCATTACGAAAAGCCAACTACAGTTCGCAAACGCGCTAAAGCAGCAGCTCAAAAGCGTCACGCTAAGAAGCTAGCTCGCGAAAACGCACGTCGCGTTCGCCTGTACTAATAACTTAATCCATAAGGACTGAGTTATGGCTCTTATTGAACAACTCAAAGAAGAGCAAAAATTAGCGATGAAAGCCAAGGACAAACCGCGCCTTGGTACTATCCGCTTAGCTCTTTCAGCAATCAAGCAACGTGAAGTTGACGAACGGATCACTCTGAACGACGACGACATCCTTGCTGTATTAGTTAAAATGGTTAAGCAACGTCGCGATTCTGTTGCTCAATATGAATTAGCAAATCGTCAAGATCTTGCTGATGTGGAACAAGCAGAAATTGCTGTACTTGAAGGCTTTATGCCTCAACCGTTAACAGAAGAAGAAGTTATTGCACTACTTGATAGCGCAATCGCTGAAGCTCAACCAGCGGGCATGCAAGACATGGGTAAAGTAATGGCTATCTTGAAACCACAAATTCAAGGGCGTGCAGATATGGGTAAAGTTAGTGGTTTAGTTCGCTCTAAACTCGCTTAATCCCAAATCAAATTGCAACAAGCCGTGCAATCCTTCGGAACGCACGGCTTGTTTGTATCTATAACCTATTCACACTATTATGATCCACACTCTCAGTTAGTGCATTTTTCTAAGGTTTTATGGCAGGACACATCCCGCGTAGTTTCATCGATGATCTCCTAGCGCGTCTCGACATTGTCGATATTGTGGACGCACGCGTGAAACTTAAGAAAAAAGGCAAAAACTATGGTGCTTGTTGCCCATTTCACAACGAAAAAACTCCCTCTTTCAGCGTAAGCCAAGAAAAACAGTTTTATCACTGCTTTGGTTGTGGCGTGCATGGTAATGCCATCGACTTCATGATGGAGTTCGAACGCCTCGACTTTGTAGAGGCGATTGAAGAACTTGCTTCATTTCTAGGCTTAGATGTGCCAAGAGAGCAACGCAGCGGCGAAATATCAACAACACCAAGAGCCAACAGCGAACAAAAACGTAACCTCTATGATTTGATGGGCGGCATCAGCCAGTTCTATCGCTCACAACTCAAAATATCAGCCAACAAACCTGCGATTGAATACCTAAAAAATCGTGGTCTGTCTGGCGAAATCGTCCAGAAGTTTGGTATTGGTTACGTTGCCGACGAGTGGGACTTGGTTCGTAAAAATTTTGGGCAGCAAAAAGAAGCCCAAGACATGCTTGTCACTGGCGGCATGTTAATAGAGAACGATAAAGGCAACCGATACGACCGATTCCGTGGACGCGTGATGTTCCCGATTCGCGATCGTCGCGGCCGAGTAATCGGGTTTGGTGGTCGTGTTTTAGAAGATGGCACACCGAAATACCTAAACTCACCAGAAACGCCGATCTTCCATAAAGGTAAAGAGCTTTACGGCCTTTACGAAGTGCTGCAAGCCTACCGTGAACCGCCGCAAATACTTGTGGTTGAAGGTTACATGGATGTCGTGGCACTCGCGCAATATGGTGTCGATTACTCAGTGGCATCACTGGGCACCTCGACAACTGGTGACCATGTTCAAATGTTGTTCCGCCAAACCAGTACTGTGGTTTGTTGTTACGATGGTGACCGAGCAGGCAAAGAAGCGGCATGGCGCGCACTAGAAAATGCCCTTGAGTACCTAAAAACCGGCAACACGCTTAAGTTTCTGTTCTTGCCCGACGGTGAAGACCCAGACAGCTATATTAGAGAGCATGGTAAAGCTGCTTTTGAACAACTGGTCCACAATGCGACGCCGCTTTCGGCCTATTTGTTCGATAACCTGATTGAAATACACAAGTTGAACTTGGGAACAACCGAAGGGAAATCAGCACTGCGTGCACACGCCAGCGCCTTGATTAACAAAATTCCTGACAGTTACTTCCAAGAACTGCTCGAAAAACTGCTCGATGAGCGAACTGGATTTGATAACCAATTGAGACGTGCGCGTGTTCATACACAGAACACGACACCTCAACCGCATAAAGAGCTCAAGCGCACTCCGATGCGTGAAGTTATCGCTTTGCTTATCCAAAATCCGAGCTATGCTGATATGGTGCCGGATTTATCAAGTGTCAAAGGCTTACAACTGCCGGGACTAAGTTTATTCGTCGAAGTACTTGATATCTGCCAAGTGAACCCCCATATCAGCACAGGCCAATTATTAGAAAATTGGCGAGAAAGCAAACATGAGGCTCTTCTGTCTCGTCTCGCGAGTTGGGAAATCCCCCTCGTTGAAGACAACCAAGAAGACATATTTTTAGATTCATTGGACAACATCCTTGCCCAGTGCGTTGAAAAACAAATTGAAAACCTGCAGGCCAAAGCAAGAAGTGTCGGTTTATCAGCCGAAGAAAAAAGGGAGCTGCTAGCTTTAATGCTAGATCTAAAAGCGTAACCCTGTTTGATTAGTCAGCATTTAATAAATTTGTTAACATAATTGGTTTGCATTTGAGAATGCAACGTCCTTCACCAGACCTGAAGTTGGATATCATCTATGGATCAAAATCCGCAGTCACAGCTTAAATTACTTGTTATTAAAGGCAAGGAACAAGGCTATCTGACCTACGCCGAAGTAAACGACCACCTACCTGCAGAAATCGTGGATTCTGAGCAGGTAGAAGACATCATTCAAATGATTAACGACATGGGTATTAAGGTAGTAGAAACTGCACCTGATGCTGATGATCTAGCATTAAATGATGACGATGCCAATATAGATGAAGATGCAGCTGAAGCTGCTGCTGCTGCGCTTTCAAGCGTAGAAAGCGAGATTGGCCGTACTACAGACCCAGTTCGTATGTACATGCGTGAAATGGGTACCGTTGAACTACTGACTCGTGAAGGCGAAATCGACATTGCGAAACGTATTGAAGATGGTATCAATACGGTTCAACTATCTGTTGCTGAGTACCCAGGCACCATTCCATACATTTTGGAACAGTTTGACCGCGTACAAGCAGAAGAGATTCGCTTAACAGACCTGATCAATGGCTTTGTTGACCCTGATGACGATGGCACTGCAGCGCCAACGGCAACACACATCGGTTCAGAGCTTGCTAAAACAGATCTGGAAGACGAAGACAAAGAAGACGCTGAAGACGACGAGGAAGAGGAAGAAGATACAGGTATCGATCCTGAACTTGCTCTTGAGAAGTTTACAGCACTTCGTACTAGCTATCAAAACCGTCAGCTAGCAATCAATGAATACGGCCACGAGAGCCCGAAAGCAACACTTGCAACAACAATGATGCAAGACGTATTCAAAGAATTCCGTCTGACGCCAAAACAGTTTGACTACCTAGTAAATGAACTTCGCACGTCAATGGATCGAGTACGTACTCAAGAACGCCTAATCATGCGTCAAACCGTTGAGTACGGTAAAATGCCGAAGAAATCTTTCATTGCCCTATTTACTGGTAATGAATCTAGCGAAGCATGGTTGGATGAAGTTCTTGCTTCAGACAAGCCATACGCTGAAAAGATCAAACGTAACGAGCACGACATCCGTCGTTCTATCCAAAAACTGGATATGATCGAGCGTGAAACGTCTCTAACGGTTCAAAGCATTAAAGATATCAGCCGTCGTATGTCTATCGGTGAAGCGAAAGCTCGTCGTGCGAAAAAAGAGATGGTTGAAGCAAACTTACGTCTAGTAATCTCGATTGCTAAGAAGTACACAAACCGTGGTCTACAATTCTTGGATCTAATCCAAGAAGGTAACATCGGCCTAATGAAAGCCGTAGATAAGTTTGAATACCGTCGTGGTTACAAATTCTCTACTTACGCTACGTGGTGGATCCGTCAAGCAATCACTCGTTCGATTGCTGATCAAGCTCGTACTATCCGTATTCCGGTTCACATGATCGAAACGATCAACAAACTAAACCGTATCTCTCGTCAAATGCTACAAGAGATGGGTCGTGAACCACTACCGGAAGAACTGGCTGAGCGCATGCAAATGCCTGAAGATAAGATCCGTAAAGTACTGAAAATCGCTAAAGAGCCAATCTCAATGGAGACACCAATCGGTGACGACGAAGATTCGCACCTAGGTGATTTCATCGAGGATACGACTCTTGAGCTACCTTTAGACTCTGCAACGGCAACAAGCCTACGCGGTGCAACAAAAGACGTTCTTGCGGGCCTAACTCCTCGTGAAGCTAAAGTACTGCGTATGCGTTTCGGTATCGACATGAACACAGACCACACTCTTGAAGAAGTGGGTAAGCAGTTCGACGTAACTCGTGAGCGTATCCGTCAGATCGAAGCAAAAGCACTGCGTAAACTTCGTCACCCAAGCCGTTCAGAAACCCTGCGCAGCTTCCTAGACGAATAATCACACGCCTTAATGTGGTTAGCTTTTAAGCTTAAAATAGAAAAGGTGAGCGTTGGCTCACCTTTTTTGTGCCTGTATGATTTAAGTGGCTAAGATGTAAGCGGAATTGGCCCCGATAGAGTCTAGACACCATTGAACGGTTCCCCTATAATCTATGCCCTATACGGCCCCTTAGCTCAGTGGTTAGAGCGCACGACTCATAATCGTTCGGTCCCCAGTTCAAATCTGGGAGGGGCCACCAAATT